>JAJSLI010000163.1 GCA_021272315.1 Methylacidiphilales bacterium | reverse complement strand
CTGATAGCCGCCCGCTGGGACACCCAGCGCGGGACGCCCACCGAGACGATGTACTACGCCACACGCGCCGTTAACGACGATCCGACCTATAAACCCGCCGTTCTCTTTCTTGCGGCCCAGGAACTGGCCAACCCCTACCTCTACCAGAAGGGGGTCGACTCTCTCTTCCAACTCGCCGCCTCCGACGACGATTCCGGCCTCAAGGCGCTGTGGTACCTTGCCCGCGATCCGCACCTCAAACCCGCGGAAATTGACCGGCTCATCGCCCGGCTTCGCTCCCATCCCCTCGCCGGCGAAACCGAACGCCTCGCCGCCCTCGATCTCGATATCAAGCTCCATCCCGGTCAGCGCAAAACTTTGATCGACCAGGCCATGGCCGAACATCAAAACGTCGCCCCGGCCGACCAGGCCGCTTTTGCCGAATGGCTCAACCTCCACGGCGAAGCCGCGCGCGTCCTCAAGCTCATTCCCCGCGAAAAAGCGCTCTCCGACAAAAGCCTTTGTTTCGCTTACCTCGATTGCCTGGCGGCGCTCAAACGGTGGGACGACATCAAGAACCTCCTCAGCGGCGCAACCGTCCCGATCGAGCTTCCCCTCGTCGAGACCTACCTCTCACGCTGCGCCGGCGAAATGGGCGACCTTCAGGGCTCCGAACTCCATTGGCAATACGCCGTCTCCGCCGCCGCCTACAACCAGGCCCAAAGCCTGCAACTCGCCATCTACGCCGAAAATCACGGCCAAAACGAACGTGCCGCCACCGTTTACCGCGCTCTCACGCAAAACCCCGCCATCGCCAACGTCGCCTACCTGGGCCTGATACGGGTCTTCAGAGACAAGGATCTCCGGACCCAGTGTGATCTCCTCGATCAAATCGTCTCACGCTGGCCCAAGGTCCCCGAGCTGGCCAGCCAGGACATCCTGCTCCATCTCCTCCTCAACGAACACGTCGAGGATATGCACAAACGAGCGGTCAGTCTCCTCGCCGACGATTCCTACAACCTCTCCCTCCGCACAAATGTCGCCCTCGCCTGCCTCCGCCTCAACGATCCCTCTGGCGCCCTCCAAGCCTATAATCACGCCTTGATCGACTGGAACACCGTGCCAGTGACCGATCTCATCGTCTATGCCGCCACGCTCAATGCCAACGGACACGGCAAAGCCGCGCATCGGCTTCTCGTCTTGGTCAATCGCCACGCCCTGCGCCCGGAGCTTCGGGACCTCATCAAGTCGATTCCGTGAAAAACGGCGCTTCGTCCCACCCACTACTCCGGCTTACCTTGCTTGGCGGCATTCGCTGTTAGCCATCTAAATTGTTGGTATAGGATGCGCTTCGCTTGAGCAGACGAAGGACAAGCGGCAACGTCAGACTGCCCCGCGTTGGATCAGCCAAAGCCCGAAACAGTTCTGATCAGGGGCCGACGTCCCGCCGACTTGGCAAATGATTCTCAAAAAAAATTGACATACCCCGGCTCCCTGCTAGCTATTTGGGGTGACCGTAAGGTACACTAATGCTCCAAAAAGAGCAGCTAACCGGCATGAATAGACAACGAATTCGCAATGTGGACAATTTAATAAAATATTTTTTTGTTACCGCTCTTGCTGGAGTCCTGTATCTGGGCACCTCTCAAGTTTCGTTTGGCCAGCTCCAGGATGGCGATTTTGAGGACTTCACCACAGCCCCGAGTTCAACAAATGGCGGCGGGTTGAGCAGCCCGGATTATGCCACTGGCGCTACTTTAACTTATTGGTCCAACGCAGGCTACAATTATGTGTTCACGGGCGGTAATCCAGGCGATCTAGTGATATCGGGACAGTTCGGCACTAATGATTTTGCACTCGCGGGCCCGGCAAACGGCAACGCCAATGGCCTCGCCCTGCCAGCGGGCTACACGGGCAATGTTGTTGCCTTGGACCCCGTCGTCGAGGTAGGCCCCCTCACTCAGGTGGTCACCGGTTTGACGGACGGTAAAACCTACGCGGTTACATTCGACTGGGCGGGTGCCCAACAATACGACTACAACACTCCCACGACGGAAAACATGTCGGTAGCTTTGGGATCATCGACAGGTGTTTTCATCCCGGGTTCGGGCGATACATCGGGAACTTTAGTCGGGGGCCAAACCACGACGACGACGAACAATCTTCCCAACGGATTTACCGGCTGGGAGACACAGACGTTTGATTTTACCGCCGACGCCACTACGGAAACGCTCTACTTCCTGGCCGGTGGCGGGCCCGTAGGTGACCCACCTTTCGTGCTTTTGGCCGACGTAAGCATGACCCCCGTGCCCGAGCCAGCGACCGCCGCCTCTTGGACCATGTTGTTCGGGATGTTGATCCTGCTCGGAAACCGGGCTTGGCGTCGGTACCAAAAGAGACCGTCAACGGTTACATAATTCGGTCGTTGCCAAAGGCGTCATCTTTCGGCATGGTTCGCGTGACCGACAGGTCATCGAAAATCATCATGTTGGAGTACGTATTCAAGTCCCTATCCGTTCTTGCTTTCGACGTGATGCGTCTGACCATCTGGCTGGTTCTGCTGGTGGCCATTTTCGTGCCTTTGGAACGGTTGTTTACCCTGCATCCCGCCCGAATCTGGCGTCCCCAGACAGGGGTCGATCTGGCTTGGTATTTCCTCAACAGCCTGCTACCGGCCGCGTTTATTGCCATGCCATTGGCACTGCTGGCGCGGGTCTTGCACGGGGCTGATCCCGGCGGATTTTACACGGCGATGGCCCTCTTGCCGTTCTGGATCAAGTTGCTCCTGATGCTGGTGGTTAACGACCTGGGCGCCTATTGGTACCACCGGGCGGCGCACGCCTACCCGGTGCTCTGGGGTTTTCACGCCATTCATCACAGTGCCGAACATGTGGACTGGCTGGTAAACACCCGCGCTCATCCGGTAGATATTGTCTTCACCCGGCTCGCGGGACTGATTCCGGTCTATCTGCTCGGGCTGGCCCAAGTGACCGACGGGCGGCTCGACCCGGGCGTTGTGCTGCTTATGATTATCGGCACGATCTGGACCTTCTTTATTCATGCCAATATCCGCTGGCGCTTGGGATTCGCGGAATGGCTGGTCTCCTCACCCGCCTTCCACCACTGGCATCATACCAACGACGAGCATCGCGACCACAATTTTGCGTTCTTTTTTCCGCTAATCGACCGTATTTTCGGCACGGCCTGGCTTCCGCACTACTGGCCGCCGGTCTATGGCATTGACGGCAAGGTTCCTTCAACCCTTAGCGGGCAATTGATTGAGCCTTTGACATCGATCCGGCCGGCCAATCCCCGACAAACCTCGACATCCCTAACCGGCCACCCGTAAAGGCGTTTCACGGCAACCGGTCATTGATCTTGCGGCGATGTTCCGGTCGGCGGAAGAACTTTCCCCACGTGAGGCTAGTCAGCCGGTCACATCGTAATCGTCATGCACCCCGCCTTAAGAACGAAAAATGATCTTTCGCCCGCCCGATTCTGGGTCATCGCGATCACGCTTATGGCCCTGGCCCTGGGCGGCACCGTTGAGCTGGGCGCCCAGTTCGTCATCGCCGCCGCCACGGCGTTCATCCTCCTCATCGATCCTCCCCGAAATTCTCTCGGCATCCTGCCGAACATTCTTTTCGCCGCTTTTTTTCTTCTCGCCCTCGCCGCCTATCTTCCCGCCGACTGGTTTCCCCTACCGCCCTGGCGTCAACTCCTGGTGGTCGATCTTCAACTTCCCCTGCCAGCCACGCGAACTCCGCAACCCTGGCTCACCGCCCAAGCCTGCGCACTCCTCTTTATCGGCCTCGCCTGGGCTTATTACCTCCTGAGCCAACGCTGGAACCGGGGCCAGCGTCTCCAAGCCGTCTACCTGCTCGTCCTTGGCGTTGCCGTTCTCGCCTCAATCGCCGTCGTCGCTTATACTCTTAATTGGCACGTCCCAGGTTGGAAGCAGGCACAAAACCGCGGCTGGTTCCCCAATCGCAACCAAACCGCCAACGTGCTCGCGCTCGCCGGCATCCTCAATTACACCCTTGTCATTGACCGCCTGCGCAGGCGGAACAACTCCGGTTGGTTCTGGCTTGCCACTCTCCTGCCCATCGGCGCGGCCCTTGTCGTCAGCTACTCCCGTTCTGGCATTCTCATCTTTTTCACCGGTATTGCGCTCTGGCATCTCTGGCCAACATCCCTGCGGCAACCCGCCAAATGGACTGTCTTGAGCCTTAGCCTTAGCCTTAGCCTGATCCTGACCCTTTTCACCCTCTTCTTCCTCTTCGGCGGAGATACCCTCGCCCGCTTTCAAAGTCACCCCGACGCGGGCATTTCCCAAACTGCCGACAGCAAGGTCGACTTCAGGTTTTCCATCCAAAAGGACGCCCTTCGATTCTCCCTGCAGAACCCCTGGCTCGGCATCGGCCTCGGCAATTTCGAACCCCTTTTTGCCATCGCACAAAAGGATTCTGCCAACCAAAACCGTGCCCTTCATCCCGAGAGCGACTGGCTCTGGACCGCATGCGAAATGGGCTGGCCCGCCGTTCTCCTTCTCTTCGGGGGAATTGGCTGGTGGTTGCGACAATGCCTTCCTTTCGAGCCGGACAAACGGGGCGAATCGTTGCGCCGTGCCCTGGTCATCGCCGTTCTCATGTTCATCTTCCACGGCTTTGTTGACGTTTCCGGGCATCGCATTGGTTCGCTCTGGTTTGCCCTCCTTCTCGCCAGCCTCGCGCTACCCACCACTGAACTCATCGACCCCGTCGAACCTTTCTTCATCACCTTCCGACGTCCCATTCCTCTCCTGTTCCGCGGCATCGCCCTGCTTATCATGGTCGTGGCGACCTGGTGGTGCTCCTCCCTCAATGCGACCATTGGTGTCGCCTCCACCGCTGAAGATAACATCAACCCCCAACTGGCAAACTCCCTTCCGGCCCCCAGCAACGTTAGGGCCACCACCTACGGCGTCATCTTTCACGGCAACGGGCTCCCTCCCACCTCCGCCGATCTCGCCCGGCTTCAGACCCGCATCATCAATATGGCCGCCGAAAGACATGTCGACGCGGTTGAAGAATTGACCAATGCGGCTCTCAAAATTGCACCGATCGACTGGACCCTTTACTTCCAGCGCGCCTGGGCCGAAGTCTTCCAGCAGGGCCAACTCACCCAAGCTGGCGCCGACTTCCAAATCGCCCGCGCCCTCGAACCCCATTGGGCAAAACACTGCTTCGACGAAGGTGTCATCTGGCTCTCCGTCAACCAGCCCGATCTCTGCATGTATGCGTGGCAGGAAGCTCTCCGCCGCGACCCTGCGTCGCGCCACGACCTTTTCACCAACATGCTCCGCCAGTCGGGCGCAAACGACCTTGTTCGCAAGGATCTCGCCGATCTCGCCGCCACCAACACCGACTACCTCCTCATCTTTCTCGACGATGCCACACCGAAAGAAGCCCAGAGTGCCATCGCCCGCCTCCTCGCCATGGATCCAGACCTCAAAACCCTCAATCCCGCCCAGCGCGAAGCCCTCTTCGCCGACTGGTGGCATCAAGGCGATCAAGCCGACCTCGGCGCCCGCCTTCTCGGTAATACCGACTGGCAAAACCAGGGCTGGCCCTGGCTCGCACAATTCTACGCCCAACAAAAGGATTACCAACACGCCTGGCAAACTGTGGCCGCCCACGCCACGCCTCCCACTCTTCCCGCAGACAATACCGGTCTGGCCCTCGCCGACCTTGAACGTTCCTTCTATGCCAGCCCCGACAATACTGCTGCGGGCCTTATCCTCCTCGGGGCCGAAATCAAGGCGGGCAAACTCGATGATGCCCTTGACGCCGTTCGAGCCATCGAAAAAAATCCCGACCATCCCGCCCATATCGCCTACTACGAAGCCCAACTATGGGCCGACAAACAGCAATGGGAACTTGCCTGGAACGCCTGGAGTCGTACCGACAACCTCTAACCTTTTGTAAGGTTAACCCGAAACTATCCCCATCCGGTTTTCGTTGCGCCTCCTGATCATGCCAAGCTATTCAGTTAACCGTTTTTACTCGGCGAGTCTGTCTGCCCGGGCCATCATGCGCGCAAAACGTGAAAATTCTCCACGTCATCCACTCGGTCAATCCCCAAGGAGGCGGTCCCATCGAAGGCATCCGCCAACTCTCCGCCGCATTGCTCGAACTCGGCCACTGCGTTGACGTGCTCAGCCTCGACGCCCCCGGCTCCCCCGGCGTCCCCGACTTCCCCTTTCCACTCTTCCCCCTCGGCTCGGGTCGCCCGGGCTATGGCTACTCTCCTCGGATCCTTTCCTGGCTCACCGGGCATGCCCGCGACTATGACTTCGTTCTCGTCAATGGCCTCTGGCAATACGGCAGCTTCGCCGTCTGGCGCGCCTTCCGCAAAACAGGACTCCACTACGGCGTCTTCCCCCACGGGATGCTCGATCCCTGGTTCAAACACCGCTACCCGCTCAAGCACCTCAAAAAACTCCTCTACTGGCCGTGGGCCGAATACCGCGTGCTCCGCGACGCCGACGCCGTCTTTTTCACCTCCGAAGAGGAATGCCTTGCCGCCCGGGATTCGTTCCGCCTTTACCGCTGTCGCGAACGTGTCCTCGGCTACGGCATCGCCCCACCACCCGACGACCTCGATGCCGCCCTGGCCTCGTTCGATCAAAAGTTTTCTTCTCTCTCATCCAAGCGCCCTCTTCTCTTTCTTGGCCGCATCCACGAAAAAAAAGGATGCGACCTCCTCCTGCGCGCACTCCGCGAAATCCTCTCCTCACCAGAACATCCAGCCGCGCCGCTCCACCTTATCATGGCCGGTCCCGCCGACGATGCCTATGGCCAGCGCATGCGCGAACTAACCCTTCAGCTCGGACTTGAAGCGCACGTCACATGGACCGGCATGCTCACCGGTGACCTCAAGTGGGGCGCCTTTCGCGCCGCCGACGCCTTCATCCTTCCCTCGCACCAGGAAAACTTCGGGGTTTCCGTTGTCGAAGCCATCGCCTGTGGTCTGCCCGTTCTCATCTCCGACCAAGTCAACATCTGGCGTCAAATTTCCAGTGACCACGCCGGTCTGATCGAGACCGACGACCTGCCCGGCACCATCCGGCTCCTGCGCCGCTGGGTTGCATTGGCGCCCGCCGAAAAGGACTCACTCCGGGCCAATGCCCGCCTGTGTTTCGAAAAGAGATTTCATGTTCGCGCTGTCGCCCAAAACCTGCTCGACATACTAAACAGCTTAAAAATCTCTTAGCTCTCTCTTCTCCAGAAACCTCTTCTGCCCGCAATTGCAAAATTTAACTATTAGGATAAAGATTTCAGACTAGTATCGTTCTTCCGAGATGATTTTACAACGTAAGCGCGGGCTTCAGACGGTCTTGCTTTTGCTCCAGAGCATCTTGATTGCCTGGTCGCTGGCTGTTTGCCTTATCGTCTCTTCCGTATTCGTCTCCTTGAGTTGGGAACAGGTCGGGCACTACCCGCTTTACGCCATGGTGATGATGGCGGGGCTTTTCATCGAATCAATCCGGCGCGATCAACTCGGCAAGCAGTCCAGCCCCTTCGGAAATAATTTTTTGAGCCAGCATCAGGTCAGCCTGAACCAGACGTTCTACGCCGCGGGCGCGCTCTTCTTTTATCTCGTCCTGACAAGGGACAGCTATATATCGCGCATTTCGCTGGGCCTATGGCTGCCCTTTCTTTATCTGACGCTTCTCTGGTCCAACCGTTATCTTTGGGAAATCCTGGCCCACTCGTTGTTTCGCGGCGCGCGCAAGGGAAGGATTCTCCTGATCGGAACGCCACCCAAGGCCCAGCGGCTGCAAAACTGGCTTCGCAGCAAGAAAATCTACGGCATGGACACACTGGGCATTTTAAGCGATGACCCCAGCGGCACGGAGGCCCCGTATAGCTTTCCCTTTCTCGGTAAAATTGCCGATGCGGAAAAAGTGATTGAGGAACGGGAAATTACCCAGGTCATTCTCCTTCAGCTCCCGGAAGCCTTGGAAGAACACCGGAAACTGATGTCCGTGCTGCAACGCCATGGGGTCCGCCTGCTTATCTTGAACAATCTCGAGGAAAAGTTGAACCATCCCGTGATTTACGTCGAGGACGACGGGTACCACTTCATCTCGCTGCGCCGGGAACCGCTCGAAAATCCGTTCAACCGGATAGCCAAGCGGGCACTCGACTTCGTCATCTCCCTGCCCGTCGTTCTGCTCGTTTTACCTCCAGCGGCCCTGGCTGTCTGGATCATCCAGCGTCTTTATTCACCCGGTCCGCTCTTTTTCAAACAGATTCGCGCGGGACTCCAGAACCAACGGTTCATCATCTGGAAGTTTCGGACAATGCACGTTGATAATCCAGACACCACGCGGCAGGTGACGGCGAACGACCCGCGCATCTATCCCGGTGGCCGCTTCCTGAGACGATTCAGCATCGACGAACTGCCGCAATTCTACAACGTGCTCAAGGGTGACATGAGTGTGACGGGACCGCGCCCCCACCTGATTGAGCACAATGAACAGTTTGCCCGGCAGATCGCGAGCTACCCGATCCGCTCTGTGGTGAAGCCTGGCATCACGGGACTCGCCCAGGTAAGAGGCTTCCGCGGCGAAGCGAGGACACCAGACGACATCTCGCTGCGGCTGGAATCGGACATCGCCTATCTCGAGAACTGGCGGCTCACGCTCGACCTCGCGATCATCGTCCGTACTGTCTGGCAGATGATGTTGCCTCCGAAAACGGCTTATTAGCGACATTTTCCATTGGGCTTGATTGCTCGCCCGGCGAGGCGAGCAACGGTCAACCACAAAACGCCATTCGGGCCAGTCTTACGGCTGCTTGGCAAGGTACCAGCGACGCACGTCAACCTCGAGGTGGCCGAAACCGAGATAAGCCTGGTCGATGCGCCCACCGATGACCACCTTCGGCCCAATCGGCAGCTCGAAATCGGCACTATCAAGCCGGACCGAGCCGGTGCCGTCGGTAAACCAGTAGTTCTCGCTCCCGAACTGCTTCGTTACATGACCGACAAGTGTCACGTAACGATCATCCACATCGATGTTGTTTTGGGTCGAAATCAGCCAGCTCACCGTGGTCAGGTGGTAGGGTGGCTCCGCCTTGGAAAGGACTGTGGAAAAACCGAACAAGGTAACTGTGACGAAAACAGCCGAAAATAGCTTTTGCATATCTAAAATAATGCGAGCACCAACCCGATTTTCAATGCCGATGCAGATAGTTTCCATTCTGTAATGGGATGGGATGCAGCTTTTCACCCAAGTTTGAATTCAAATACTCAAAAACCCCATAAATAAGTTGACTTTTTACCACTTATAGCTCTACTTCGTGTAGTTTTGAGTGCTTAATGCACATTCTCTCTTATGATTGCTCCCCATCATGACAACTTCGCCGAACGGCTCCGTTTCTGGCGTGCCAGCCAGAATTTGACCCAAGCCGAGGCGGCCCGGCAGCTTGACATTGACCGGAGCTATCTCTCCCAAGTTGAACGTGGCCGCGCTCCGGGCAACGCCCTGCGCACCCGTTTTTTTTTGATCGAAAAATCGTCCTCGGTCAAAGTCAATGGCACTGTTGCCGTCGCCTACGGCCTGCGCAATCTCCCGGTTCTCTCCTGGGTTCAGGCGGCCCAAGCTGTCATTCTCGGCGATATTCCCCGCGACTGGGATGAAGTTATCCCAAGCGACGTCTCAGACGAGCGCGCTTTCGCCATTCGCCTGCATGGCGACTCGATGGAGCCCAAGTTTTCCGACGGCGATATCGCCATTCTTCTCCCCGGCGCCGCCCCCACCAACGGCGAAGTGGTCATCGCCAATCTCAAGGACGAGGGCGTCCTCTGCAAGATCATGCATATCCAGCTCGACAAAAACCTCGTCAAGCTGTCGAGCTACAATCCGGCCCATCCTCCCATCGAGCGCCACCGCGCCCAATTTAACTGGATCTTCCCTGTCGCCGCCATCATCAAGCAGCTTCGCCAACGGTAGGGCCTGTTAACACCATGAGGTAGGTGGCGTTGCCTGGAATTTGGCTGCCAGGCCGGGCGATGAAAATCAGCTTTATTTAGACAATGAACCCGATACAGAGTTGGATCATCCACCCCAAGAGTGAGCGTAAGTTCTTTTCAGGCCTGCTCTGCCTGGTCGTTCTCTGTCTGATTGGGCTGATCGACTATCGTGCCGATTATCATCTGCTGTTCACGGTCCTCTACGTTTTGCCCATTGGTTTCGCCACAATTTATGTCGCTCGTACCTACGCCATCGTCCTTGCGATTTTAAGTGTGATACTTTGGAATGGGGGGGACATTCTGGCGGGCGCACCGTCTCCAGGCTTAGCCATCCGACTTTGGAACGATGGAATTGTCCTTACTTTGCTTCTGATCGTCATCTATCTACTCGATGCCTTGCGACAGGCGCTGGTCGGGTTGGAAACCACGGTCCAAAAACGTACGGAAGCGCTCAGAAATGAAATAGACGAGCGCAGGCGGCTGGAGTACGAAATTCTCGATTTGACCGAGCGCGAACGTCAGCAATTTGGCCAGGAAGTGCACGACGTTGTCTGTCAGGAACTCACCAGCATCGCAATTGCCGGACATCTCGCGATTAAGAAGCTGTCCGCAAAAGGCATCGATGAGGTCGAGGACATTAAAGAAATAGCCAAAATGGTGGATCGGGCCTTGAGCAATGCGCGCAGTGTTGCCGGAGGTTTTTTCACCGTTGGCTTTGACGTGGAGGGACTGGCTGAGGCCCTTCGTGAAACTGCCCGTAACATCGAGGAAAGGACCGGCATTCAATGTGAAATCGAATGGCAGAAACACCTTTCGGATTGGAACGAAGACGTGGTGATGCATCTCTTTCGGATCGCCCAGGAGGCCATGCAAAATGCGGTCAAACATGCCGAAGCTTCCCGCATTGAAGTCAACTTGAAAGAAACGCCGGAGGCAACGGTGCAGTTAACCGTGGAGGATGATGGAAAGGGCCTGCCATCGTCCGAAAAGAGCGTCAAGGGGCTGGGCCTCCGCATCATGGCTTATCGCGCTTCGCTCATTGGCGGCAGGCTGACGACGGTAAGTCGTCCCCAAGGAGGCACGCGAATTGCCTGTGTCATTCCGCGGAAAAGTATTTTGAAAGAAGCACCCCTGGCTCATTAATATGGAAACGACAGCGCCGATACACTCCCAAAGCACAATCTACCTGGTGGATGATCATCCTCTGGTCAGGGACTGGCTCTCCCGCCTCATTAACGAAGAGTCTGATTTAAAGGTTAGTGGCGGCACCGACAAGGTGGATGCGGCCATCCGTGAAATTCAGCTTCTTAAACCGAACCTCATCATCATTGACATCGGCTTGCGCGGCAGATCAGGACTCGAGTTGATTCGCTTTCTCAAGGACCAAAATCCGGATGAACTTATCCTCGTGCTTTCCACGCATGACGAGGCCGTCTATGCGCACCGGGCGCTGAAAGCAGGCGCGCGTGGCTACGTGAACAAGCGCGAAACGACGGAAAAGGTCATCCAAGCCATCCGGCGTATTTTGTCCGGAGGCATGTACATCAGTGAATCGCTGGCCGAATCGCTGGCCACGGGCTTAAGCCAAAACAAGCACCCGGGTTGGGCCGGTGACGTCAACTTGTTAAGCAACCGCGAACTTGAAGTTTTTCGCCTGCTGGCCACGGGCCGGGAAACCTCGGAAATTGCGAAGGATTTATCGGTAAGCCTTAAAACCGTCCAAAGCTACTGCGCCAGGATCAAGGAAAAGTTGGGCCTGCACAATGCCACGGAGTTGCTCCAGGCGGCAACCCGTTGGCTGGACGGGCAGAATACGGGCTGAGCGCACCCTCCGCTTTTGATCAACCTGATCAAAGAGTTGTATTCCTTGGGCGGATTGGCTTGCCGAGGAGTTTGTTCTAACTAACTTTAGTAGTTGACAATCATCTCTTTTGTCAGCACAATACCGTGAATCGTGAAGCAAACCTCCTCGCCAAATCCCGTGCGGCGACCAACCGCCGGCGAATTCTCCCCGCCCGAAATCTATCGCGACCCAAGCATCCATTGACAAAATTTCATTTTTATAACTAAATGTGTTTTGCGACACTAACAATTTGATTGGCGCATGAGCAAACTCCCGATGGACATCGACACTATGACGGCGAGCATCAGCCTTGAGGACATCAAGCGCGCTCATGATCGTCGACATGTGCACCGGCTCCGGACCGGTCGCCGACGGTGGCCCCTCCTCTGGCTCCTGATCGGGCCCGGCATCCTGGTGATGCTCGGGGAGAATGACGGGCCGAGCATGATTTCCTACGCGACGACCGGCGCGAGTTACGGCATCGGCTTCTTCCTGCCCTTCATCGCTCTTACCTTCGCCATGGCCTTTGTGGTGCAGGAGATGACCGTCCGGCTGGGCGCCGTAACCAAGCGCGGTCATGCCGAGCTGATCTATGAGCGCTTCGGCCGATTCTGGGGCTTCTTTGCGATGGGCGATCTGACGCTGGGCAACCTGTTGACGCTGGTCACCGAATTTATTGCCATCCGAGCAGGCTTGGGATTTTTTGGCGTGCCTCCAGCGCTGGCCGTATTGGGCGCCCTTCTTTTGAATGTCGGTGTGGTGCTGAGCCGGCGCTACTGGACTTGGGAGCGGATAGTTCTCGGATTGGCGATCTTCAATGTCATCTTCGTGCCCGTCGCCATCCTGGCGCATCCGGTAGCCGGCGACGTGATCCGTTCGTTTTTTACCTGGGGGCCTCTTCCCGGCGGAGTGACCGGGGGCTTCGTTCTGCTGGTCATGTCGAATATCGGCGCGACCGTCACGCCCTGGATGCTCTTTTTCCAGCAAAGTGCCGTCGTCGATAAGGGGATGACAACCGCCGACATCCGCCATGGTCGCATCGATACGGCGCTGGGAGCAATCATCGCCGCCGTGGCCGCGATCGCCACCGTCATCGCGACGGCCCCCCTCTTTCTCCACCACGTCGACGCCTCGAGCTTTCAAGGAGCAGACTTTGCCACGGCCCTGATTCCCTATGTCGGAAATATCGGGGCGACCTTGTTCGCCCTCGGCATCTTTGAGGCGGGCCTGGTGGCGGCACTCACCATTTCCCTCTCCTCGGCCTACGCCTTCGGTGAGGTGACCGGCAGTGCCCGAAGCCTCAATAGTTCCTTGCGCGGAGGCTGGCCGTTTTATGCCGTCCTCATTGCAGCGGCGGCGATTGCGGCTGTGCTGGTCCTCATACCCAATGCGCCGCTCCTCTTCATCACCCTCATTGTGAATGTGATCGCGGTGCTGGCAATGCCGCCGGCGATCGTCTTCCTCCTTCTCCTGGTCAACGACCGCGAGATCATGGGCGAGCACGCCAACAGCCGTCTGGCCAATGTCTTCGGCATCGGCGTGACCGTCTTTCTCGTCCTTGCCGGGCTGGGTTACGCCCTTATCACCGTTTTTCCCAAGCTCCTTCCCACTTAAATTAAAATCGCAATAGAAAGATAAAATTAATGGACCACGAAGCAACCTGCATGACAGAAATTGTAGAACTGAACACCTTGGATTCCTCGGAATCGTGGGTGCATGACGTTCTGGAGCCTGATCAATTCACCGGATCAAAAATACCCTACGGGCGGCGCCAGCTGAGCCGGGGAACGATTGTCCTTCTCTGGGCCTTGCGCCTTTACGTGGTCTTCATGGTATTTATCGTCGGTCTGGCCATCTGGAACACGCTCCATACCGCAGGGTAACGTCAACCGTGCGGCAGATCGAGCCGTCCTAAGCAAGGAAATCGGATCAAGGACATCCGGCGCACTCTGTTTTTCCGACAGAACGCGAGAAGTTTGATTAGAAAGATTTTGATCTTCGGACGGAGGCTTTTTTATGGAGAAGATGCCAAGATCGAAGTTGCAAGCCCCGGAACCACCAACATCCAGCCGCAAATAAAAAGCAACCGTGCGTTAGCCAGCTTCCAAGTGTGGTGGTTTAATCCCTGCGCCATGAAACGGATAATTCACCTCTACATCGTCATTCTCTGCTTTGGCGGATTCATATTGGTACCGCTGGCGCGGACCGCTGCGGCGGATACCGTCAGCAATTCCACCTCCGCGCCACAATCTTTGACTCCAAGCAGTGCTTCCACCCCACAAATGCCATCATCCCCTGCCGCAGCCCAAACTCCTACCGGCAATCCCCCCGCGCCCGCAACACCCCCGACGACTTTCTGGACGCAGAATTATCTTACCGGCAATTGGGGCGGGTTTCGCGACACGTTAAAAAATGGCGGCATCGCACTCACACCCACTCTTTACACCGAGGTTTTCGGCAATCCCTCGGGCGGTGCCCGGCAAGGCATCATCTCCGACGGTCTCGTCGATCTGACTTTGGATGTCGATCTGGACGCCTTATCCAGCGGGATTATCAAGGACACAATTTTTCACACCGAAGCGGACTATATCTATGGTCCCAGCTTGTCGGAGCAATATGTCGGCGACTTCAGCGATACCAGCAACATCGCTGGCTTTAATACCCTACGGCTTCAGGAACTCTGGCTGCAAAAGCTCTTTTGGGATAAGAAGCTCTCGCTGAAAGTCGGCAATATGGCCGTGGACGATGAATACTTTCAATCCACCAGTGCATCGCTCTTCATCAGCGGCACTTTCGGGGCCTTCACCTTCATCGCCAACAATGTCACCAACGCCCCCGTTTATCCGCTAGCCGCGCCGGGAGTCCGTTTGCAATTAACTCCCACGCCTGCGTTCTATGTCATGGCCGGAGTTTATGGGCAGGACAATAATTCCAATCCGGCGACCAACAACCAGAACGGGCTCAATTTTGCCCTCAATGCCGACAGCGGGATGCTGATCATGTCGGAAGCGGGTTATCTATTGAACCAGGGAACCAATGCCAAGGGCTTGCAGGGCACCTACCGGGTCGGTTCCTGGGTGGACACCGGAAACCACTCCACCTTCATTTCCCAGGCGAATTTTGCCAACGGCACGGGGCCCCTCCAAAGCGTCGGCACCAATTACGGCGTTTATGGCGTATTGGATCAGCAGATTTACGCCAAGGACACCCAGATCATCAGTTTTTTCGTGCGTAGCGGCGGTGCTCCTTCGAACACCAATTTTGTCGACTACTATGCCGAGGGCGGTTTTAATTTTACCGGTTTCATCCCCGGACGCGACAACGATATCGGGGGCATCGCCGTGGCCCGCTCGCATGTGAGCGACGACTACGGTCAATCGCAGATTTTGCAGGGCAATCCGCCTTCCTCGGCGGAGACCGTAATCGAGGCTACCTACAAAGTTCAGATCGCTCCTTGGTGGAGCATTCAACCTGATTTGCAGTATATCGTAACTCCCAGCGGTGTGCAGGGCTCAAAGAATGCCACGGTACTTGGATTGAGAACTACCGTGGCTTTTTGAATGAATAAGTGAGCGGTCTTAAGCGCGGAACAAAGCCATCAGCAGGCCGTAATTAACCTTGTTCAGACCAAGGTCAATCGCTATGCCGATACTGCGGCTCTCTTTCAGGCTCTCGGGGGCGGATGGTGGAACCGCACCGATCTCCCCAAGAACTAACCAGACATGTGCAGCATCCTCGTTACGAACAAATCCATAAATGACCTTGCGAAAGTAAACCGCTATTTGAAGTATCGAGGGCCTGATTCAACCAATTTTGTTCAGTACAACGGCTACAACTTCATCCACAATCTACTCAGCCTGACCGGCGAGTTTACCTGGCAACCGCTGTTTGATTCCGAAAACCAGATCGTCTGCCTCTTCAACGGAGAAATTTACAATCACCGGGCTTTTGGGGAATTTCCATCCGACGGCTACAGCATCCTCGCCGCCTACCGGAAGCATGGCCTGGACTTTCCAAAATTGCTGGACGGAGAATTTGCCATTGCGCTCCTGGATTTTAAGAACGACTTGCTGGTCGTGGCCACGGACACGTTCTCGACCAAGCCGCTCTGGCTCAGTATCGAAAAACAACAAATCGGGGTATCCTCCTATCGAAGCGGGCTGACCCAACTGGGTTTTCGAACTCCGCGTAAAGTTGAAGCGAACAAAATTCTTGCCTATAAGCTGGGGTCCTTTGAAAAAATAGCTGAAGCGCCCTCCGTGGACTTCAACCTCGAGCAATACAAGGACACCTACGATGATTGGATCCGCGCTTTCCAGGAAGCCATTGCCAAGCGGGCTTTTCAGTCTCCGCGCCAGAAAATATTCCTGGGTTTGAGCAGCGGTTACGACAGCGCGGCGCTGGCCTGCGAGCTCACCTTGCAGGCCGTCGATTTCAAGGCTTACACGGTTTTGGCGGCGGAAGACCCCAATATTATCGCCCAAAGACATCAACGGCTTGCCCACGGACAAATCATCAGCCTGACGAAATCCGAATTCAGTCGCCTGAAAAAAAAGATCGCGCAGGAATGCGAGGACTACACCCAGCCCGAGGCCAACGGCAAAACCTATAATATCAAAGGCGACCAAGGTACCTATGGAATAGCCTGCATTTGCGACGCGGCGATTCAGGATGGAAGGAAAATTTATTTTTCCGGCCAGGGTTCGGACGAAGTTTACTGGGATACCGGTTACAACGGCCGCAGCTATCGCAATGCCACCCAACCCGGCGTGTGGTTTCCCGATGATTTAAAGGAAATTTTTCCCTGGCCGAATTTTTACGGCGGCTCTCAGCAAATGTTCCTGGCCAAGGAAGAGCACGTCGCCGGCACGTTTGGCATCGAATCCAGGTATCCCTTTTTGGACAGGAATCTGGTCCAGCAATTTTTGAATCTGTCGCCGCAATTGAAAAACGCAAAATATAAAGCCACCATCAATGAATATCTGAGCAGAAACAATTACCCGTTTCTTGAAAATGTGAAAAAAGGATTTTTTGCAGGCACAAACCTGAAATGACGCCGGAAATACCGTGACTTAACACCGCAGGTTCAGGGCGCACTTTTAAAACAGTGCAGGGACGACTGGCTGGGGTGGTGGATGAACCGCTTAGGCCTTGGCCGGTTCTCCGGAAGCCGATCTCGGCGCAGGCTCCGGAGCCGAAGGCCCGGCCCCATTGGTAGTTGGACCACCCGAGCCCGCAGCGCTGGCCGCACCGGCGACCGGCGGCGGATTAGCCGGCGGTTGGGGCGCAACTTTCCAAAAGAGCGGTTCGAAACGGGGCCAGTCGCCGAGGATTTCCTTGGCCCGGGCGCTTTCTGTCAGTTCAAGGTGCTTGAAAATCAGTCCTTTTAACGAGTTGATTTCGTCCGCATCCGAGAGCCGCAGGTGAGTCACCATCGAGCGGTTGCAGCGCTGCTCGAAGACGCCTTCCCGGTCGAGTACATAGGCGATGCCGCCCGACATGCCCGCGCCAAAATTCTTGCCGGTTGAACCGAGCACCACCACCTGGCCATTGGTCATGTACTCGCAACCGTGGTCGCCGATGCCTTCCACGACCGCCGTAGCGCCGCTGTTGCGGACCGCAAACCTCTCGCCTGCGCAGCCGCGCACAAAGAGCGATCCTCCGGTGGCTCCGTAAAGGACGGTGTTGCCGCAAATCGAGTTTTGCCCCGGGTCGAATTTCGCCGACGGCGACGGCACCAGGATGATTTCCCCGCCGGACATGCCTTTCCCGACATAGTCATTGCTCTCGCCGATGAGATTGATCCGGACACCCCGAACGAGGAACGCACCGAGGCTCTGCCCCGCGCTGCCGTTAAGTTCGAGCCCCAGCGTGCCGTCGGGCAGTCCCTCGTCGCCGTAGCGGTAGGCAATCTCGCCCGAAAGCTGGGTACCGATGCTGCGGTAGGTATTCTTCACCTTGTATTTCAACTTCTGCTTGTGCTTGGTCTGGAGACAACTCTTGGCGTCCTGCAAAATCACGTCGTCAAGCGTCCGGTCCTCGAGCTTGTCGTTGCGTTCCCAAGTGTGGAAGCGGGCGCCCCCGTCATCCACCTTCGGCATGGCCAGCAGGCGGGATAGATCGAGCAGGTTGGCCTTCGGATGATCCGGCACCTGGCGCTGTTCGAGGTAATTAGTCCGCCCGATCACGTCGTTGAGCGTCCGTGCGCCGATGCTGGCGAGATAACGCCGCACTTCTTCGGCCACCGCGTTGAAAAAGTAGATTACGTTCTCCGGCGTGCCCTTGTACTTGGCGCGGAATTTTTCGTCCTGGGTGGTGACACCGACCGGACAGGTATTGAGATGGCACTTGCGGACATAGACGCAACCGGTCGAAATCAGCGCCGCCGTGCCAAAATTGAATTCTTCCGCGCCGAGCATCGCCGCGATGAGGATATCGAGCCCGGTCTTCATGCCGCCGTCGGTACGAAGGGTCACGCGGTTTCGCAGCCCATTGAGCAGCAGCACCTGGTGCGCCTCAGCCAGGCCGAGTTCCCACGGACCGCCCGCATTCTTCACGGATGAGAGGGGCGAGGCGCCCGTGCCGCCGTCGTGCCCCGAAATCAGGACGATGTCGGCGTAGGCCTTGGCCACGCCCGCGGCAATGGTGCCGACGCCCGCCTCGGCCACGAGTTTCACGCAAACCTTCGCGCGTGGATTCACCTGCTTGAGATCGTAAATGAGTTGCGCCAGGTCCTCGATGCTGTAAATGTCGTGGTGAGGCGGCGGTGAAATGAGCATGACGCCCGGCGTACTGCGCCGCAGCTTGGCAATCATCGCGCTCACCTTGTGTCCCGGAATCTGGCCTCCTTCGCCCGGCTTCGAGCCCTGCGCCATCTTAATCTCGATTTCAGTCGCGCTGGAGAGATATTCCGCCGTCACGCCGAACCGGCCCGAGGCAACCTGTTTGATCCGGCTATTTTTGGAATCGCCGTTTTCCAGCGGCGTAAAGCGCGTGCGGTCCTCGCCGCCCTCACCCGAGTTCGACTTGCCACCGATGCGATTCATGGCGATGGCCAGGGTTTCGTGGGCCTCGGGCGAAAGCGCGCCGAGTGACATGCCCGCCGTGGTGAAGCGGCGCCGGATGTCCTCGATGGGTTCGACTTCATCGATGGAAATCGGGTTGCCCTTCTTCAGGGCCAGACACTGCCGCAGCGCGACCGGTGCGGCTTCTTCAACCGCGGCGACGTATTTCTCGTAGTCCTCCCACTTGCCCGCCTTGTCCATGCCCTTGATGCCAACGTAGGTATGGAAACTCTGGATGACCGCCGGGGTGTAGGCGTGCAGTTCCCCGTCACGGCGATAACGGTAGACGCCCTCGTCGAGTATCTTTGCCTCGGGAGAGAAGGCCCGCCGGTGGCGTTCAAGAGTTTCGCCGGCAATCTCGCGGAAACTCAGCCCGTTCACCTGCGAAGGCGTGCCGGTGAAGGCCTGGAGAATCACCTCCGGCTGCAGGCCGATGGCCTGGAAAGTCTGCGCGCCGCTGTAGCTGGCGAGAGTCGAGATGCCCATCTTCGACATGATCTTGAGCAGACCCTTCTCCTGGGACTGGCGGTAATTTTTCGCGGCGGTCGTTGCGTCGGCCACCTTCAATTCGCCGCGCGCAAAGAGGTCGTTGAGCGTCGCCAGCGCGGTATAGGGGTTCACCGCCGAGGCGCCGTAACCGAGCAGGCAGGCGAGCTGGTGCACCTCGCGACACTCGGAGGTCTCGCAGATGAGGCTCGCCTTGGCCCGTTTGTCGGCGCGGATCAGGTGATGGTGCACCGCGCCGGTCGCCAGCAGCATCGGAATCGCCGCTTTTTCCGCGTTGGTTTCCAAATCGCTCAGGATCAGGATGGAAACGCCGTCGCCAATGGCCGCTTCGGCCTCGCGGCAAATGCGGTCGAGATTCTTCTTGAGGCCGTCCGGCCCTTCGCTCACGGGGAAGGTACATGAAATCGTCCCGGCCCGGTAGGCTCCGTCCTGCAACGCGAGAATCTGTTGCATTTCCGGATTGGTCAGCACCGGCGACTGCAAGCGAAGCAGCCGCGCATGTTCCGGCGTCTCCTCAAGCCAGTTGCGGCGGCGGCCGGCCAGCACCTCGACCGACATGACCAGTTTCTCGCGGATCGGGTCGATCGGCGGATTGGTCACCTGGGCGAACAGCTGCTTGAAATAGGTGTAGAGCAGCCGCGGACGCTTCGAGAGCACGGCCAGCGGTGTGTCGTCGCCCATCGAGCCAACCGCCTCCTCACCCGTCTCGGCCATGGTCTTGAGGAGACCCGGGACAACCGTCATTTCCTCTTCGTTGTACCCGGCGGCGATCTGCTGCTGGAGCAGGGTCGCGCCCGGCACAGTCTGCCCCTCGAGCGATGGCTTGCTTTCAATGTCGGTGATGTTCTCGCGCAACCACGCGCCGTAGGGCTGCTTTTTGGCGTAGGCGGCCTTGATCTCATCATTTCGGAGCAACTTGCCGTTGACCGTGTCGATGGCGATCATTTCGCCCGGGCCGAGCCGGCCTTTCTCCACAACTCTCGCGTCATCGATGGGCAGCAGGCCCACCTCCGAGCCAAGGCAAAAGAGGCCGTCTTCGGTGATCTTGTAGCGTGAGGGTCGCAGTCCGTTGCGGTCGAGACATGAGCCAACGGTCCGGCCATCGCTAAAGACGAGCGCCGCTGGACCGTCCCACGACTCATTGAGCGTCTGATGATATTCGTAGAACTCCTTCACTTCCGCCGGCACGGAGGGATCACCCTGCCACGCCGCGGGCACGAGCATGAGCATCGCGTGGAGAATATCGCGGCCGCCCATGACAAGCAGCTCCAGGGCGTTGTCGAGGCTGGCGGAGTCGCTGCCACCCGGCTGGATGATCGGTCGCAGCTTCCTGATCTCGTCGCCAAAAAACGGACTCTTAAGTTCCGACTCGCGAGCGCGAGTCCAGAGCCGGTTGCCCTGCACCGTGTTGATTTCGCCGTTGTGACTCATCATCCGCAGTGACTGGGCCAGCGGCCAGGTCGGAAAGGTGTTCGTGCTGTAACGCTGGTGGAACACGGCCAGCGCCGTTTGATAATTCGGGTCGCGCAGGTCGAGATAGAACCGCTCGAGCGTCGGCGCGGCCAACAGGCCCTTGTAGACGATCGTACGACTGGAAAAGCTGGGGATGTAAAAGTCCTTGATGCCATGACTCTCGACCTGGTCCTCGATCTGATTGCGGCAGATGAAAAGTTTACGCTCAAATTCATCGTCGCTCATCAGCGCTGGATCGGGCCGCCCGATGAAAATCTGTTCGATGTCGGGACAAGTCCGCAACGCCTTTTCGCCCAGCACCGCCTGGTTCACCGGCACCACGCGCCAGCCGAAGATGACGAGCTTGTGCTCGTGAATCACCTCTTCCGTAATGTGCCGGCAGCGCGCCTGCGTGTAGGGGTCGTTCGGCAGAAACATCATGCCAACGCCAAGATCCGAATCCTGGAAAAGCTTGCGGCCCATCTTCTCCACTTCGTAGCGGAAAAGCCGGTGGGGAATCTGGGTCAGGATGCCGGCGCCGTCGCCCGTTTTTGCGTCGGCATCCATCGCGCCGCGATGGATCAGCGAACAGACACAGGTCAGCGCCTTGCGCAAAATCGAATTGGATCGCTGCCCCTTCATGCTGGCTACGAAACCGACGCCGCAGGCGTCATGTTCAAAAGCCGGATCGTAAAGTCCGTGGAAAGACGCGGTGCGGTCGAGTATGGCTTGATTGAGGGGCATTAAAGTTGAATTTTAATCCCTGCGCGAAAAGGCACAAGGGATATTTGGCTTCAAGAGGCTGATTTGGGGCCGGGGGGTTCGAACAGAAACCCCAAGCCGCCCGGGGACAAGAATTTGATCGGACAGGGAGCGTAAATTGATTAACTTTGACGCCGGATGAAATCCCGGCGTCTCGACATGGAACTGACGGCGCGAGGCCTGGCGGAATCGCGCGAACAGGCGCAACGGCTTATTTTGGCTGGAGAGGTATGGGTGGAGGGTCAACGTTGGGACAAATCAAGCAAGCCGTGTGCCGCGTCCGCCGCAATTGAAGTCCGTGGCGGAGACCGCTACGTCAGCCGCGGGGGCCACAAACTCGAGGGCGCACTGACCGCCTTCCAACTCGACGTTGCCGGCTGGCGATGCCTCGACATCGGAGCCTCCACCGGGGGTTTCACCGACTGCCTCCTTCAACACGGTGCCCGCGAGGTCGTCGCCCTCGACGTCGGCCGAGGCCAGCTTCACTGGCGCCTGCGTCAGGACAACCGCGTGAATGTCTTTGAAGGTGTCAACGCCCGCGAACTTGCCACTTTTGCCGCCAAACATTTTCCGAAACCGTTCGACTTTATCGTCGCCGATGTCTCCTTTATTTCACTCAAGCTGGTCTTGCCCCCGGCCTTCGATCTGCTTCACTGCGATGGACGGCTTTGTGCGCTCATCAAACCCCAATTCGAAGCCGGACGCGCCGAAGTGGGCAGGGGCGGCATCGTCCGGGACATGCGGGTAAGGGATCGGGTCGTGCAGGATCTCCGTAATTGGGCTGGCGCCTACCCCATGACGACGGTGGGCGTGATCCCCTCGCCGCTACCGGGCCGGGACGGAAACGAGGAATTTTTATGGTTGCTGCAAAAAAAGTGAAAATTGGCGTCGTGGTGAACCGGCTACGACTAAGTGCCCGGGACGTTTTAACCCAACTCCTCCAGCTTTCCAAGGAGTATGCCAATCTCCAACTCCTCTTCGAAAAACACACCGGCGCTCTTATCCACCAGCCTGGGCTTTCCGAACTCGAGTTGGCAAAAAAATCGGATCTCCTGCTGGTCGCCGGCGGGGACGGCTCCCTCCTCGACGTCGTCGAGGCGGTTTTCCCCTCCCCCACCCCGATCCTCGGCGTCAACCTCGGCAACCTCGGGTTCCTCACTGCCGTGGCCGAGACCGAGGTTGCAACCATCCTACCTTATCTCGCCAAAAATAATCTCCGTCTCAGCCCACGGCTCGCTTTGGAGACCCGTTTTCATCATAGTAACGGACGGAGCCATCTCATCCCCTGCGCGCTGAACGACGTCGTCATCTCACGCGCCAATGTCGGGCGCCTCGTCCGCATCCGGGTCGAGGTCGGCGATTATCTCGTCACCGAATATGTTTGCGACGGCCTTATCGTCGCCACGCCTACCGGCTCAACCGCCTATTCCCTCGCTGCGGGTGGCCCGATCATCAGTCCCGACGCCGAGTCGATCGTCCTTACGCCCATCAGCCCCCACACCCTGACCAATCGGGCTCTCGTGGTGGGCGCCGAAGAGACCCTGCGCATTCGGCTCGTCAAGCAATACGGCGTGGCCGCCCCCTCGGTGCAGTTCGACGGTCGACCCGGCGGCCATCTCCGCGCCAACGAGTGGATCGAGATCAAACCCGCCCCAAGCAAGGTCCCCCTCGCCTATCTGCCCCAGTCCGACTTCTATCATGTGCTGCGCCAGAAGCTGAAATGGAGCGGATCGAGCCTTTAGGAGCTCCCGGTTAAAATCAATCCCTTTCGTTTTAACCATTGACCCGCAAGCCCGGATTTTTATCCTCTCATGATGACAACTCTGGATTCCAGTGACGCAAATATCGTCGAGGGGGACTTCATCAACTGGCGGCTGGTTCTTTACCCGATCGTCGCGGCTGTCATTCTCATCCTAAGCGGACTGGTCTACTATTTTTACCTGCAGAACCAGCGCGAGGAGCTTGAAGCCTCGGCCCGCGAGGCCTTGCTGCAGGCCAAAACGCCGGAGGCGCTCGTTGCGGTGGCCGACCAGTTCCCCGCCACGGAGCAGGCAGCCATTGCCCTGCTTAACGCCGCCGGCGATTCCTTCGACAAGAAGGACTACGCCGCCGCCAGCCGCGATTACCAACGAATCATTGGCAACCCCAACGCCGACGCCCTACTGCGCGACTCGGCGCAAATGGGCCTTGCTTCGACACTCGAAGTAAGCGGCAAAGCCGACGATGCGATCAATGCCTACCTGACCGTGGCCCACCGTGGCAACGAAAGCCCCTATGCGCCTGCCGCATATTATGCCGTGGCGTCGATTTACCGGCAGCGCGGCGACAAGGCGAACGAGCAGGGCGTCCTCATCGAGGAGGCGGCACTCGATCCCGAATCGAGCTTCGTGAAGGAGGCGCAGCAGCGCCTTAAAGAGCTCAACTTCTCCGAGGGCATTCCCACGACCAGCAACGCGGTCATGACCACGCCAAAATCGTAGAGACTATCCGAAAAACCGGCGCAGCAGCACGACAGGCGTAGGCCGCCGATCCATCAGATATCAAGATTGCGCACGTTGAGCGCGTTGTCCTCGATGAACTGGCGGCGCGGCTCGACCTCGTCGCCCATCAGACGCGAAAACATCTCTTCCGCCTCGACCGCATCGGCGACGTCGACCCGCAACAACCGGCGCTTGGTTGGGTCCATCGTTGTGGTGAAAAGTTCCTTCGCGTCCATTTCGCCGAGACCTTTGAACCGGGTGATCGTCACGCCACGCTTGCCGACTTCCTTCACCGCCTCGAGAATTTCAGGGATCGAGGTGATCGGGCGCTTTTTCTGGTTATCGCCCTCACCTTCGATCAACTCGAACAGCGGTTTGTCGGCGGCGCGGTATTGATCGATGGAAAGGCCCTTGCGCTCGAGCCTGTTGAGCAGCTCGGCCACGGCCTTGCTCTCGTGCAACTCGACATGGATGCAGCGGCGGCGTGTAACATTGCCGTTGGCCTTGGCCGCGGGTTTGTCCTCGGCAACCTCGGTTTCTTCGACCGCTTCACTGCCAAAAATGCGCAGGTCCGCGTTTTCCCGGGCAAACTCCTGCAACTGGTGGTCGGTGTCGAAATAGTGGACTGTCTCCTGGTTGCCTTCGCGCACCTTGACCAGGTGGCGCGGCAATTCGTGCGTACGGGAGTTGCGTCGGGCGAGGTAATCGCCGAAATCACCCCCGTGCCGCGCAATGGCCCGGGTAAACTTGTCGAGCGAGTCGAGCATTTCAAGAATTTCAACCAACGCGCTGTCGGCCATAACCTTGTCGTCGGAGAGATTCTTGAGCTGCACGTCATCACTGCCAAACTTGATCAGCATTTTGTTGAGTTGCGCCTCGCCCTCGACGTATTCCTCGCGCTTCTTGCGCTTCACCTGAAAAAGAGGCGGTTGCGCAATGTAGACGAAACCCTTTCGAACCAAGTCGGGCATCTGCCGGAAAAAGAAGGTCAGCAGCAGCGTGCGGATGTGCGAGCCGTCCACGTCGGCGTCGGTCATGATGATGATCTTGTGGTAGCGGAGCCGGTCAATGTTGAAGGCCCCGTCGCCACCCTCGCCGATGCCGGTGCCGACTGCGGTGATCATGGTGCGGATTTCCGCATTCTGCAGGACCTTGTCGAGCCGGGCTTTCTCCACGTTGATCAATTTGCCGCGGATGGGCAGGATCGCCTGGTTCTGCCGGTTGCGGCCCTGCTTGGCCGAGCCGCCGGCCGAATCGCCCTCGACGATGAATAACTCGGAATCTTCGGGATTGCGGCTCGAACAGTCGGCCAGCTTGCCGGGCAGTCCGCCGCCGGTCAGCGCCGTCTTGCGCACCGCCTCGCGCGCCTTGCGGGCCGCCTCGCGGGCGCGGGCGGCGTTGAGCGCCTTGTCCACGATCCGCTTGGCCACGCCGGGATTGGCGTCGAAAAAGCTCATCAGGCTTTCGTAGGTCGCCGAAGAAACGAGGCCTTCCACCTCGGGCGACAGAAGCTTCACCTTGGTCTGGGATTCGAATTTCGGATCGGGATGGAGCAGTGAGATCACCGCCACGAGCCCCTCGCGCACGTCGTCGCCCGAGATCACCGGGTCCTTGTCCTTGAGCAGGTTGTTCGATTTCGCGTACTGGTTGATCGCGCGGGTCAGCGCCGAGCGGAACCCGGCCAGGTGCGTGCCGCCGTCGGGGTTGTTGATCGTGTTGGTGAAGCAGAGAATCTGGTCGGTGTAGGAATCGTTGTACTGGAGAACGACATCGATCTTTACCGGCTGCGGCTTTTCATTGACGATGACAGCCCCTTCCTTCACCCGCGAGACGCGGATCGGCTTGGGATGGACCACCTGCTTCGACTTACCCAGCTGTTTGACGAATTCCTCGATGCCGTCCTTGTAGAGATACTTCTCCGGCTCAGTGTTTTCCGTCCGCTCATCGACAAAGGCGATTTCGAGCCCGGGATTGAGGAAGGCCAACTCGCGCAGGCGTCCCACGATGAGTTCTTTCTTGAATTCGATCGTCTCCTTGAAAATCTCGGCATCGGGCTTGAAGGTAATCAAGGTGCCGGTTGATTTGCTCTTGCCGATCACCTCGAGCTTTTTGACCGTCTTGCCCCGCTCGAACGACATGGCGTAGACCTTGCCGTCGCGCGAAACCTCGACCTCGAACCACTCGGAAACCGCGTTGACGCACTTGGCGCCAACGCCGTGCGTGCCACCGGAAAAAACGTAGCCGCCCTGGCCGTATTTGCCGCCCGAGTGGAGCGTGGTCAATACCATCTCAACCGCAGGCATGGTTTCGCCTTTACCGGTATCGACAGGGATGCCCCGGCCTTCATCGCGGACGGAAATGGAGCCGTCGACGTGGACGCGAACTTCAATCCTCTTGCCGTACCCGGCAAGGTGCTCGTCGATCGAATTGTCCAGCACCTCGGAAATGCAATGGTGCAGCGCCCGTTCATCGGTGCCGCCGATGTACATGCCGGGCTTTTTTCGGACCGCTTCAAGGCCCACCAACTTGCCTATTTTCGAGGCATCGTATATGCCTTCACTGACGCTGGAATCGAACGCAAGATTTTCATCGCCGCCTTCGGAAGAGGCGGGTTTTTTGGGGTCTGCCATAAGCGATAAATTCTACCTGAAAAAGACTTTTTTTCACAACAAGTAATCCGTCTTTTTTTGACCCCGTTTTTACGCTTTTCACAACGGAATCATCGCATCCGATTCCAAGCCTCGGTGGCGTAGCGATCTCGTTCTAAATCAGCGGCTCGGGAAGCCTCGGACGAGGTCAGTTCACCGGGGTTTAGCGCCAGTTCCAGCCGGGCCGGGAAGGCCTGGGCAAAGACGCGGCGCAGGTCGCCGTTGCGGGCCGGATCAGGGAGAAGGATGCTCCCCTGGTGCAACAACCCCTCGCGGGTGCGGCGTTGCGCGGCGCCGCTCACCTTGCGCCCGGCGGCCAGGATATCGAAGCGGACCGGTTTCTGGAAACAGGCCTCCGACTCGCCGGCATGGGCGGTGGGTGTCAGGTCGCTCTCGATTCCGCAAGCCGCCAGCGCGGCCTGGACACCACGATGGACGAGGCCGTAGCTTTCCGGCGCAGAAAGCTCCATCCACGGATGGGCGCGGGGCAGAACAATCGTGTAGGTGACATCGCGGGCGTGATCGACCAGCCCGCCACCGGTATAACGCCGGATATAGGGCCGCCCTTCCGGCGTCAGCGCCGCCGCCTGGAAATAGCCGATACTGACCGCCGGAACGTCCCACTCGTAAAGGCGCAGGACCGGAGTGATAACCTCGCGCAAAAGCGCCTCGTCAACGGCCATGTTTCGCGCCGGAGAACCGGGACCGTGAACGAGCAACCGCCAGGGTGTCATGGGATCACTTTTCCTCGCTCCCAAGTTTCACTTGGGAGCGTTTCCTGCCCCCCCGCGAAATTTCATTTCGCGCTATTTCTATTGATGGATGGATTGGAATCGGCAATGAAATTGCCTCCACAAGTGCGTTCCCAAGTGAAACTTGGGAACGAGGAGCAAGCGTACAGTCATGACCATTAGAGTTAACAGACATTTAGTGGAAGATACTCTCGATTTTGTCCTTCGCCTTGTCGATCAGCGACGGACTCTTTGGCCGCGCGGGTGCGGCGGCGATCCGAACCAGGAACGGCAGCGCCACCTTCCACGCCTCGCCATCCTCGACCGAACTGTAATTCTTGCTTTTGGGTTCGGACCAGCCGCTTCCCGCAGAAATGTACCACGCCTCAAAATCGTTCCCCGCATCCTTCATCCAGTGCTGAAAAGCCTCAACCGCGTCGCGCGTCGCCACCGGATCGCGGTCGGAATAGAGCGCGCAGAGCGGCGCGGCGAATTTCCGGATTTGACTCTGCTGCGTCAGCACCGGACCGTAAAACGTGATCGCGCCGTCGAGCGTTTTGTTATCCCGCGCCTCCTGGAAAACATAGGTCGCCCCGGTGCCCCAGCCCATGGCCACGACATGATCCGTGTGGTAAGTCGGGCTTTCGTTCAAAAGCCGGATGCCGGCGTTGATGGTTTTGAGCACCGTCTCCGTATTGAGATTGGCGACCATGTTGGCAAGATAGCCCGGATCGGTCATCTGGTTCCCGTTGTAGATGTCAACCGCCACGACAAGGTATCCCATGCCGGCCAAGCGATCCGCTTCCGACCTGGTGAAATCGTCGAGGCCGAACGCGTCGGGCACCATGACGATGCCGACCGTCGGCGGTGTCGCGGGAATCGAAATGTAGGCCATCTCGTCCGCTCCGAAATCGCCGAGCGGAATCATCTGTCCCTTCGGCAATGAACCGGGCGCGCTCCATGCCGGATCGCCTGCCAGCAACAGGAACAAAAGCGCCGTCAACGCCCCGAATCGTGAAAAGAAATGATGCTGCGTCATGAAATGTTTTCGAATTGCGGAACGCGATCTCACGGGAAAAGCCCGCGAATCGCCTTGCCGTTGACCACCTTCTGGATGCCGAGCGAAAGTGCGGCGGTCCGATGGTCGATGTTGTGTTTCTTCGCCTCCTTGAGCACGGTGTCGAGCGTGCTCCCGAGGATGCGGTAAAGCTTGTCAAAAATTTCGGTCTCGGCCCAGAAAAAGCTCTGCAGGTCCTGCACCCACTCGAAATAACTCACGATCACGCCGCCGGAATTGCAAAGAATGTCGGGAATGACAAAAATCTCGGG
>JAJSLI010000076.1 GCA_021272315.1 Methylacidiphilales bacterium | reverse complement strand
GACTTGGCGATCTTCTCGAGCAGCGGCAGGAGGTCCTTGAGGCTGCTGATTTTCTTCTCGTGGATCAGGATGTAGGCGTTTTCGAGCACCGCTTCGAGGTCCTCGGCATTCGTCACGAAATAGGGCGAGAGATAGCCCTTGTCGAACTGCATGCCTTCAACCACGTCAAGCGAGGTTTCGATCGTCTTGGCCTCTTCGACCGTGACGGTGCCGTCCTTGCCGACCTTGTCCAGCGCATCGGCAATGATCTCGCCGATCGTGGTGTCCCAGTTGGCCGAGACGGTCGCGACCTGCTTGATCTCTTCCTTGTCCTTCACCTTTTTGGAGATGCGGGCCAGTTCCTCGACGATCGCGTCGACGGCCTTGTGAATGCCGCGCTGCAGATCGGTCGGGTTGGCGCCGGCGGTGACGTTCTTGAGGCCTTCCTTGTAGATGGCCTCGGCGAGAACCGTCGCCGTGGTCGTGCCGTCACCGGCAATGTCGCTGGTCTTGCTGGCGACTTCGCGCACGAGCTGCGCGCCAATGTTTTCGTAGGGGTCTTCCAACTCGATTTCCTTCGCGACCGTGACACCGTCCTTGGTGATGGTCGGGGAACCGAATTTCTTGTCGAGGACGACGTTGCGTCCGCGGGGTCCGAGCGTGGCCTTGACGGCCCGGCTCAATTTTTCGACGCCGCGCAGCAACGCATGCCGCGCGTGTTCGTCGAACTGAAGTTGTTTTGCTGCCATAATGAGCTCCTTTGTTAGAGTTCTTGGTTAGAGGTTGGGTGAGACGGTCTCAGGCGAGAATGCCAAGGATGTCGTCCTCGCGCAGCACCTGGTAAGTGGTGCCGTCGATCTTGATTTCGGTGCCGCCGTACTTGCTGATGAGCACGCGGTCGCCGACCTTGACTTCAAAAGGCTGTTTCTTGCCCTCGTCGTCTTTCTTGCCCGTCCCGATGGCGACGACTTTCGCCTCCTGGGGTTTTTCCTTCGCGGTATCGGGAATGATGATCCCGCCTTTTTTTACTTCACCCTCTTCGAGCGGCTGCACGAGCACCCGGTCGCCTAGAGGACGGAAGTTGGGGTTTGCCATATTCTGGCTCCTTTCGTTTGGTTGTTGTGGGGTTGGTTTAAAATCATCCCGGGCTTGTCGTGGGATCGGTTGTAACGGCGGTCTATGACCGTCGTCAGCCGCTTCCGCGACAGACTCAGGATGACGGTGGTTAAAATTTATTCTTCAATGACAGCGACGACATTGGCTGTGACGATGACGTGCTTGGTGTTGCGTTTGGCGTCGAGCAGGATGATGAATTTGCCGTCGCCGGTGTATTCGATAAAGTCAGCTTTCATGGTTCGGCTCGTATCGGCGTAAAGGATTCGGTAGGTCTTCACGTCATTCTATGATCTGGCGTGCCAGGAAAATTGCTATCATCGATCGCGTGATTCACCTGAACACTAGTTTCATTTACAATGCGTTTGTTTATCTTCGCTGATACCTTTAGTGGCCCTCGCTGAAGACGAACTTTCAATCGAAGCGCGTCTTCAAAGTATTTTTCCAAACTCATTTTTTTCCCTTCTTCTCATCCTTGTCGACCATCTCAAAATCGGCATCGACCACGTCGTCCTTCGGCTTGGCGTCCGCCGGCGGAGTCTGCGTGCCGGGTGCGCCTTCCGGAGCGCCGCCGGAACTGCCGGGCGCAGCCCCTTGCGCGGCGGCCTGCTTGTAGAGATCGGCGGAAACGGCCTGGACTTTCTGGTTGAGAGACTCGAGCGCCGCCTTGATGGCGTCAACGTCGTCCTTCGCCAAGGCGTCCTTGACCTTCTTCACCTCGTCCTCGATCTCGGTCTTCTTGGCCTTGTCGACCTTGTCGCCCAGATCGCGAAGCATCTTCTCGGCGGCGTAGGCGGTCGAGTCGGCGTTGTTGCGCAGTTCGACCTTTTCCTTGGCCTTGCGGTCTTCCTCGGCGTGAGACTCGGCGTCGCGGGTCATCTTCTCGATTTCGTCCTTGGTAAGACCGCTCGATCCGGTGATGGAAATTTTCTGCTCCTTGCCGGTCCCGAGGTCCTTGGCCGAGACGTGAAGGATGCCGTTGGCGTCGATGTCGAAGGTGACTTCGATCTGCGGCGTGCCGCGCGGCGCCGGCGGAATGCCGTCGAGGTGGAAGGTGCCGAGCTGCTTGTTGTCGCGGGACATGGGCCGCTCGCCCTGAAGCACCTTGATTTCGACCCCGGGCTGGTTGTCGGAATAGGTGGAAAAAGTCTGGGTCTTCTTGGTCGGGATTGTCGTGTTGCGTGGGATCATCGGCGTGGCGACGGAACCGGAGGTCTCAATCGCCAGCGTCAGCGGCGTCACGTCGAGCAAAAGCACGTCCTTGACGTCGCCCTTGAGGACGCCGCCCTGGATGGCCGCGCCGACGGCGACAACTTCATCGGGATTCACCCCCTTGTGGGGCTCCTTGTTCACGAGCTTGCGCGCGGTCTCGATAATCTTCGGCATGCGGGTCATGCCGCCGACGAGAACCAGTTCGTCGACCTGAGCGGCGGCCAGCTTCGCGTCGGCCAGGCAGGCGTTGACCGGCTTGATCGTCCGCTCGGTCAGCGAGTCGGTAAGCTGTTCCAGCTTGGCCCGGGTCAGGTCCTTGCGGATGTGCTTCGGGCCGGTCTGGTCCGCCGTGATGAACGGCAGGTTGATTTCGTAAGTCTGCGAGGAAGAAAGGGCGATCTTCGCCTTTTCGGACTCCTCTTTCAGGCGCTGCACCGCGTCGGGCTGACCTTTTAAATCGATGCCGCTTTCGGCTTTAAAGTCGGCAAGCAGCCAGTCCATGACGGCGTTGTCCCAGTCGTCGCCGCCGAGGTGCGTGTCGCCGTTGGTCGCCTTCACTTCAAACACACCCTCGCCAATTTCCAGAACGGAAATATCGAACGTGCCGCCGCCCAAATCGTAGACGGCGATCTTCTCGTCCTTCTTCTTCTCGAGACCGTAGGCGAGCGAGGCCGCCGTTGGCTCGTTGATGATGCGCAGCACTTCGAGCCCCGCAATCCGGCCCGCGTCCTTGGTCGCGTGGCGCTGGCTGTCGTTGAAATAAGCCGGGACCGTGATGACCGCCTGGACGATCTTTTCGCCGAGCTTCGCCTCGGCGTCGGCCTTAAGCTTGCCCAGGATGAAGGAGGAGATTTCCTCGGGGGAAAAGATCTTCTTTTCGCCCTTCACCTCGACTTCAATGTGGACGTCGCCGTTTTTCGCCTCTACCAGCTTGTACGGAACGCGGGAGCCTTCCCCCTTCACTTCGGCGTACTTGCGGCCGATGAACCGCTTGACTGAAAAAATCGTATTCTTGGAATTGGTGATCGCTTGGCGCTTGGCGGCCTGGCCGACCAGCCGCTCGCCATTCTTGGTGAATGCAACCACGGACGGAGTCGTCCGCGCGCCTTCGGAATTTTCCAGAACCACCGGCTCGCCATTTTCCATGACGGCCATGCACGAGTTCGTTGTACCCAAATCGATGCCTAAAATCTTTGCCATAGGTCACATACCCTGCAGGATGCAGGCCGAGATTGCATCTATTACACAAGATGTTTTTTATTAATTAGTTACAACTTATAATCTCTTATTAATGATCTAAACAAACAACGAAAAACGCGCCTAAATGTCGCAGCCTAGCGTCATAATGGCCTGCGTAGACGCCATGACCTAATTGATAATTTTACGCATCCGTTCTTCCGGCAGCCCCTCGATCCGTACGATTTTTTCGCGGGATTTATCGCCCTGTTCGAGGACGATCTGACGGGAACGGACACCAAACGTCTCAGCGAGAAAATCGAGGAGAGCCGCGTTGGCTTTGCCTTCGACCGCAGGGGCCCGAAGCCGGATTTTTAGCACCCGTCCGCCGTGGGCATCCGCCATCCAGCCGACAACTTCATTCGACTTGGCGCCGGGCTGGACCCGGATGGCCAGACGTATCGCGGGTAAAGGCTGTTCTTGCGCCATTGAAAGTTCTTACCAGCTTGGCTCAAAGAGCGGCGATCTGCTCGAAATGCCGGTCCTGATGGACAATTTTAACGCCGTAATAGTCGGCGCAGGCGGCGATGAGAAGATCGCCGGCCGGTACGGTGAAACCGCGCGCCCGTGCATGCAGGGCCAGTTCGTATGCCCGATTCCACACCGATTCGGACGTCTCCAGATCGCGAATGTTGCGGCGCATTTCTTCCAGCCTCGGAATTTCCCTCGCCTGGGCGCCCGCCCATAATTCCAATCGAACGATATGGCACCAGGCGGCGCGACCATCCTCGATCAACGCATAAACCTCGGCCCTGATTTTATCATCGCCACGAACACGCAACGCCTCGATCCATGCCGACGTGTCAATCAGCACCAAAGCGCGTGGAACGATCAACGATCCTCCCTCATGCGCCGCAGTTCGGCCTGGGTCATGATCCCGTCCATTTTTCCCAGAAAACCAAGAATCTTTTCCACCCGGCACCGTCGATTGTATTCCGAGACGGCGGCAACCACCGCCTCGCGTTTCGTCTTGGCCCGGGTGTTTTTGATGACGTCCCGGAGTTCCTTGTCAGGAATATCAACCGTCGTTTTCATGATTCCAAATTAGCCGGTTTTGGATTCCAATGCAATTTATTTTGGAATCCATTCCAGTGGCTCGGCGGAATCTCAACTCTTCGGGCGGATGATCTTCCAAAGCCAGCCCAGCGGATCGTAAAACTCGTCCACCACGCGCTCCTTGAGCGGGATGATCGCGTTGTCGGTGATCGTGATATTTTCCGGGCAAACCTTGGTGCAGCACTTGGTGATGTTGCAAAAGCCGATGCCCTGCGACTGTTTGAGCTCGGGCAGCCGGTCCTCCGTGTCAAGCGGGTGCATTTCCAGCGCGGCCGTGTAAACGAGAAAGCGCGGGCCGATGAACTCCTCGTGCTTGTGGTGTTCGCGCAGGACGTGGCAGACATCCTGGCAGAGGAAACATTCGATGCACTTGCGAAACTCCTGCACGCGGTCCACGTCCTCCTGCTGCATGCGCCAGGTGCCGTCCGGGGCGTCGGGCGCGCGCGGCTTGAACTTCTTGATCTTGGTCTTCACGCGGAAGTTCCACGAGACATCGGTGGCAAGGTCGCGGATGGAGGGAAACGTCCGCATCGGCTCGATCGTCACCGGCTTGTCGATCGGGATCATGTCGAGCCGCGTCATGCACATCAGGCGCGGCACGCCGTTGATCTCCGCCGAGCACGACCCGCACTTGCCCGCCTTGCAGTTCCAGCGGCAGGCGAGGTCGTTGGCCTGTTCCGCCTGGATCTTGTGGACGACGTCGAGAACGACCATGCCCTCGGAGACCTCGGTCGTGTAGTCGACCAGCTTGCCGCCGTCGGCGTCGCCGCGCCAGATTCTGAACGTGACGGTGCTCATTTCATCTCCTCAACGACCTGTTTCAACTCTTGCGGCATGTCGGAAACCGGTTGGCGCCGCAGTTGCATCGAACCGTCGGTCCCCTTGAAAACCACCGTGTTCACCTTGCCCGCCTCGGCGTCCTTGTTCGGGAAGTCCTCGCGGAAATGGCCGCCCCGGCTTTCCTTGCGGTCGAGGGCCGAACGGGTGATCGCCTCGGAGACGGTGAGGAGGTGCTTGAGGTCGAGCGCGGTGTGCCAGCCCGGATTGTACTCGCGGTTACCGTAAACCAACGTCTTGGACGCCCGGTCCCTGAGCCTGCGCAGGCCTTCGAGCGCGAGCGTCATCTCGTCATCGCGGCGGACAATGCCGACCAGTTCCTGCATCATGCTCTGTAAATCGTGCTGCACCTGGTAGGGCCCCTCGGCGCCAGCGTTGCCGGCGGAACTGTGCTCGAACGGCTCAAGCGCTTCCCGCGCTGCCGCCTCGATCTGCGCATCGCTGACCTGCCCGGCTGAATTTTCCTTCGCGTACTTCGCGGCAAATTCGCCCGCACGCTTGCCGAAGACAAGAAGGTCGGAAAGCGAATTGCCCCCCAGCCGATTCGCGCCATGGAGGCCCGCGGCGCATTCCCCCGCGGCGAAAAGCCCGGGGACGGTCGACATCTGCGTGTCGCCGTCGACGCGGACGCCGCCCATCATGTAGTGCGTGGTCGGGCCGATTTCCATCGGCTCCTTGGTGATGTCGAGATTGGCCAGTTGCATGAACTGGTGATACATGCTTGGCAGCTTCTTCTTGATGTGCTCCGCCGCGTTCGGAATCTTTTCCTTGATCCACGAAATATCGAGGAAAACGCCGCCGTGCGGACTGCCCCGGCCGGCCTTGACCTCGCGGTTGATGCAGCGTGCAACATGGTCGCGCGTCAGCAACTCCGGCGGACGGCGGGCGCTTTTGTCGCCCTGGGTGTAACGCCACCCCTCCTCGGGATCGGTCGAGGTCTGCGATTTGTAATTGTCCGGAATGTCGTCGAACATGAACCGCTTGCCGTCCTTGTTGCGCAACACGCCGCCCTCGCCGCGCACGCCTTCGGTGACCAGGAGACCCATCACGCTCGGCGGCCACACCATGCCGGTCGGGTGAAATTGGATGTATTCCATGTCGAGCAACTCCGCCCCGGCATGATAGGCGAGCGAGTGACCGTCCCCCGTGCCTTCCCACGAATTGCTCGTGATCCGGTAAGCGCGGCCCAGGCCGCCCGAGGCGAGGACAACCGCCTTCGCCTTGAAAATCTTGAAACGCCCCCGCTCACGGTCATAGCCGAACGCGCCGACGACACGGTCGCCATCCTTGAGCAGCGTCACAATTGTCCACTCCATGTGGACGGTGATCCCCTGGTGAATGCCGTGGTCCTGGAGCGTGCGAATCATCTCAAGGCCGGTCCGGTCACCGACGTGCGCCAGCCGCGGATAACGATGACCCCCGAAATTGCGCTGGAGAATCTTCCCGTCCTTGGTCCGGTCGAACACCGCGCCCCATGCCTCGAGCTCGTGAACGCGCGCCGGCGCTTCCTTGGCGTGCAACTCGGCCATCCGCCAGTTGTTGACGTACTGCCCGCCGCGCATCGTGTCGGCGAAATGGACCTTCCAGTTGTCACGGTCGTCCACATTGCCCATCGCCGCCGCCATCCCCCCCTCGGCCATCACCGTGTGGGCCTTGCCCAGAAGCGATTTGCAAACCAGCCCGACTTTTACGCCCGCCGCCGAAGCCTCGATCGCCGCGCGAAGACCCGCCCCGCCCGCGCCGATGACGAGAACGTCATATTCAAAAGTTTCGTAATTGGTGGCCACGAGAAAAATTTCCAGTTGGGGTCAAAATGTGAAAAATCGGAAATCGTGCCAGATGCCCATCGCGCAAAGGCGGATGTAGACATCGGTGAAACCAACCCAGAAGAGGCTTAGCCACGCCCAAAGCATGTGGCGGTGATTAAGGCAACTCACGCAGGCATAACCCTTCGCGCAGGCGGACACTTTCGATGGCTCGTCGAGAAAACCCCCGATCAAATGCCTCAGCGCGTGGCACCCGAAAGTGTACCCGGCCAGCAGGACCACGTTGACGACCAGCACCAGCGTGCCCACCGCGATGCCGAAGTGCGCAATGCCCGCGTCGTCCGTAAACCACATCGCCAGCCAGGCGTCATAGGTCAGGATCAGGATGAAAATAAGCCCGAGGTAGAGAAAATAGCGGTGGCAATTTTGGATGATGAGCGGGAGATAGTGCTCGCCCCAATAGGTCTTGCGAGGCTCGCCCACGGCACAGTTGATCGGGTCGGCCCAAAACGCCTTGTAGTAGGCGCCCCGGTAGTAGTAGCAGGTGAGACGAAAACCGGCGGGGACCCACAAGATGATGAAGGCGGGCGAATAAGGGATCCAGCCGGGCCACCAGGACGGCACCACGCCGAAAATGCCCGGATGCACCGGATAACCAAAAAGATCGGGCGAGTAAAACGGCGAGATGTAGTTCGCCCCTTTTCCGCCATACCAGTAATAACAGTGCGTTGAGTCGAGTCCCTGAAAAGCGGCCCAGGTCGAGTAAACGATGAAAGCGGAGAAACCGAGGAAAACGAAGAGCGGCTGGACCCACCAGGCATCGGGCCGGGATGTCGCGCCGAAGGGACGCTGTTTCGGAAGGGTGGCGGTAAAAGACATGCGGCCCCAGACGCTAATAGTTAACGCGCGATGCGTCAACGGGAGAGCGAAGGTATAAGCGGAAGAACATTGCTTGAAAAAGTTTCTAATAGTTAACGCGCAAAACCTCAACGAAGTAATGAAGCTACATGCACGAAAACCTTGATTGAAAAAATATCTCGTCTTATCTTACGAACATGCCTGCTCCCTTGGAGTTGCGTTCCCTGCCCTTGGCGGAGCGTTTGCAATTGGTCGAGGACCTCTGGGATTCCATCGCTGAAGACCAGCATTCCCTTCCCGATTATCCCGCCGTGATCAAGGAACTTCGGAAGCGCAAAAAACGTTTTTTGAGCGATCCTTCTTCCGGCATCCCCTGGGAAGTGGCCAAAAAACAAATCCGATCAACGCGTGCCTAGGCGAATCATCCTCAGCCCCGAGGCAAAGGCGGATGCTCAAGACGCCTATAATTGGTATGAGGAACAGGATCGCGGTTTGGGAGACGAATTTCTCCGCTGCCTCGAATCGGCTTTCGACAAGATCGCCAAAAATCCCCAACAATATCCTGTACGGTTCGATGATTTTCGACGAATCCTCCTGCGTCGTTTTCCCTACGCCGTTTACTTCGAGTACGACGACATTTCGGTTTACATTTATTACGTTTTTCACTGCTCGCAAAATCCGGCAAAACTTTCGAAAAGATTGCGCGGAAGCTAAAGCACCCTGTTCAGCCGGCTTCCTGTCCGGGCTGAATGCGGATTGATCCCGGGCGGCCCCTCCGCTTAACTCTCTTTCCCCATGTCCTCCCCCGCCCCCTGGCCCGCCTTGCGGGCCACCTATCACGTCACCGCCTCCACCAATTACGACCTCGATGCGCGGGTCGAGTCGCTCCTGCTGGAACAAACCGTGGAACTGCCCCGCGCGGCGCTGCGCGACAAGTTCGTCCTGGACAACATCGTGGGGCGGCTCGCCTCCCTCGATCCGCTTGAGGGCGAGACCCACCGGGCGGTCATCGACTTCCCCATCATCGCCACGGCGGACGACCCGGCGCAGTTCCTCAACGTCCTCTTCGGCAACTCCTCCATCCAGGAGCACGTCCTGCTGGCCGACTTCGCCCTCCCCTCCGACTGGCCGGGACGCAAAAAAGCGCTGCCCGGCCCAAAATTCGGCACAGCGGGCCTGCGCAAAATCCTCAACGTCCCGGAGCGGGCCATCACCAGCACCGCGCTCAAGCCGATCGGCCTCAGCACGGAACGGATCGCGCAACTCTGCGCGCTTTTCGCGCAAGGGGGCATCGACATCATCAAGGACGATCACGGGCTGGCCAACCACACCTTTCATCCCTTCCGGGAACGGGTGCGCGCCTGCCAGAAGGCCGTCCGCGAGGCGAACAGTGCCTCGGGCCGCTGCTCGATCTACGTGCCCAACCTCATCGGCACCCCCTCGACCGTCCTGAAACAGCTCCAGTTCGCGCAGGATGAAGGCGTCGGCGCGGTGATGGTCGCCCCGATGCTCCTCGGCCTCCCCTTCCTCGCCGAAATCGTCGCCCACCATGCCCGGGTGCCCGTACTCGGCCACCCCAGCTTCGGCGGCGCGACGCGCATCGCCCCCGAGTTGCTCTACGGGAAACTCTTCCCCCTCTACGGCGCCGACGCCACCATCTTCGCCAATTTCGGCGGACGCTTCGCCTACAGCCGCGCCACCTGCGGCAAACTGGCCAAGGCGCTGACCCAGCCCGAAATTCCGAATTTGCCCCCCACGCTGCCCATGCCGGCGGGCGGAATCAAATATCACCAGGTCGCCGACGTCCTTTCGTTCTACGGACGGGAAGTCGTCCTCCTCATCGGCGGCGGCCTCTACGAAGCCGGCGACGACGCGGCCCTGCGCGCCCGCGTCGAGGAATTCGTCCGGAATGTCGAGGAGTTCAAGTAAGCGGCCACAGTCCGCCCTTCCATCCCGAAGGGATGGCAGCATATTAGCCGGTGGTAAGACCGCGAAGCGGTCGCCACCACCGGAAGGCATGCCAAAAAACCGACCCCGGTAGGGGTCGCAGCATAGCTGGCACCCCTGCCGGGGTGCAATCGCATGAGGATTTATTCCGGTGGTATCGCTTCGCTCAACCACCGGCTATTTGGCTGGCAAGCCTCCGGCTTGCTTGAGCCATGACGACGCAACCGCCATCGGTTTCCTGATGATTTTCTCTTCCGACTCACCAAAAAGGAGGCCGAAGCTTTGACATCGCAAATTGCGATGTCAAAAACGGGCAGCGGCGGATGTCCCCATCGGCAACCCCAACGGGGACCTCTGCAAAAGTCGTTCTCTCAACAATCCGTCATCCCGAGCCTTCCCCCGCGATGAAATCGCCGCTGAAAAAACGTCATCCTGAGCAAGCGAAGCGCCGTCGAAGGACCTTGTTCGCCTTACCAAAAAGTGGGACTGGCGCCCTAAAATATCGAATCCCAAGGAAACCCTTCAGTTCCCTCATTCCCAAGTTTCTGCACCTCCCCCCGTCGTACGACTGGCCCTTTTAAAAAGATTTCTATTGACATATTTAGCTATTTTGCTAAATATAAACTATGCATGGCACAGCAAAAGTTTTTCGGGCCTTGGCAGATCCGACTCGCAGGCAGATTCTCCAAGAGCTTAAAAACACGGAGTTGGCCGCTGGAGCCATTACCGCACTTTTCCAGATATCCGGCCCCTCCATTTCCAGGCACCTGACGATTCTCAAGGAGGCGGAATTGGTCAAGGAGCGGCGGGATGGAAACCGCATCTTCTATCGGTTGTTGGAGAAAAATCTGGCCATGCATGTGGGGGATTTTTTAAGCGCGGTCTGCCCCACCCAAATGTTGCAAAGAAACAAAATAAATCGGAGGAAGCCTTTATTATGAAAATAGCCATCACTGGCGGAACTGGATTTGTCGGGGGAAACTTGGCTCGATCGCTGGCGATACGCGGTCACGAGGTTGTGCTTATTGCGCGCGGAATGGATCGACGCGTGGAAAGCCTGCGTCAGTTAATGCGTTTAAACGTGGCCCTCATCGGAACCGACGACGAGGACAAACTCTTTCAGGCAATGACGGGATGCGAGGCCGTGGTTCATTGTGCGGGAATCAATCGGGAAATCGGCAGTCAGACTTATCAGCGAGTTCACATTGAAGGAACCCGAAAGCTGGTCGGTGCTGCAAGGCGAGCCGGGGTAAGGAAGATTGTCATGCTAAGTTTTTTGCGGGCGCGTCCCGCTTGTGGCTCCCCATACCATGAATCAAAATGGGCTGCCGAGGAAATCATCCGCGCCTCCGGCCTCGATTATACGATACTCAAGTCAGGAATGATTTATGGCAAAGGCGATCATATGCTCGATCACCTCAGTCATTCTTTGTACACATTTCCCTTATTTGGTAGCGTGGGATTTCGAGAACAACCTGTTCGGCCGGTTGCGGTTGAGGATGTGGTCCGCATTCTGCAGTCGTCTTTGGAAGAAAATCGGTTATCCGACCGGACAGTGTATGTCACAGGTCCAGAAGAGATGCTTCTGAGTGAGGCGGTGCGTCGCGTTGCCAGGGTCATTGGTAAAAAAACCTTCATATTTCCAATGCCAGTCTGGTTTCATTTCGTTTTGGGGTGGATATTCGAGCGATGCATGAAGGTTCCTCTCATAGCGCTTGCACAGGTTCACATCTTGGCTGAGGGCGTGCACTGGGAGGGGGCTCCGGCGACCAATTTGCCGGAGGATTTAGTTCCACAAACCTCGTTTAACGATGATCAAATCCGGCGTGGCTTGCCGGTGGGAAGCCCATTTGGTCGAAGCGATTTTAAAAGTTTACGGGATATTTTCAAGTGTGCTTAAGACCGATGTTTCTAAATGGAGCTCGAGTATTTGCGAAAAAAAGGGGCCTGCCATCTTCAGGTAATCCCCAATCGAAAAACATGCCTCTTCCCTTTTCCCGCATCTAAACCGGCAGTGAGAAGAACTACATCCCCCCAAGTTCGGCGATATAACCGACGGGCGACTTGCCGATACCCTTGAGCCACTCGAAACCTTTGGGCGAGATCTGAAAAAGCCGTCCGTTGCAACCGGCGTCACGGATGAACCCCTGGGAGATAAGTTGCTCGAACGCTTTTTCCCAAAGAATCGCCACCGCCGGATCGCCTTGGGGAACAAGCTGACGTCCGTTGGCCTGGAGCTTGAGGTTGTTCGCGTCCTTGATCCGCCCGATGTAGGCCTCGGGATCGTCGCAGGCTTCGGACAGGAGCGCGCGGGCTTGTTCCGATAATTCAATGACGGCGGGATCGTGCGGAGCAACCGGAGAGCTCGAAGCGGGAACCGGGACCGGCCCAGGGGCCTCGATCCGGAAATGGGCGTGGGACGCGACGGTCAGGTCGAGTTGCCGCGCAAACCTGGCGCGGAACTCCTTTTCGTCGCTGAAAGAATCCAGGGCGGCGCGGGACTCGAACCGCTTCTTGAAGTCATCAAGCTCGCGAGCTTCGTGGACATTGATCCCCTTGAGATCGGCCCGGCCCTCGGAAAAGTAGATGAGCACCGGACGCCCGGCCTCGATCTGCTTTTCGATGGCCAGTTCGATGCCGCTCGAGGAAGACTCGTCGGGCGTGCCTTGGGCGGCGCAAAAGATGGCGATGAGGAGATCCGCGCTGGAAGCGTCACCGCCCGAAAGCGGAAGGAGGACCTGCTTTTGCTCGACGGCGTGGAGCGCGTTCCACTCATAAATCACTTCCCGGGCGATGACCAATTCCATGCCCGCGTCTCCAGGGGAGGCGATTTTCACGGCAAAAGCTGTGACCGTGCAGGACATAACGGGGACCAGAGGACCGGAAAAACCTATAGCATCTTTTTCAACAAAGGCTACGAAAAGATGCGATTGCCGGAGTTGTCATCCAAGATTTTACAGAAACGTCATCTTTGTCGGTAAACGGAGACAGATTATTGACCCAAACCACTCGGTCTCACGGGTCGGGACCCTTTTACTTCTTGTATTCAATCGTCCCTTTCCCTTTGAGCGGTGGGGAACGAAAGATCTCCTTGTTGTCCTCGGAGAGAACCAGCGTGAGATCGGTGGCATCGTCCGCGCTTGTCACCGTGAACTTTACCCAATACTGCCCCATGCCACCCCCTGAATTACCATTAAAACTTTGTTCCTGGTCCACCCCACTGGTGTTCCACGTTGCTTGAATCTGGACCTTGTCTTTGACCCAGCCCGCAACCATAAAAGTAAGCGGCTTGTCCGGCGGCCCTTTCCACCCCAAATCGGTGCTCTTGACGGAAACAAGAAAGTAGTGACCGCCAATGATCGCGTAGCCTTGGGACGACGAATCGGGGCCGTTGGCAGCCCCATACTGTATTTTAATCAGCCCGGTCGGGGGATACGTCTGCTCATACCTCTTCCCGTTCATGATGGCGACCGAGGGAGAATCCGCTGGAAGAGGCTCGAGCGTAATCCCGGCAATCGCCTCGTCCCTGAAACCCATCTGCTGCATGGAATCGGCCTGCTTCTTGTCCGCGTCGCTCATTCCGACGGTATAGGTAAGCGCGTCGAGTTTCCCGACGCTCTTCTCCTGCATGGCCGTCCGGTAGGCGGCGATGAATTCCTCCGGAGAACTTGGCTGCGCCCAAATCGGGAGAGCGACGATTCCAAGAAAAAACGTGAGGAATGGTAAAAGCGATTTCATTTGAGCGATCCTGTAAAAGAGCGCCTTTTCCCCATCGGAGATTCTTTTGACCGACTCCCCCTTGCAACAGATTGACCATCGCGTCATTCAAGGGCAATGGGAAAGGCCGAAGGTTTGGCTGGGAAAAGAGTGGCCACGAATCGACCACCCTTCCCCCATCGGGTTATTTTTTGAAACTGGCGGCATCATCCGCTTCGAGAAAATCGACGAGCGTCGAGGCTTCCGGCTTGAGTCCCACCTTGGCGCATTCGCCGACGAACCAATCCTTCTTTTCCGGATTGTCGTAAGGGCGGTAGCCTTCGACTCCCGTGGACCATGCCTGGATTTCTGCGCTGGTTTTCGGTGTGCCATGGCTGTTGAACCAAGTCACGACCTGGTCATCCGTCGCGCCCGAGGCGAGGAGTTTCTTAACCTCGTCGGCCTTCACCCCTTTGAACTCGAGGAGCATTTGATCGAGCGGACAGGCGTAGTGGTATTCGCCAACGGTGCCTGCGATATCGGCGCGACCTTTGTCGATCATACGTGCCAACAGGGCGTAGCCTCCGAGACGGTTTCTGGGACTGCGGGGCGCTTCTTTTGTGAGGTTTTTAGAGGTATTCATAGGTTTATTTGGTTGATCAGTCGTCATTAGATGGTAAAACGCCATCTGTAGGTAATACATCACTAGACGGTTTACTTGTCAAATGCTAGTTTCAAACATGCCCCTCGATCCTTCCAAAGTAGACCCTCGCATCCGCCGTACACGGCAGATGCTTTTTCAGGCCTTCCAAAGCCTGCTTGCTGAAAAGGCGTTCGATCTTATCTCGGTACAGGACATCACGGATCGCTCCACGCTTAACCGGGCCACTTTTTACGATCACTTCACCGACAAGTTCGCCTTGCTGGAGGCGATGATCGGCGAACGATTCAGCACGCTGATTGAGGCCCGGATGGCGGGAAGCGAGGGGACGTGTGAAACCAGCCTGAGGCAGTTGATCCTCGCCGCCTGCGATTTTCTGGCCGAGGTATCCTCCGGCTGTCAGAAACACCAGCGGCAATTCGAGCCATTCGTCGAATCCCAGGTGAAGGCCATTCTCTGTGAATTTTTGCTGGAGGGCTTGAGAAGCCATCAAGCCAAAAATCCCGAATTGAAAGCGACGATGGTCAGTTGGGCCATTGCGGGCGCGGCGCTGCAATGGAGCCGTGAAAAGAAGACCACGGCGGACCAATTGGCCGATGCCGTTCTGCCGACCATCCATACCGCGTTGGAAGCGGGGGCGTAAAAGGATGGAAATTGGAATCGATAGCTTCATCGCCACGCTGGCGGATCCTGTCACCGGGGCGCTGTACGACCCGGTCGTGCGATTGCAGAACCTGCTCGATGAGGTTGAGCTTGCCGACCGTGTGGGCCTCGACACCTTCGGCATCGGCGAACATCACCGCGAAGAATTTCTCGATTCGGCTCCCGTCGTCATCATGGCCGCAGCCGCGGCCCGAACCAAACGCATCCGCCTGACCAGCGCGGTAACGGTTCTCAGCGCCGCCGATCCGGTACGGGTATTCCAGGAATTTGCCACCCTTGATCTGATCTCGCAGGGCAGGGCGGAAATCGTGGCCGGGCGGGGTTCCTTTACCGAGGCCTATCCGCTCTTCGGGCTCGAACTCCGCGACTACGACTCCCTCTTTTCCGAAAAACTCGAACTCCTGCTCAAAATCAGGGAGAACTTGCACGTCCACTGGTCCGGCAAGCATCGCGCTCCACTTACCGGGCAGGCGGTTTACCCCCGCCCGGTACAGAACCCCCTCCCCGTTTGGATTGGAGTCGGCGGGACGCCCGCCTCCTTCGCCCGGGCCGGCGCGCTTGGTCTTCCCCTCATGATCGCCATTATCGGAGGCGAACCCCACCGGTTTCGTCCCCTGGTCGATCTCTACCGCGAGACCGGACTTAAAGCGGGTCATTCCCCCGGGAGCCTGAAGGTCGGCATCCATGCGGTCGGTTATGTGGCCGACACCGATTCGCAGGCAGCCGATGATTTTTATCCCGGATTCGCCCGCATGTTCACCGAGATCGGCAAGGAACGGGGTTGGCCGCCCACGCGTCGCGCCCATTACGATGCCATGCTCGCTCCCACGGGGGCGCTGATCGTCGGCGACGTCAAAACGGTTGCCGAAAAAATCCTCCACTATAACAAGGTCCTTGGAGGGATTTCCCGCCTGAACATGCAAATGAGTCCCGGCACACTTCCCCATGCCAGAGCCTTGCACGCCATAGAACTTCTCGGCGATAAAGTAGCGCCTCTCGTGCGAGTGAAAAAGAGTGCAGGCACTTTTTAAGCCGTTGCTTTTAATACCGGCTAGCGCGCAAATCGCGCTTGATCGCGCCAAATCCGGACCTTCTATTCTTTTCCACCGGCTCGTCATGCGCTCACGCGATTTTCGGACTGCCCCCGGCCCCTCGGAACTGTCTCTAGACAAAATCGTTGGAAGAAGACATTGTCTGGACTGCGTGCCCTCCGAAAGCCCGACATCCTCCGGCACAAATCCCCCCCTCCCCGCGCAGGGCGTCGCGGAGAAAGTCTTATCGACACCGCGCCCGCGCATCGATCCGCGCACATTTTTCAAAAGGCTGCTCTCGTGGGTGGCTCTTTGGATCGTGGCGATCCTGTTCGTCTATTCCGGCTGGGAAACCGGCTCGCTGTTGCTGATCGCCCTTTTCGGCCTGGCGGGCCAATGGGAATTTTACCTCGCGCAGGAGGAGAAAGGGCACAAGGTCTTCAAGCAGAGCGGCCTTTTTTGCGGCGCGCTGGTCTTCCTCACGACATGGTACTTTTTGATATTCAATCCGGACCGGGCCCGGTTCGTCCATTTCGGCGAAGAACTGGTGCTGGTCTTCAGCGTGCTCGGCGCGTTCATCCGGCTGGTGGTGCGGCAGGAAAAGCATCGCGCGCCGATCACCACGGCGGCGCTGACGCTGCTGGGCTTGGTCTATGTGCCCTTCCTGTTCAATTTCGTGGCGCTGCTGGCCTTCATGCCGGGGCATCCGGAACAGAACCGCTTCCTGCTGATTTATCTTCTGGCGGTGACCAAATTTTCCGACGTTGGCGCGTACGCGGTCGGGTCGCTCATCGGGCGGCACAAAATGATTCCGAGGATCAGCCCGGGCAAGACGTGGGAGGGTTTCGCGGGGGGCATCCTCACATCGCTGGTGGTCAGCGTCCTGCTGACGCAGGCGTTGGGCGAACGGATGCAGGCCCTCTCGTTTACATCGAGCATTGTGCTGGGTCTGCTTTTGCCGCTGATCAGCGTGGTGGGCGACCTGGCGGAGTCGGTGATCAAGCGCGACGCCTCCATCAAAGACTCGGGCCGCACGATTCCGGGCATCGGCGGCGCGCTCGACCTGATCGACAGCATTCTTTTCACCGCGCCGGTACTCTACGTCTACCTGCAATTCTCGACGGCGGCCGGGCCGCCTTGAAAGCCGGGTCCTTCAAGGCACGATGACGAAGCCGCGCAGGTCCCCTTGCGCCTCCTGCCAAGTTTCGCTTTTCTTCGCGATAAAGCCGGAGAGTTCGCTCTCAACAATACCGGTGAGGAAGGCCTCCAGTTCGGAGCGCGTTCCCTCGGCGATCAACTCGACCCGGCCATCGGACACATTGCGGACGGCGCCGACCACGTTGTAACCGCAGGCAAGCCGGCGTGCGGTGACGCGGAAACCGACGCCTTGAACGCGACCCGAATAAAAAACGATGACCCGTTGCATGAGGTTTATTCGAATTTGACGCCCTCGGCTTCGAGGAGCGGATTGATCTGGTTGAAAAGCCATGCGAGGACGGCGTCATTGACCGGCGAGTCAAGATAGACCAGAAGAAATCCGGCTTCACCTTCGCGGAAGACAACAGTGCGCTTGCCAAACGCGACAACACCGGTATGGGCGGCTCGCTGCTCGGCGCGATTGGCAGAGAGGATGACGCGGCAGGTTTCGGCGATGTAGCTGAGGTTGTCGGGAGCGATGGCGCTGTTGGCACACCAGCCGGCCAGTTTTCCATCCGCGGTGACAAAGGCCGCGGCGATGAGGCCCTGAATGAGCGCGATTTTCTCAAAAGCTTTGTTCACAGCACCATTTCACGTATTGTTCGCGATCGGCTTCATTGGTCCGCTCCGCGTCGAAAACCGCGTGTCGAATGCCGAGGTTATCAGCCAACAACACCTGGTTCAGGTGGGGCCCGAGCAAAGTCAAGTGGCTGAAATAGTCGACCTCGAGGGCGACCGCGACGTCGGCAAGCTTGCGATAAATAAAGTAGGTGATAAAGGCGCATCTGTCGGCATCCCCGACCTGCGAACCTTCGATCAATTCTCCCACAAGGCTGACCTTCCAGTGGGAGTTGACACGGGGCAGCGGTGTCCCCTCTTCGGGCGAGGGGGGTGCTGAGGGAGAGCCGGGCATCGAGACCGTTTCTTCCCAGAGCCTGTCCAAATCAAGAGGTGGAGCCTCGATCATGACATCGGGAACTGCCGCGCCCGGGTTCGTTTTGCCCGACACAAGACGGAGCTCACCGGTGGCTAAAGATTTTTCCGTGGTCTGGTCAACCAGAAGATTGGCCTTTTCGAGCAACTGGCGGTAGCCGATTTCGATCGTGCGGGGCGGCACGTGGTTCAGTTTGAGGACCTTGACCTGGACGCGCCCTTCGTCCCACCGGCACATGGCTGAAAAAGCCGCTTCGCCGCTCTTGCCCGGATACTGGGCATGAAAAATTTCTCCCCGGTAGATAAAGATGTCGCCGCTCTGGGTTTTCCCCCGCACAAGTAAAAGCACGGTATCGCCGGAAAGACAGCGGGTCTGGACAATGTCGGTGATCTTGACCAGCGGACCGTTTTGCTCGTTGGACAGGGGCGTATTGTCCTGACTGGGCTTGGACAACGCGGCAATGGCGTCGATCGCAATCTTGAAGGCTTCGGGCGTGCGGGGGCGCTCGAGGAAAAAATCGGCGCCGCTTTTATAAGCGTCGGCGCGAGAGGACTCGTCCGCTGCATCGCTTACGACAACGAATTTGGTGGCGGGCGCTTGTTGCTTCATCAACTGAAGCAGTTGCAAACCATCCATGGCGTCGAGCATGTTGTCGATAAGGATCAGGTCGTACTGCTGGGGAACGAGTTGCATGGCCCGCAGGGCATCGAGCTCGACATCGACTCGTGTTTGCAGGTCGCCGAGACCAAGCAAGCCGAGACGCAGGATGTGCGCGTATTCGCGGTGAGAAGTGAGGATAAGTCCCTGATGCAGCATCTTAAGCCTGTCTTAAGCGGTCGTTAGCCAATGATTTGACAGGGCGAATTGCGAGTCAACGCCTGTCATCACTGAACCAACTGCACACGGTTATTCACGTGCGCAACAGTTAAGTAACCGTAAATGGTGGAGGCAGTTACTCAAGGCTTTTCGATGCGCCTGATCAACACGGCCTTGCCTTATTTTAAAGAGACGCCCAAATTTCAACTCTTCATGTCGCTGATACATCGAGTCCTACAATGGATCATGGGCCAAGTCGCCCGGGTGGTTTGCGCCCGGCCGGCCCTGATCCTGGCCATCGGCATCTTGTTTGCCTTGGGCAGCATTTTTGTGGTCTGGAAGCGTTTCAACGTAATCAATAACACGACCGACCTGCTCAGCGACAAGTTCGAACCGAAACGAAACTATAAGGAACTGGTCCACGACTTCGGCAGTGATTACCGCTTCATTGTTCTGATCCAATCGAACGACCCTGCGCAAAACCGACAGGTGGCGGACGAAGTAGGCCAGTATCTGCTAACGCTCAAGCCCCAGATCAGCGCAGTCCTTTGCAAGATCGATTTTTCGGCGTTGAAGCAGCGTTTGCTCTTTACGCGCAACCTGGACGAATTACAGAAGATCGCCGACCAACTTAAATCGCAACTGAATCTGCAAAAGAAAAGCCAGGCGCAATCAGAACAGATGGCCCTGGACCTCAACTCGATTCTCGACGAGGCGAACAGGAAGTTTGATGAAAAATATCTTCGCAAAAAAGAAAATTGGACCGAGTTCAAGCCCTTCGTGAGGCAATTCGTCTCGATCCTGAATAAGGTGACGGAGCAGGCCAGCGGAAAAAAGCTGCCGCAGGCGGAGTACAAGGCTTCCGACGACACCGCGTTCGGCGACCTTGACGCGACGGAGATGCTCGCCGAACACGAGTATTTCAGCCTGCAAGATGGGCAGTCCGTTCTGGTCTTCGCCTACACGGGCGAGGACGAAAAGGATTCGGATGCGCCTTTCAGCCAGACGACCGGGAGGATTCGCGAAAAACTGCGGCAAATCGAAATGGAGCATCCCGGCGTCCAGGTCAAGCTTACGGGCGAACCGGCGCTGGACACCGACGAGATGCTGATGACAAAAATCGACACGACCAAAGCGAGCTGCATTACCTTGGCACTGATCATCGCTCTCTTCTTCCTGAGTTACCGCACGTTCCTGCGCCCGGCGTTTACCTTCCTGACCCTGATCATGGCCGTGCTCTGGTCACTCGGGTTTGCCCTCGTCATCGTGGGCCATTTCAATATCCTTTCCATCGCGGTGATTCCGATGGTCCTCGGCATCGGCATCGATTTTGGCATCCAGATTCTCGGTCGCTACGAGGAGGAACTCGGCCATGGCCGGACGATCAGCGAGGCGGTGACCGTCGCGCTGCAACACACCGGCGTGGCCATCATTACCGGCGGCAGCACGACAGCGGCAGCTTTCTTCAGCCTTTGTTTCAACGATTTTGTCGGATTGGCCGAGTTGGGCATTATTGCCGGCGCAAGCATGGTCCTTTGCATCACAGCCAACCTGGTTGTTCTGCCTGCAATCTTCATCCTTCGCGACCGGAATCGGACCCCCGAACAGTTGCAGACCCAATCCAACGATTCGGCCTGGCATTTCATCCATACTTGGGACCGCGACATGGTGCGCCACCCTTGGTTCTGGATTGTGCTCTCAGCGGTGATTTCGGTGATTTCGATTCTAAGCCTGCCCTACCTGAAATTCGACTACAACCTGCTCCATCTCGACAACCCGTCCGCTGAATCGGTGAAGACGCTTTACCAAGTGATGAACGCCTCCCGCAACGACCAGGGGGCGGAGGTATCGACCATCTACGCCTCCGTCGTCGCCGACAACCTCGACCAGGCGCGCGACCTCGCCAAAAAACTCGCGGCGCTGCCGGTCGTAGGAAAGGTTGATTCGCTGCTCGACCTTGTTCCGGAGAATCAGGATGTCAAGATGCCGGTCATCCAGCAGATCGTGGCCACTGCAAGCGCGTTAAATCTCAAACCGCCAACAAACAACAATGTCGACATCCCCCGCGCACGCCGGGACATCGAAAGCCTGCTCAGCCAAGCCAAGGAAGCCTTGAAACAAGCCAAGGGCTTCGTCGGCGTTTCCAAGATCGCCAAGGACGCCGTGGCCGCCTTCAGCGAAATGGTTCCCGCGCTGGACCGGGCCGACAAGGCGCTCAACTCCGCGCCCGTCGCGACGATTCAGCAGCGGTTCAGCGCCTCCTCGAGCGGCGCGTTCACCACCATGCAAAAGAACATGGAGTTACTTAGAATTCAAAAGGCTGACCGGGGCCTGACGCTGGCCGACGTCCCGCCGCAACTGCAAAAGCTCTTCCTCGCGCCTAACGGTAAGGTTCTGCTCCAGATCTACGGCAAGAAGGACCTCTGGGAACGCGCACCCGACGAAGAATTCGTCAATCAAGTGCTGGCCGTCGCGCCCAAGGCAACAGGCACGCCCGTGCTCAATTATTACGCCACGGAATTATTGCGCGTCAGTTACCTCTGGGCGGCCGTATGGGCCTTTGCCACCATCGTGGTGCTGATTCTCCTCCATTTTCAGAGCCTAAAATACCTGCTACTGACCCTCACGCCGCTGGTCTTGGCGGTGCTCTGGCGCACCGGCGCGATGGTCTGGCTGAATATCCAGTTCAACCCGGCCAACATTGTGACCCTGCCGCTAATTATCGGCATCGACGTCGCGTTTGGGGTTTACATCATCGACCGCTACCGAGAGGACGGAAAACTCAGCATCTTTTCGGGCAGCACGGGCAAGGCGATCATCATGTCGTCATTGACCTCTCTTTTCGGGTTCAGTTCCCTGCTCGTCTCGACCTTCCGGGGCATGTTCGACATTGGCCAGTTGATGTCACTCGGCATTGCCATCGGCCTGGTCACCGCGATTTTCATCCTGCCCCAAATCCTCGCGCTGCTCAAACCGCGGGTGAACAATGGGGCCAAGTCCTGACTTGCCGGGCGCATCGGGCTCGGAGAAACTGCCGGGCGTGCATGATGTAGTTAACGCGGCGCCGATCTCCGCGACCGACCTTCCCCGTCTGCAGGTACGGTCCAAGTTCTTTTTTGAGGGTGACCGAAAGTTTTATTTGCAGGGTGTAACTTACGGCCCGTTCCGGCCCGCGACCGATGACGGCCCAAACCTGCCTCAACCGGAAAAAGTGGCTGTGGATTTCGGGTTGATGCGGGAACTCGGAATCAACGTTGTGCGGGTCTACCACACACCGCCGCGGTGGTTTCTCGATCTGGCACTTGGGCAACGCCTGCGTGTCATGGTGACGATTCCGTGGCACAAGCGGGTACTTTTCCTTGATGATCACGAAACACTGGAAACAATCCGGCAAAACATCGCCGAAGCGGCGCAAGCGAACTCCGGGCATCCTTCCTTGCTTGGCTTTTTCATCGACAACGAAATCCCCGCCGATCTGGTGCGCTGGTACGGCCCGCGGCGGATGGAGGAGTTCCTGAATTCCCTCGTGCGGATCGTGAAAAAGCACGATCCGGGCGCTCTGGCCGCCTATGCAAATTTTCCGCCCACCGAATACCTGCTGCCAAACGAGGTCGATTTCTACAGCTACAACATCTATCTCCACCGCAAGAAGGACTTGGTGAATTATCTCGGCCGCCTGCAAAACCTGGCCGGAGACAAACCGCTCCTCCTGAGCGAATTTGGCATGGACACGATCCGACACTCTGAGGATGAGCAGGCGCGGCTGTTGGCAGAGCACGTGACGACCGTTTTCGAAAGTGGGCTGGCCGGAACATTCATTTTTTCCTGGACCGATGAGTGGTTCACCGACGGCATTGATGTGACCGATTGGGCCTTCGGTATCGTGACCCGCGAACGCCGTCCCAAGCTGAGCTACCAGGCACTGCAACCCCTTCTGAAGAAACCGGAACGTCCGCTCTACCAGCGTTTCAAACCGGAGTCCGAGCTACCGATGGTCACGGTCATCGTCTGTTCCTACAATGGTGCGCGTACCCTGCGCGACTGTCTTAATTCGCTTCGGGATCTCCATTACCCGAACTATGAGGTGGTCTTTGTCGACGACGGCTCCAAAGACAATACGCAGGAAATCATGAAGGATTTCCCGCAGGTGCGGAACATTGTCCAGGTAAACAAAGGACTGAGCGTTGCGCGCAACGTAGGCATCGCCGCGGCCCTGGGCGACGTGATCGCCTTCACCGACTCCGACTGCATGGCCGACCGCGACTGGCTCTACTTCCTCGTCCACGCGTTGTTATCCGGCAACTTTGCCGCGGTCGGCGGACCGAATATTTCGCCACCCGCAACCGACTGGATCCAGGCCACGGTCGGAGCCGCTCCCGGCTCACCCAGCCACGTGCTGATAACCGACACCATTGCGGAACACGTGCCCGGCTGCAACATGGCCTATCACAAATGGGCTCTTGAGGAGATCGGAGGCTTCGATCCCGAGTACCGCAAGGCTGGTGACGACGTAGACGTCTGCTGGCGGCTGATGCAGCATGGTTATCAAATCGTGTTCAGCCCGGCCGCAGTGGTTTGGCATTACCGCCGCTTCGAGGTGCGGACATACTTTAGCCAGCAGCTCGGCTACGGAGAGGCCGAAGCGATGCTGCGCTACAAGCACCTGCAGTATTTCGGGCCGACCGGTTCAGCGATCTGGCACGGCAACGTCTATTCCCAGGTGCGGATGGATTCGTTTTTTACGCGCCCGATCATCTATCACGGGGTGTTCGGCACCGGCCTGTTCCAATGCATTTACCCAAAGCGCTATTCGCCTTTTGCCGCATTGCTCGGGAGCCTCGAATGGCTGGCGGTGACACTCTTCATCTTTTTTCTGTCGATCCCGCCCCCCCTTTCCTGGCTGCGGCTGATTCCACTGATCATGTTCGGCATGACGCTGATCGTGGGGCTGGTCTACATGGCGCAGGCGCGCATCGAGGCGAAGTTCGACAGCATTCCCGCGCGGCTGCTGTTGCTTTATCTGGCGATCATGCAGCCTTGGCGCCGGGCTTGGGCGCGCTACTTCACCTGGTTGCGCGGCAAGCGGACACCACCCGCGGTCATCGATACCAAGGAAGACGCGCCGCACCTCGCGGTGAGGTGGAGCGCTTCCGGGCAGCTCGCCTTTTGGAGCGAAACGGGCCTGGAACGCTCCCATTTGCTTGTGAAAACAGAGCAGTTGCTCGATGAGGAAGGCTGGAAATTTTCGCTCGATACCGGCTGGACCAATTGGGACCTGCATATTTTTGCCAGCCGCTGGTGGAACCTGCGCCTGCTCTCGATGACAGAAATTTATCCGCGCGGACGGCGGCTGACACGCGTGGGGAATTTTCTCAATGTCAGCACCTTTTCATCGCTGGTCGGAGGATTCCTCCTCACCTTTTCGCTGGTAATCATGCTCTGGCGCCCACTCAGTTCGCTCTACGTCCTCACGGTGGTATCTTTTTTTGCGTTGCTCTGGCTGATCCATGGACTGCGCCTGCGGCACCGGCTGGCGGAACTGGTCGAGGTCGCCGCGATCCGCGCCGGCCTCCAGCCGCTGGGGAAACGTAAACCCGGCGCGAAAGGATGATCGATTTTATCCCGACCCAACGGGACCATTCACCGTGAACCTTTACCGCCGCGTCATCGGTTATTACCGCCCCTACCTTGGCACGATCTGCTTCAGCCTGATCCTCCAGGTGATCGGTTCGAACCTCAATTTGCTCAAGTTCATGCCGATCCAGTGGATCATCGATCACGTACTAACGCGGCAGGCCGGGGAACCGGTCCAATGGCAATCGTTCACGTTTTCACCAGGCGCAGCGGCGCTCTACGCCGCGCTGGCCATGGTCGCACTCTACCTTCTGGCCGGACTGACCGGGTTTTGGAGCAATTACGTCTCGATTGAAGTCGGCTTGAAGGCGTTGCTGCAGGTCCGCACCCAGCTCTACTCCTACCTGCAATACCTCCCGCTCCATTTTCACGACCGGCGGCGCAGCGGCGACTCGACCTTCCGGGTCGCTTACGATTCGCAGGCGATCCAGACATTTTTTAACCGCGGCTTCGATACCATCGTCGGCTCCTCCATCGCCTTGCTGATCACCTTTGTTTACATGCTGAAAATGGACCCGGAACTGGCCTTCATCTCGCTGTTGATCCTGCCACCGCTCTGGCTGACCATTTATTTCTTTTCCGCGCGCGTACGGCGGCAGACGACGACCCTGCAACAGGAGGAAAGCGACGTGCTGGCCCGCGCCAGCGAAGGCCTGACCAGCATCCGCATTGTCCACGCCTTCGGTCAGGAGGAATACGAGGTGCGCGAGTTCGAGCGCGAAGCCCGGCAGAGTTACACCGCCAATCTCAACCTCACCATCACCAGTGCAATTTCATCGCTGGCGGTATCGGTGGTGATGGCGCTCGGCCTGTCGCTGGTCCTCTACGTGGCGACGCTCCACATCCTCGATCACCGGCTTTCAATCGGGCAACTCACCCTTTTCCTCGCCTATGTCGGCCTACTCTACCAGCCGCTGGAACGGCTCAGTTACACCGCCTGGGCCATGGAAGGCGCGGTGGCGGGCATGCAGCGCGTCTTTGAAATCCTGGACGCGGAGGACTCGGTGCCGGAAATGCCCGGCGCGAAGCCGATGCCACGCGCCCGCGGCGAGATCGCGTTCGAAAACGTCGGTTTTGCCTATGAGCCGGATCATCCGATCCTGCGCGGCATCAGCCTTGAAATAAAGCCGGGACAGACGGTCGCCTTGGTGGGCGGAACCGGCGCGGGCAAGACGACGCTGCTTTCCCTCGTGCCTCGCTTTTACGATCCCGGCTCGGGCCGTGTACGGGTCGACGGCTTCGACGTACGCGACGCCACAAAAAAATCGCTCCGCGCCAATATTTCCGTCGTGCTGCAAGACACACTTTTGCTCTCCGGCACGGTGTTGGAAAACATCGCCTATGGCCGCCCCGAGGCGAGCCGCCCCGAGATTCGTGCCGCGGCCGAAGCGGCGCAGGCCGACGCCTTCATCCAGAAACTACCGCGCGGCTACGACACGGAAGTCGGCGAGCGGGGCGTACGGCTTAGCGGTGGCCAGAAGCAGCGGATCGGCCTCGCCCGCGCCTTCCTGAAAAACGCGCCGATCCTGCTCCTCGACGAACCAACCAGCGCGCTCGATCTCGAAACCGAGGCCGAAATCATGGAAACGCTTCAGGCGCTGATGCGGCGTTTTACCACTTTGATTGTCACTCACCGGCTGAGCACGATTCACCACGTTGACTGCATTCACGTCCTTGATAATGGTTCGGTCGTTGAATCGGGCACCGGTCCGGAACTGCTGGCTCGCGCCGGCGTTTACGCCCGGCTTTGGAATGCGGCTGGCCAGGAAAGACGGAAGACGGCGGCTCCGGAACCGTTGTTGTAATCAACCGCAGTGTGCTCTCGCTTTTTAGAGAGATTTACGTTTAACTGACCCCTTCATGAAAATGCTTCCCTCCCTCCGTTATCGTCGTTTTGTTTTTGCCGGCATGCTTTTCCTGGCGCTGACTTTTGGCGCGGTGGAACAGCTTTTCACCGGAAATGTCCTGCAAGCCCAGAGCGCCCCACCCGCGCCGTCCGGCATGGCTTCCCAAGAGACAGACTCGGAGAGCGGCAAGCCGGTCATCACCACACCATCGGGCCTGAAGTATGTCGACTTGGTCGTGGGCACGGGACCGGCCGCAAAGTCCGGCGACCACCTTGCGGTCAATTACGAGGGCAAGCTGCAGGACGGGACCAAGTTCGATTCCTCCTACGACCGCGGGCAACCCTTCTCTCTCGTGTTGGGCGTCACCCAGGTCATCCAGGGCTGGACCGAAGGCCTTGCGGGCATGAAAGCGGGCGGCAAACGCAAGCTGATCATTCCCCCGCAGCTCGGTTATGGCCAGGCCGGCGCCGGCGACACAATTCCGCCCAACGCCACGCTGATTTTCAAGGTCGAGATCATGTCCATCGAAGCTTCTCCTTCCGGCGGAATTTAATTGCGCCTTATGGGGACCCCATCGCGGCTATTCGGAACGGACGGGATTCGCGGCCGCGCCAATGAATATCCGATGACGCCGGCACTCGCCGTGGCCTTTGGCCGCGCCGTGGCGGCGAAATTTGCCCAGCCGGACAGGCCGGTCGTGATCGGTCGCGACACGCGAATTTCCGGGCCGATGCTCGAACAGGCCGTGGCGGAAGGCATCGCCTCGATGGGCGCCGACGTCATGCTGGTGGGCGTCGTTCCCACTCCGGCCATTGCGTTCCTAACGCGGCATCTGCGAGGCAGCGCGGGCATCGTTATCAGTGCCTCGCACAATCCTTTCGAGGACAACGGCCTGAAAATTTTCAACGCAGACGGGCTCAAGTGCGACGACGCGCTCGAACTTGAACTCGAGGGACTGATCCTCAGCGATGCCTTGCGCAACCAGAGCGCGACCGGCGGAAGGATCGGTCGTGTCGAGACATGGCCGGACAGCGCGGCCCGTTATGCCGATCTCGCCGTGGAAGCTTACGGACAGGGACTCGACCTGCGCGGCGTACGGGTGGTGGTCGATGCCGGGCACGGCGCGGCGTACGAAACGACGCCGAGTGTGCTGCGGGCGCTCGGCGCCGAAGTGCGGGCGCTGAACGCTGAACCCAACGGCACCAACATCAACGACGGCTGCGGCAGCACCTGTCCCGATTTGATTCAAAAGGCCGTACCCGAGTTCAGCGCGCAGATCGGGCTCGCGCACGACGGCGATGCGGATCGGCTCATTTGCTGCGATGAGACCGGCTCGCTGCTCGACGGCGACGAGATGCTTGCCGTTATTGCCCTCGATTGGCTCAAGCGAGGCAGGCTCGCTGAAAACACGCTGGTAGCGACCGTGATGAGCAACCTCGGCCTTGACGAGTGCCTTGCCGCGGCGGGTGGAAAACTTTTGCGCGCCGCCGTCGGCGACCGCTACGTGCTGGAGCTGATGCTGGCGCACAACCTCAACGTCGGCGGCGAGCAATCGGGTCACGTGATCCTACGCGATTACAACACGACCGGCGATGGACTCGTCACCGCGCTCGAACTCCTGCGAATCATGAAGTCGCGCGGCGAGCCGCTGAGCCGGTTGCGTCTCGCCCTGCGGAAATATCCGCAGCTTCTCGTCAACGTGAAGGTGCGTGAACGCATCCCACTCGACCAGTTGCCCGAGGTGACCGATACGGTCAAGGCCGTTGAAAAGGAGCTCGGCACGAAGGGCCGCATCCTGCTCCGTTACTCGGGCACCGAACCGAAAATCCGGCTCCTGGTTGAAACCCGCGACGAGGCACTCCTCCAGCCGGTGGCTGATCGTATTCTCGCTTCGATACGAAACCACCTCGCGGTCTTGTAACGGCAACCGGCTTCAGACTGGCAGAGCAGGCAACACTCTCTCCAGCAACTTCGCGCTGCTGAGAACGCCCGGCACGCCCGCGCCGGGATGGGTGCCCGCGCCGACGAGAAAGAAATTCTTCACATCTTCGCTGACGTTGTGGGGCCGGAACCAGGCGCTCTGGGTCAAAATCGGCTCGAACTGGAAGGCTGAGCCGAGGTGCGCGTCGAGTTGCGTTTCGAAATCGAGCGGCGTCCAGATGATTTTGCTGACGATATGCCTTCGCAAATCGGGACAGAGCTTCTCGATCGAGGCCAGAATCGCGTCGGCGTAAAATTCCTTCACCGCGTTCCAATCGACCTTCCCGCCAAGATTCGGCACCGGGGAGAGCACATAAAAGCATTCGCATCCGGGCGGCGCAAGCGAGGGATCGGTCCGGGTCGGCGCGTGGAGATAGAGCGAAAAATCGTCCGCGAGAATCTTTTTCCGGAAAATATCCTCCAAGAGTTCCCGGTAGCGCTCGGCAAGGACAATCGTGTGGTGGGCCAGGTCGGGATAGGTTCGGTCCGTCCCGAAATAGATGAGAAAAACACTCATCGAATAACGCATCCGGTCGAGCCGCTTATCGGTCCATTTCTTCCGCGCCGCGGCAGGCACGGCTTTCTTGTAGAAATTGGCGACATCGGCGTTGGAAACGACCACCGCGGCGGGAAGTTCTTCGCCCGAGGAGAGCCGAACGCCGCGGGCCGCCCCGTTTTCGACCAGCAATTCCTCGACGCAGGCGTTGAGCCGGATTTTGCCGCCCATGTCGGTGAAGAGGCGCAGGAGGGCTTGCACGAGCGCACCGGTTCCGCCCATTGCGAAATGAACGCCCCATTTGCGCTCGAGATAATGGATCATCGAGTAGATGGAGGAGGACTGGAACGGGTTGCCGCCGAGAAGAAGAGGGTTAAAGCTGAAGACCTGCTGCAAAAGCGGATGCTTAATATAGCGGGAGACAAGTTGGAAGACCGATTCGTGGGAGCGAAGCCGGATGAGGTCGGGCGCGACCCGTATCATGTCGGCGAAAGAGGAGAAGGGCTGGTCGGCGAGGTCGACAAAGGCGCGCTCGAAGATGGCGCGCGATTTCTCGGCAAATTGCCGGTAGCCGGCCACGTCATCCGGATTGAATTTTTTGATCTGCTCGACGACTTCCTCCTCGTTGCCCGTGTAGTCAAATACCTGTCCATCGTGAAAAACAATCCGGTAATAAGGCGTGACCGGGACGATCTTCACGTAGTCTTCGGTTTTTTTGCCGGCCAAGGCGAAAAGTTCGTCGATCAGAAACGGAACGGTGATGATGGTGGGTCCGGCGTCGTAAGTAAAACCCTTGTCCTCGAAGACATAGGCGCGGCCGCCCGGCTTGTCGCGCATTTCGAGCAGGGTTGTGTCATATCCCCTCGCTCGCAGGCGAATGGCCGCCCCCAGGCCCCCAAAACCGGCGCCGATGACGAGAGCAGCCGGAGCTTGGCGGGATGGCAGCGTGGTCACAGGGCAATAATGGAAGCAGAAACAAGCCCGGCGATCAAAATAATGGACCCCGGAGTATTGGGGTTGTTACTTGGGCTCTCGCTAACGCGAGGTCACCCGGCTCAATCCCAATCCTGCTTGGCAACTTCGCTCAGCGGGGGGTTGATCATTTCCTCCGCGTCATCGGAAAGAATGCGCCGCTCGACCGCGCGCACAACGAACTTGGGATCGTCGTCGCGCATGATTGTCAGTTCCACGCCCGTGCCGGGCTGTCCGCGCAAAGCGAGATGCACTTCATCCTCAGTCAACGTCGTGGTAAGATTCTTGTCGATCTTCATGATGACATCCCCCACGCGAAAACCGTAATCGACCGCAGGACCACCCTTGGTCAAACCGGCGATGTAAGGCAGGCTGGTGTCCTTGTCGAAAGCGATACGAACGCCGATGCGGCCAAGACCGGAATGCTGTTGGGGCAAAACCGGCTGGAAGGGCTTGGGTTTGCTGGAATCGTCGGGAGGGGCGATCGTTTGGGCCAAAGCCATGGCGGGAAGAAGACCGATAAGACAGGCGGCAAGGATCGTTTTCATGATGTCAGCTTTCTGTTTGAGTCGGGGAAACAAAGTTGAGAGTTTTATAGCCACTTCGGTAAAAATGTACAGAAGAATATCTCAACCATGCGCTTTGACACAATCCGGATTACGATTCAACCACGTTGCCAATCTCGATACCGATATTGAAAAGGCATCTTTTTACTCGGTACAGCCCGTCGTTACACCCCCAGCCCAAATTTCCGCAGTTTGGTGTAAAGGGTCGGGCGGTGAATTCCCAGCAATTCTGCCGCCTTCTTTTTGTTGCCGTTGCACTGCTCCAGCGCCGCCAGCAGCGCCGCCTTTTCCCGCTGCGCCAGATTGAGCGACTGCGATTCGGTCATCAGATGGCGCATCCGCTGTGAAGAATCGATCAGCCCCGGCTCGTTCGGCAACTCCTGCGGGCTCGATACAGGATCGTGGGGCGTTGCGTGCACGACCTCGTGCGGCAGGTTGCGCGGCGTGATCATGCTTCCCTGAGCCAGCACCACCGCGCGCTCAATCACATTCTGCAACTGCCTCACGTTGCCCGGCCAGTGATAGCGCAGCAGCGCGTCGTAGACCTCCGACTGGATGGTTAAGAGTGGCTTGTTCATCTTGGTGCAAAAGCGCTGCAGGAAAAGCTGCGTCAGCTCCGGAATGTCCTCCGTCCGCTCCCGCAACGGCGGGATGTAGAGCGTGAACGTGTTTAGCCGGTAGAAAAGGTCCTCGCGCAGCCGTCCGCTCCGGATCGCTTCCTCGGGCCGGCGATTGCTCGCCGCCACCAGCCGGAAATCGGCCTTCAGGACCTGCGTACTACCCAGCGGACGGAACTCGTGATCCTGCAACACCCGCAGAAACCGCGTCTGCAGATCGATCGGCATCTCCGCGATCTCGTCCAAAAAGAGCGTTCCGCCGCCTGCCGCGCTGAGCATGCCCGGAAAATCCTGGCTCGCGCCGGTGAACGCTCCCTTTTTGTAGCCGAAGAGCTCACCCTCGATCATGTTCTGTGGGAAAGCCGCGCAATTGAGTTTGATGAGAGGCCCTTGGTTGCGCGGACTCTGCTCGTGGATCCTGTTCGCAAAAATTTCCTTCCCGACGCCGCTTTCACCGACGACCAGCACATTCGCCTCGCTCGGAGCCACCTGGTCCACCAAGTCGAACAACTCCTGCATCTTCGAGTTCTTGAACACCACCTGCAACTGGGCCTCCGCCCGCTGCACCCGTTTCTTGAGCCGTTCGGTTTCCTGCCGCAATTGCATCGTCTCCTGGCGAAGCCCCCGGTGCTCCAGCGCCTTGGCCACGAGGCTTATCAGTTCCTCCGGCACGTAAGGCTTGCTGATGAAATGAAACGCTCCCTCTTTGATCGAGGCAATGGCGTTGTTGAGCGAATCGTTTGCCGTCACCACGATCACCGGCAGGTTGGGGTATTCCTGCTTGATCTTCCGCAAGAGGTCAAGCCCCTCGCTGTCCGGCAGGCCGAGGTCCAGCAACAGCACCTCCGGACCCTGCTCCGCGATCATCTGCAACGCCTGTTTGGCCGTGAAGGCCGGCCAAACCGCATATCCCCGCCGCTCCAAAATCGCCGCCAGCGTCGCCTGGATATTGCGCTCGTCGTCGACAATGCCGATCAAGGGTTTCGCGCTCATGGTACATTAGCCATCCCGCCCAACTTACCCGTCGCGTACCCGCGCGGCAAGCCCGCCCGTGTCATAAATTACGACACTCCGCAAATTCCAAGAGGCCCCTGAATCTTAAAAGGCTAACTTCACTGAAGCTTTGCAGATGTCCCGCGCTAACCGGAGACCTCCTGCTCAAGGCGCACAAACGGATGACCGGAGTCGATGCCTTCCTGGAAAGTGAGGCGATCTCTTACCTCAGAAACAAGTGGGGTTGCGCAAGGCTGCGGCGAGCCTTTTCAAATAATCATGCCGGCGAATCTCGATGGCGCCGAGCCGAGCCGTGAGAGGAGAGAGCACCTGCGTGTCGAATAGCTCAAATTTCCGCGATCGGAGGTGGTCCATCAGGTGGCACAGCGCGATCTTGGAGGCATCCGTCTCGCGATGAAACATCGATTCCCCGGCGAAAAGGCCGTTAATGGCAACTCCGTAAATACCTCCGACAAGCCGACGGTTCCGCCAGACTTCGACGCTGTGGGCGTGGCCCTGGCGATGCAGTTCGGTATAGGCCTCGATAAAGCGACCGCTGATCCAAGTCGATTCGCGACCCGATGCGGGTTCCGCGCAAGCAAGGATCACGGAATGAAAATCACGATCGAGCGTCAGATCGAATTGTTTCCGGCGCAGCTTCGATTCGAGCCGCTTCGGCGGACGAAAGGAGTCGATCTCGAAAATGGCCCGTGGATCGGGCGACCACCAGGTCAGCGGCTCGTCGGTCCAGGGAAATATTCCCGAACGGTAGGCCAGCAAGAGACGCGGAACGGAAAGATCCCCGCCGAGGGCGAGCAAGCCATCGCGATTGGCCGCTTGATGATCCGGGAAGGAGAGACTATCCGGACGCAGGATGTTCATGTCATAGAGGATCGTGACCGGGACCGATAAAAATCAGGACGTAAAGCTGCGCGAGGACGACGATGACGCTCAGCCCCACGATAAGCAGGGCGGGCATTGCCTTGCGGGTGCGCAGATATCGGCGCCCCATCAGGAAAATCAGCACCAAGGCAAGGACAAGTGCTGCATAGGGCGCATCGTGCCAAGTATAATTGGCGCCAAGGAGGAAGGCGATCAGGCCGCAGATTACGCCGGCGGCGACAGACGGGACGCTTTTCGCTTTCACGTAACCCATCACGCCTCCGACAATCAAGAGGGCACCATAAACGTAGAGAAGAAGGACAGGCCAGGGAGTCATACCGGCATTTTGCCTGAGTTTGTGCTTCCGCGCAATGGCGGTGCGACATTTGGTTTAGCACCCGGACAGGAAATCCGTTGCATTTCGAAGCCGTCTTCCGCACTATGATCCAATCACTATGGATTTGGAGTTATTGACCGCGACACTGCCTGAAAATCTCTCTCCCGCTTTGACGGAAAAACTCAAGGCTCTCGTCCCCGGAATCTATTGTCTCCACCGCAGTTGGGGCTTTGGCCAGATCAAGGAATGGAACAGCGCCAGCGACAGCGTCCATATCGACTTTAAATCCAAGCGCGGCCACGTGATGCAATTTGCCTATGCGGCGGAGTCGCTCACACCGCTCGCTGCCGACCACATCATGGTCCAAAAAGCAGCCTCTCTCGATGCGTTGCGCCAGAAGGCAAAGGACAACCCGGCCGCCGTGGTTGACGATTGCATCCGCAGTCTTGGCCCGCAAGCGACCGCCGACGGTATCCATGCTCTGCTCAGCCCCGACGTCATCCCCACCCCCGAATACAAGAAGTGGTGGGACAGCGCCAAGCGCGCCCTCAAAAAGAATGGCCATTACTACGTGCCCGGCAAGAAGACCGAGGCACTGCGCAAGCTCGATGCGCCGACCGCGCTGGGCGACTCCGCACTTGAACATTTGCGGCTGGCCAACGGTCCCAAGGCGGTTGTCACCGCCCTGACCGGCCTTGGCAAGTACTGGTCCGAAATCAAGAGTGACACCGCACTGAATGAAGTGGCTGAAATCCTCCACGGCACGCTGGCCAAGGTTCCCAAGTCGCAGTTGGCGGTCCAGGTTGAACTCTCCCTCGCCCGCGATGAATTTTTCGCCCAAGCCGGTCGACCGCCCGAAACCGGGCCGTGGGCTGTAACCATGCTCGCCCCGCAAAACGCCCCGGCGCTCAGCGCCCTGCTTGATGCGCTGCCGGGTTCGCGCCAGCCCAAGTTGCTCGATTCGTTGCGTATCGGCCTGCCCGACGCCTGGCCTGCTCTTTTCCTCGGTCTGCTACCCCGAGCCAATGGGCGCGTTGCTGAGGTCATCACGGAATCCTTCCAAGCCACCGGGCGCGAAGCCGAGGTCCACGCAGCGGTCAATCGCTACATCCGCGAACGGAACATTACCTGCGACTTTCTCTTTTGGCTCTGCAAGAACCGGCCCGCCGTCTACGGCCCGCTAATCGAACCGCAGCTTTTCATGGCCATTCTTTCCGTTCTCGAGAGAGACCAATTTTCCGAGATCAAGAAAGGGACCAAGCTTTACGAACTCGTCCTGTCGGACAAGGCGCTCGTTGCGGCCATCCTCAAGGACTCACCGGTGGGCGATGTGCGCGACATCACCCGCGCGATCCTGCTCAGCCCGGTCTTCGAGGAACTCGACAAAAGGTCGCTCCTCGCCTCGATCATCAAACTCTATCCCGAAGTTCAGGCCATGGTCGTAGGCGACAACAAGACCGCTGCCGCCCCCGAAGCGGGCCTTATCGTTTCGTGGCCCAGCCTCCAGCGTCGCAAGACGGAACTGGAAGATTTGGTCTTGCGCCAGATTCCACAGAACAGCAAGGATATCGGCATTGCGCGCGGCTACGGCGATCTGCGCGAGAACCATGAGTTCAAGTCGGCCAAGGAAATGCAAACGATCCTCGCGCGCCGCAAAGCCGAACTGGAACAGATGCTCGTTCGCGCCCAAGGCACCGACTTCGCCAACCCTGACACATCGAAGGTTTCGCTCGGCACCAAAGTCGCGCTCAAAGACGAGGTCGGCGGTGAAGAGATCGTCTACATCATCCTTGGCGCCTGGGACAGCGATCTGAGCAAAGGAATTATTTCCTACCAGACCGCGGTGGCACGGGCGTTGCTCAATCACACGGTCGGTGAGCGCATCGAGCTCTCCACCGACGAGGGCGGCATCCGGCACGTTGTCATCGAAAAAATTGAACCCCACCAGATCGATCTCTCCACACCCGCTTAGATGTTTATGAGCAGTACCACCATTACTAAAGTTATCGCCCGCCAAGTCCTTGACTCGCGCGGCAATCCCACCCTCGAAGCGGAGGTCTTCCTCCAGGACGGCACACGCGCGCGCGCCATCGTCCCTTCCGGTGCCAGCACGGGCGAGCACGAGGCGCTAGAATTGCGCGACGGCGACAAGACCAAATTCGGCGGCAAGGGCGTCCTCAAGGCCGTCGAAAACGTGAACAAGAAGATCGCACCTGAGATCATTGGGCTCGACAGCACCGAGCAGCTCGCGATCGACGCGAGGATGCTCAAGCTCGACGGCACGCCAACCAAAAAAAACCTCGGCGCCAACGCCATCCTCGGCGTCTCCCTCGCCAACGCGCAGGCCGCAGCCAAGGCAGTTGGATTGCCGCTCTACAAGTACCTCGGCGGAACGAACGCGAAGACGCTCCCCGTGCCGCTGGCCAACGTGCTTAACGGCGGCGCCCATTCCGACGCGCCGATTGACTTTCAGGAATACATGATCGTGCCGAAAGGCGCGCCGACGTTCAGCGAAGCCATCCGCTACGGCGCGGAAGTTTATCACTCGCTCAAGAAAGTGCTGCACGACCAAAAGCTCGGCACCGGCGGTGGCGACGAAGGCGGCTTCGCCCCGGCCTTCAAGTCGAACGAACATGCCCTCGAAGTTCTGGCCCTAGCCGTCAAACAGGCCGGTTACGTCCTGGGTAAGGACATCTTCTTCGCCCTCGATCCCGCCAGCAGCGAATTTTTCGACAAGGAAAAGAAGAAATACATTTTCAAAAAATCAGACGGCAGCGAAAAGACCGCCGAGGAGCTTGTCGCAATTTACCAGGGCTTGGCCAAGCGATACCCAATCGTTTCAATCGAGGACGGCATGGCGGAAAACGACTGGGACGGCTGGAAAAAGCTCACCGACGCCATGGGCAAGACCACGCAGCTTGTCGGCGATGACGTTTTCGTCACCAACGTCGATTTTCTCCAGAAGGGCATCGACCTCGGCGTCGCCAACTCAATCCTGGTCAAGGTCAACCAGATCGGTTCGCTCACGGAAACTTTCGACGCGGTCGAGCTGGCCAAACGCAACGGCTACACCTCGGTCCTCAGCCACCGTTCCGGCGAAACCGAGGACACGACCATCGCCGATATCGCCGTCGCGCTCAACGTCGGCCAGATCAAGACTGGTTCCTTCTCCCGCACGGACCGCCTCGCCAAGTACAACCAATTGCTCCGCATAGAGGAAGATCTTGGTGACAACGCTGTTTTTGGAGGTACGCTCTAATCAGACAGCAACCCAACCATGGCCGGCGCCCGCTATCTTGATCCTTCCAGTATTCCGCTCAAACGACAGAGCGGCGGGAATATCTGGGCCACGCTCGTCCACATCACCCAGGTGATCACGGGCATCGTCCTCCTCTCGGGCCTCATGCTTTTTTTTGTCCCCGTATTGGAAAAAGCGAAATTATTGAATGACCAGAAGAAAGACCTCAATCGCGAAATTACCGCCGCGCAGGAGCAGCAACAACAGCTCATGGTCGAGACCGAGCAAATGAAAAACGATCCGGCTTACGTTGAACATATCGCCCGAGATCGGCTGCTCATGGCCCGCCCAGGAGAAAAGGTCCTCCTCTTTGACCCCTACGTCATCACGCCCGTTCCCGCCAAGCCGATGACGCCGACGACCGCAAACGACGACGTCTCGAATTGATTTTTCGCGGGTGATTTCTCCCTCGAATCCAGACGAGCGAAAAGTTCAAAGCTGTTTGATTCCCATCACCCGGCCTTGCCCTATTTGGAAACCCACTCTAAACTGACGCTGATGAGCGATTCGGAGACAAGCGCTCCCATGGATCCGTCGCCAGATAAATGGCTGGCTGGCCGCTTTGAAACTCGGGAGTTGATCGGCCGGGGCGGCCTTGGCGATATCTTTCGCGCGTGGGACCACCACCTTGGCCGAGCCGTGGCCGTCAAGCGGGTGCGGATGCAGACCGCACAAACCGACCGCAAACTGCTGGAACAGACTTGGCGCGAAGCCATGACCACGGCTTGTTTGCAACACCCCAACATCGTCACAATTTTCGATTACGGCATCGACGTTGAGGGCGCCTATGTTGTGATGGAACTCATTGAGGGTGAAACGCTCGAGGACATCCTCACGCGCGGCCCTCTCCAGTTCGAGGATTTTCTCCGATTCGCCCAACAAACGCTTGACGCCATCATTGCAGCGCACACCCTCGGCCTCATCCATCGCGACCTCAAGCCCGGCAATTTTATGATCAGCCGCTCCAGGGTTTCATCGCGGTTCCATGTCAAGATTCTTGATTTCGGCCTGGCCAAATACCTCGATATTCCGCAGCCCCAGTCGATCGACCATTTCAATTCGCTCATGGGCTCGGTCCATTACATGGCGCCTGAACAGTTCCAGCGGCATCCGCTCGACCAGCGAACCGATCTCTACTCCCTCGGCTGCATTTTTTACGAGGCGCTGACCGGTCATCCCGCCTACGACGGCGAGAATGTCGCCGCGCTGATCGACGCCCACCTCAAAAGTACGCCCTTTCCGATGAAGCAACTACGCAAAGACATCTCGCCCAAACTCGATCACTGGGTAATGCGGTTCCTCGAAAAGGACCCAGCGCGTCGCACACCCAGCGCGGTCGGCGCCCTGCGCACCCTGCCGACCCTCGACGAGTGCCAGCTCGATCTCCGACGCTCTTCCGCCAGCCTGCTCGGCAAATTCGTCCAGCGCCCGCCTGCCGATTGAACTTTGCTGGCACCCGTTTTCTCTATTTGTCGAGAACCGGAGCGGCGGCGATCAATTGTTTGACTTTCGCGATATTGTCATCCGTGGCAGTGAGCACCTTGAATACCCTAAAACGGATCGTTCCCGCATCAAGCGATCCCGTAACAGTGTATTTTTGAGCTAGAAATATGCATCTATTTCCCACCTGAGGGACGAGCTCAGTAGACGCATTTACGACCTCATAGTCCACGGTATTAGCCACGGCGTCGACAGAACCCCGAAAGACCTGCAAAACCTTAACTTTGTTATCAAAATACCCCGGCACACCGCCTCCCACCATGCCGATCGATCCGACGCCTAGGACTTCACCCTCGAAAGCAGTATTGCATTCGGGGATAACATCCTCTGTTTTTTTTGCGCTTCCTGGCAGCTTGGTTTGTTCGTTTTGACCAGCGGCCAAGCTTTTTTGATCGCGGTATATTCGATTGAGATCATCGAAGTAACCAAGGAGCTTCAGTTCCTGATCGCGTCCGGCAGTGAACTGCTTTTCATTCGGATTGAGTTGAATTGCTGCCGCAAAGTCTTTTAACCCAGCGTCCCAATGGTCTCCCGTCTGTTTGTCCCCCCATTGCTCATTTGTGGCTCGACCGTAATAGGCCCAGGCATCCTTAGGATTAATCTCAATTGCCTTCGTGTACTCCTTAATGGCTTGGAGCCTATCTCCGTCGATTCCTCCTAAAGTCTTATAAGCCTCCGCGTTTTTAGGATCGACTTCGATGGCTTTCCACATGTCTGCTCTGGCCCGTTTTGCATCGTCAAGGCTTACTACGTGACCCCATTCAATTTTTCCGCGCTGGAGGTAAGCCTCCGTATACCGTGGATTAAGTTCTATCGCCTTACTGAAATCGGCAAGAGCCGCAGCCGTATACTTAGCCGCCTCTTTATCAGCGGCAATTTGCTCTGGAGTAGGCGGAGGGGGCGTTGACACCGTCCAGGGTTGAAACGCAATTGCGGCCTCATGGCCAGCAGCTTCCTGTTCGGCAAGCCCCCGATTATAGTAGTTTAATGGATCGTTCGGGTTCTGTTGGATGGCACGCCCCAAATCCACAATGGCTTTATCAAGCTCTTCGAGAGTTTTTCCAGCATAAGAGTGGCCCTTCGCATCGTTAGGCGCACTTTGCGCAAAGGCTATCAGTGGCACGACCAAGAACACCAAACTGGTGAAAAGTAACCGCATGCTCTCTACGCTAACAGAGCCATTGAAAACGACGAACAACTTCTGGCCAATCCTAGACCACCGCTACATGAAAGCAATGGCTCTACCCCAGCAGCCGCTGCACGACCTGGCTTAGCGTCTTGCCATCGGCCCGGCCAGCGGCCTTGGCCTGCGCCGCCTTCATCACCGCGCCCATCTGGGCCTTGCTGGTCGCGCCTGTTTCGACGATGGCTTCCTTCACCAGCGCTTCGATTTTTTCGGGCGATAACGGCTCGGGAAGGAAGGTGCGGAGAAATTCGAGTTCCTGCTTTTCCTTGTCGGCGAGATCGTGCCGATTCGCCTGCGTGTAGCTGGAAATCGAGTCTTCCCGCTTCTTGACCTCCTTGCGCACCACCGCCAGCACATCGAGATCGGTGGGAACCGAGTCGGCTCCGCCCTTTTCGATGGCTGCGTATTTTACGGCGGATTTCAACATGCGCAGGACGGAAAGTTTATCCGCTTCGCGCGCGATCATGGCTTTTTTCAGGTCGGCATCAATTTGGGCGGCAAGACTCATAGATGATTCAGAATACTACAACGTGCGGCCATGGCGAGACTCGTCTGATGGCTTTTTTCGTCGACACGGTCGTTAAGACAGCCATCGCGATGCTTTGGCATACGACCACAATCCCAACATCACAATCAGAAAGAATTAAAGTGCGGCGATTCCATACCGACGCTACAAAAGAACCATGATCGTTGGCTTTATCGGAGCGGGCAAGATGGCCCGGGCTCTGGCGTCAGGGCTGGTGCGGGGAGGCGTGATTACCGCTGGGCGGTTGATTTGTTCGTCGCGGACGGAGAAATCAGGCGGGCCTTTTCTCAATCTTTTGCCGGGAGCAAAGTGGACATCGGACAACGAAGCGCTGGTGACGGAAAGCGACCTGGTGATTTTGGCGATCAAGCCGCAGGTTTTTTCAGAGGTGTTGCCAACGTTGCGCGAGGGGAGCGCGGGAAAGTTGTTCCTGTCGCTTGCGGCGGGAGTAACTCTGGAAAAAATCGCGGGCTGGCTACACTCGACGGCACGAGTCGTGCGGGCCATGCCGAACACTCCGATGCAAATCGGGGCCGGAGCCAGCGCCTACGCCGGCGGGGCGATGGTGACGGAGGCCGATTACGACTTGGTGCAGGGGATCCTTTCGGCGGCGGGCAAGGCCTGGCGTGTGGAAGAGGAGCAGATGGACGCAATCACGGCGCTTTCAGGGAGCGGTCCGGCCTATGTTTTTCATTTTATCGACGCGCTGACGAAAGGAGGCGTGGCGCTCGGATTGCCGGAGAAGCTGGCGTACGACCTCGCCTTGCAGACAGTGCTGGGTTCGGCGGAGCTGGCGGCCGGGTCAAAGCTGGCGCCGTTGGAACTGGCGGCGCAGGTGAAAAGTCCGCGGGGAACGACGCTGGCGGGGTGCGCTGTGCTGGAGGAACACGACGCGCTGGAGAAACTGATGGCAAAATGCCTGGCCGCGGCGAAAACCCGAGCGGAGGAGCTGGCTGGAGAAAAAAATTGAGCCTGTGTCGATGGGACGATGAGGGACTGTTGACTGATTTTTTGCAGCGGGCCACCATACAGAACTTATGACCCGCGTGCGCATGGTTCTTGTCGTCGTCATTGTGCTTCTTCTCCTTGTGTTGCTCGCGGGAGAAGGAACCTGGTACTATTTGTATGGCGGCAACGCTGTTGCCGAAGCCGATCTGGTCCCGGACACCACGGTGTTTTTCGCGACAATCCCGAACGCGGCGAAAATTGTCACGGACTACCAGACGTCGCAGTTGAAGACGCTGATTGAGTCGCCGAATACGAAGCCGCTGAGCGATTCGATCCAGCATCAGATAGGGGACAAGTACCTTGACCTGATCAACACGTTCCTGCCGAACCTGAGTGGACAATCGTTCATCGCCATCACCCATTACGACGCCGACCACCCGGAGAAGACCGGGTTCATCGCGGCGATGAAACCAAAGCCGGGCCTGGGCAATTTCGACGCCTTTGTCGACAAGCTGAAAGCGGCTTATCCCGACCTGTTGAAAGAGGGGACAACTGGCACCGGAAATGTGGCCGGGGTCGATTATCAGTATCTGCAGGGGCCGGGCGCATCGGACAAGATTTGCGTGGCACAACTGGACGGATGGACCGTGACGGCGTGGGGTGAAGCCTCGCTGCAAGACTGGTTGGAGAGGTATCAGAAGAAGTCGTCAACGCCGAGCCTGGCGCAGAACGCCGACTACCAAAAGTCACTCGCCCGGGTCGGCGGCGATTCGCTGGCGCTGGTTTATCTCAACTATCACGCGATCGTCGACATCCTGCAGAATTCGGCCATGGCGAAACAGAACAATCCGGCGGTCAATTACCTGGTGAAAAAACTGGGAGCGGCAAGCGGGGCGGCGATGAGTATGAATTTCAAGGACGGGGAGATCGTGGATCATTTCTCGTTTCTGCTGCCGCAACAGGCACAGGCGGATTTGGGCGTGGCGTCAACGCCGTGCGCGTATGAAACACTGAATTTCACCGGGCCAGACACGCTCTTTTACACCGGTTACAGCGTCGATTTTAAAAAGGTGTGGCAGAATCTGCAGGACCAGGCGGCGCCGGGGCCATCGGGCCAACCGATGAACCCCATGGTGCCCTTGCTGACGCAGGCGATACAAAGTTGGGCTCAAGGCGCTGGTATCGACTTCCAGCATAACATCCTCGACGCGTTGGGATCGGAGGCCTCGCTTCAGCTCGATTGGGGCGAAGACACGCCCTATCCGGAAGTTGGTTTTTTTGTGAAACTGGACAAACCAGACGACTTCAAGCCGGTAATCAAGGCGATCATCGAGACGACGCGCAAAACCTACGAAAACCAGGCCGTGATCAACGAAATCTCTTCGGAGGGACATAATTATGCCTCGCTACAGTTCGTGACCCAACCGCTCCCAATCAGCCCAACCATCACAGAGGACGGTCCCTACTTTGGAATTTTTCTGACGGAGCAGCAGGCCGTGCGAAGTTTCGAACGACTGGAACCACTGAAATTGACGCACAATGCCGACTTCACGCGTCAAATCGGGGACAAGCGCAATGGCTCGACACAGATCATGTTTCTCGATTCGCCCAAATTGCTGGACCGGACCTACCGAAAGATCATGCCGTACCTGTCGATGGCGGCGATGTTCAACCAAACGCTGGCCTCAGCGCTTAAAGGGTACGATCTTCCTCAGGACTTGACCTGGCTGGCGCCCATCGGGACTTGGTCAACGGTGATTTCGTCGGATAACGACGGGCTACAGGGCTACTCGGTGTCGGGCATCGGCAACCAGGGGATCTATTATGGCGTGGCCGCACTCGGAACAATCGCCACGGCCCAGGCGATGGGCTATGGGGCAAAACTGAATGGCGGCGTACCGTTCCAAGGACAACCCCAGGGGACGATCAATAGCACTCCGGGTGCAGGGGTGACCAACTCGGTCAATCCCCCGGTTGGCGTCACGACGAATGCTGCCCCTGCCGCTCCCACTCCTACTCCCACGCCGGACTCTGCGACGAATGTGGCGCCCGTGCCTGACTCGACCAGCCCGGCAACCAACTCGGGGACGGCGGCGCCGATGCCCGATTCGACGGCGAATCCCCCGCCTACACCGGCCTCCGCAAGCACAAATTCAGATGCAAATCCTTCCACGCCGGAACCAAGCAAGCCGCAGTAACGGACAGTTGCCGAGAATGGCGGCGCTGGTCTGGCTGCTGATGGGGCCGGCGCTGTACGCCCAACCGATCTCGACAAACGGGGCGAATACTCCTGTCCCGCATAGCGGAACAACTGCGCCGGTCTTCGAGCAATGGTCCGTGCTGGTGATGGAAAACAAGCAGTGCGGCTTCGGAAGTACGATCACCACGGAAAACGACACGCCGGGAGGGAAGCAGTTCCACACGGTGGAGGTGGAGGAATTCGTGGCAACCCGCGACTTGGGTGGCCAGGTTTTCACGATGAAGATCACCTCGACCTCAAAGGTCACGGAGGACGCGGACGGCGTTGTGCTAAACTTTGAGCAGGAGACCTCCGGCGCAGGTTCGGACATCGTGTCGAGCGGGACGCGTGAAGGCGACGACCTGGTGGTGACGAGCCGCGGGCAAACGCAACGTTACCACATTCCGCCACTGTCGGCGCTGGGACCGGAGAAGGTCCGGCAACAGACCCTGCTGGTTCCTTTGAAACCGGGGCAGACGTTCACATTCAACACGTTTGACGGCGAATACCCTCAGGCTCCGGTGGTGGTTAAGGGGACAGTTGTCGGGCAAGAGATGCGCAACGTGCGCGGAACCGAACGGCAACTGTGGCGGTTGACCAGCGAGGCAAGCATCATGCCGGGGCTGACGTCAACCTCGTGGGTGGATGACAAATCGAACGATGTCGAATCGCTGACCGTGATCCCGGGCATCGGCGACCTGTACGAATTTGTGACCGACAGGGCCGAGTGCATGAAACAGCCGGAAGGCGCGGAAATTTTCGCCTCGACCCTGATCCATCCCAATAGGGCAATCCCGGAACCTCAGAAGCTGGCGCAGGCCGTTTACCGGATCAGTTGCTCGGACCAGACCAAGCCGCTGACGTTGTGGGACGGCGGAGAACAGAAAGTGTTGACCTCAAGCCCGGGCACCAGCGAGATCGAAGTCACCGTGCCGGCCTACACTCCCGCCGATGCGACGTGGCAACTGCCGCACATCGACACCCCCGAACTGCACCAGTTCCTTCAGCCGACAAGTTACCTGGAAGTGAATTCGCCCGAAATCCAGAAGTTGGCGAGCGAGGCGGTGGGCAATGAAAAAAATCCCGTGAAAGCTGCCCAAATGATCGAGTCCTTCGTACGGGCTTATATCTACAAGAAGGACTTGAACATTGGGTTCGCTTCGGCGGAGGAGACGGCGAAGTCGCACGAGGGCGATTGCACGGAGCATGCGGTGCTGTGCGCGGCGATCGGCCGGGCGGCGGGGCTGCCGACGCGGTGCGTGGTGGGCCTGGGCTACATACCGCCGGGCGTGGACGAACCGGCAGTAAGTGACCAGGTAGACACCGACACCGGGATTTTTGGCTTTCACATGTGGGCGGAAGCGTGGATCGGCCCGGACCAATGGGTGCCGATGGACGCCGCGCTGGATGGATTCGACGTGGGGCATATCGCGATCACGAAGACGGCGCTGGAGGAAATAAATCCACTCGTCGATCTGAACGCTCCCATTTTGCAGTTGATGCAGAATCTAAAGGTTGAGGTGTTGAAGACCGTGCCGAAAAATCGCGCCACAACAACACCGCCATCCGGACAGGATACGGCAAAGAGCCCGGAAACGGATTAGAGCAACAACAGCGCCGGCTTCTCGACGAGTTCGCGCAGTTCCTTGAGGTAGGCAGCGCCGACCGCACCGTCGACCACGCGGTGATCGCACGACAGTGTGATGCTTTGGCGATGTCCGACGATGATCTCGTCGTTGGGTCCGACCACCGCTTTTTTGACGATGTTGCCGACGGCAAGGATCGCGGCCTGGGGTGGATTGATGACGGCGCTGAAGCGGTCGATACCCAGCATGCCCAAGTTGGAGATGGTAAAAGTGCCGCCCTGAAATTCCTCGGGCTTGAGCTTGCCATCGCGCGCCTTGACGGCAAGCGCCTTGGCCTCCGCGCTGATCTGAAGAAGCGATTTGTTCTGCGCCTCGCGGATGATCGGGGTTATGAGCCCTTCGGGAATGGCAACGGCAAAGGAGAGCTGAACGTCGGCGAACTGCCGGACTGAGTCACCTTCAAAGGAGGCGTTGACGGCGGGAACGTGGCGGACAGCTTCGGCGGCAGCCTTTAGCACAAAATCGTTAAGACTGAGTTTGACCGGGGGATTGAGTTTGCCAAGGGACTCGTTGAGTTGCGCGCGCAGTTCGAGGAGTGGCTTGGCATCGACCTCGATCTCGAGGTAGAAGTGAGGAATTTGCGTTTTGCTCTCGAACAGGCGCTTGGCGATAATCGCACGCATTGTGCTGAGTTTCTGAACGCCCTCCTTGGCGACGGGACCACGGGGATAGATGGAGGAGCCGCCGTAGGCCTGACCGCCGGCCGGAGCGTTGAGAACGTCATTTTTGACGATGCGTCCGCCCGGGCCGGAACCAGTGAGGTTGGCTAGATTCACACCTTGGGTCTTGGCGATTTTTTTCGCGAGCGGAGAAGCTTTGACTCGGGAACCGCCCAAAGGGGTAGCCTGAGTGGCTGTCAGGGGCGCGGCAGAAGCGGCAGCTGGAGCCTTGGCTTCTTCCTTTTTGGCGGGAGCAGCGGCAGATGCGTCCGGCTTGGCTGGCGCGGAAAGGTCGATGGCTTCGTCTTTGGTCCCTATGATACCGATGCGGGTGTTGATTGGAACTTTTTCGCCTTCCTGGATGAGAATTTTGCGAAGAATGCCCGAGTCGAAGGACTCGAGATCCATGGTGGCCTTGTCGGTTTCGACTTCGGCGAGAACGTCGCCCGACTTGACGGCATCGCCTTCCTTTTTTATCCACTTCGCCAAGGTGCCTTCGGTCATGGAGGGGCTGAGCATGGGCATGAGAATGTCTTTGGCCATAAAGATGTCTAGGTAAGGGCTTCGCCGGGTTTCAATTTGATAAGTTGCGTGGGTATCTTGTATCGGGCCAGCTCTTTCTCAAGAGCATCCGGCGTACCGGGCGGCATGCCGTTCCAAGTGCCCCAGTGACCACCGATAGCGTAACTGGGTTTGAGAAGGTTAAGTGCGTAGGCGGCCTGTTCGGCCCCCATGGTGTAGTAGTCCCCAATGGGGAGGATGACGAGGTCCGGCTTGTAGAGGTCGTGGACAATCTGCATGTCCATGATGACGGCGGTATCGCCGGTGTTGTAAACGGTGAAGCCGTTGGCATACCGGAGAACGTAGCCGATGGGAGAGCCAAGCGCGCGCTGGCCGTTCGCGTCGGGGACGGAACTGGTATGGGCGGCGGGGACCATGGTGATGCGGACATCCTGGAACGTGACCGTGCCCCCGGTGTTCATTCCGATGATTTGTCCTTCCACCGCGCCCTGCGCCTTGAGCCAATTGCCGACTTCGAACTGAGAGATGACTTTCAGTTCGAGATCGTTCAGAAGCAAAGGCAGGGCGTCCTCGATATGATCGCTGTGGGGATGAGTGACAAGGAGGGCATGGTAGGCTCCGGGTGCGGTCACTTCCGCCCCACGTTCCTTCGGGAAAGCCGGGTTGTTGGCGATGAAGGGATCAATGAGGAACTTCTGCCCGGCGGGACCGAGGAGATCGAAAGTTGCGTGGCCAAGCCAGCGGACTTCAATGCCGTCGGGCAAGTGCTTCTTACTCATGTCGGCTAGTGTGGTATCCCCAACGCTTCTTTACAACGGTTGACTTTCGCCTAAATCGTTTCGACATCTTTACTCCAGACCCTTTGGGATAGTAATTTCCGGAACACTTGCCTAGGCCAAGGCTTCCCTGACCGCCGCAATGACCCTTTCCTCGTTGGGGAGGATGGCCTGTTCGAGCTTGCCACTGTAGGGCTGCGGAACGTCGAGGGAAGTGAGGCGGTGGATGGGAGCGTCGAGATCGTCGAAGAGTTCACGCTGGATCTGGTAGGCAACCTGCGCGCCCCAGCCGGCGAAAGGCTTGTTTTCCTCAACGATGAGGACGCGATTGGTTTTGACGACAGAATCGGCGATGGTGGCGAAGTCGAGCGGCTTGACGGTACGGAGGTCGATGACTTCAACGGAAATACCTTCGGCTTCGAGTTGTTTCGCGGCATTGAGCGCGCGATGGGTGGAACCGCTGTTGCTAACGATGGTCAGATCGCCACCTTCGCGGCAAACGCGAGCCTTGCCGATTTCGGTGAGGTATTCGCCCTCGGGGACTTCGTCCTTGTAGCCGTAGAGTTTTTCGTTTTCGAGGAAGCAGACGGGATTGTTGCTGCGGATCGCGCTTTTTAGGAGACCTTTGGCATCGTCGGGGAAAGCAGGAGTGATGACAGTCAACCCGGGAACATTGGCGTACCAGTTCTCCGGCGTGTGGGAGTGGGTGGCGCCAACCTGAAGCCCGCCGCCGGAGGAACCCCGGAAAACGATGGGGACGGAGAGTTGGCCGCCGGACATGTAGCGGACCTGGGCGGCGTTGTTGATGATCTGGTCGTAGGCAACGAGGGAAAAGCTCCAAGTCATGAACTCGACGACGGGGCGCAGCCCGTACATGGCGGCGCCGATGGCAAGACCGCTGAAACCGCTTTCGCTGATGGGCGTATCAACAACGCGTTTGGGACCAAATTTCTTGAGCAGGCCTTGGCTGACTTTGTAGGCGCCATCGTACTCGGCGACTTCCTCGCCCATCAGCATAACGCGGTCGTCGCGCTCCATTTCCTCGGAAAGGGCCTGGTTGAGAGCTTCGCGGTAAGTCAAGGTGGGCATGAAAATAATTTCAAGTGATGTAATGCTTTTTGACGGCGCCAGGTTTAACCCCGCGGGTCGGGACGAAACTCGGGAATCTGGTCCTCGGGCGTGAAGATGTCCTCAAAGACGGTTTCAAATTCGGGTTCGGGGCTGGCTTCAGCGAAATCGTAGGCGGCCTGGACGATGGCCTGGACTTCCTCGTCGATGGCATTGAGCTTTTCCTCGGTGGCGACTTTCTGCTCGATGAGGCGGGCCTTGTAAAGCTCGATGGGATCGGTTTTGCGGCGGGACGCGATTTCTTCCTTGCTGCGATAGTGGCCGGGATCCGACATGGAATGGCCAAAGTACCGATAGGTGCGGATTTCCATCAGGGTTGGCTGGCTTTCAGTGCGTGCGAGTGAAACGGCCTCGAAGGTTTTGGCTCGGACATCGTCGACATCCATTCCGTTGGCCTGAATGGCTGCCATGTCGAAAGCCCCGGCACGCTTGGTCAACGGATCGCCGGCGGAAGAACGGGCAACGCTGGTGCCCATGGAGTATTCGTTGTTCTCGACGATGTAAATGACTGGAAGTTTCCAGAGTGCGGCGAGGTTCATCGACTCGTACACCGCGCCCTGGTTGATCGCGCCGTCGCCCATGTAGGCAAGCGTTACACGATTGGTCCCGAGGTATTTCTGGGCATAAGCGAGACCGGTGCCGAGGGGAATCTGGCTGCCAACGATGCCGTGACCGCCATAAAAATGTTTTTCAACTCCAAAGAAGTGCATCGAACCGCCCTTGCCGCGGGAGCAACCGGTGATTTTGCCGAAGAGCTCGGCCATGCAGGCCTTAGGGTCAACGCCACGGACAAGGGCGTGGGCGTGGTCGCGATAGGCGGTGATAACGGCATCGTCGTCGTTGAGGACGGAGATCGTTCCTACAGCAACGGCCTCCTGGCCGTTGTAAAGATGGCAAAACCCCTTGATCTTGGCCTGAGTAAACGCCTGGCGGGCTTTTTCCTCAAACCGCCGGACAAGAAGCATTTGACGATAAAGTGCGACCTTTTGCTGAGGCTGAAGATTGGGAAGACGAGATGAACCGCTGGTTTTCGAATTCTTAACGTCAGAGTCTGCGGCGGGCATAACGCGGGGAATATGCCCGTGAGCACCGCAATTATCAAGCCACTTTGAAAGAAAAGTGGTCGGATGGGCAGGCCCTCTCAAGCGATAAAAAGAACGTTGGCCAGCTCTTATGGCAGACTCCAGACAAACGATCTAAAATAAAAAGAGTGTAACCTAAACATTTGCCGGTCTGTCTATCTTCGTATCGCTGGTAATGTATGCCCAGCTGTACCGATCCTTTTTGAGACTGGCTTTTTGAAGCTGGATTTGCTATAATCAGTAATGACAACGTACAATCTGGCTTGATATTCTCACTTTTATGATTCGCCCCCTTTTCGGCCTCAAGCCCTTGCTGCTCGTTATTGGCTTTTGGATAGTCCTGACGATGGTTCGAGCGCAAGCCGTCGATTGGGTCACGACCGATGGCAAGACCTACCATAACGTTTTGGTGGTCAAGGTGGAAGACGATGCCGTGACCATCTTGTACGAGAATGGCGGCGCGTTGGTGCCACTGGACAAGCTGCCACCCGATTTGCAAAAGAGATTTCACTACGATCCGGTAAAGGCGAAAATCGCCGCCCAAGCGCGGGCCAAGAGGGATGCCGAAGACGCTCTGGCCCTCCAGAAGGAAAAAGACGAAGCGGACAAGCTTAAACAGCAGAAGATCATCGATGACGCCAACGCACAGGGACAGGCCCAAGCGACGGTGCAGCAGCAGAAGCAAACGCAGACGCAAGCGACACCTTGAAGCATGGCGGCTTGACCCGCTTCGTGAATCTAGCCGGGAAGCCCGATTCTCTCCCTGATCCGCCGCATAGCCCAGGCGGCGTGTTCACGAACCAGCGGCTCCTCGTGGCGCGAGGCTTTTTCGAGCGCGGGAAGATCGCTGCTGTCGCCGATGTTGCCCAAAACGACACAGACGTTGCGCAGGAGCCCACGACGTTTGACGCGGAGGATGGGGCTGCGCGCAAACCGGCGCTTAAACTCGGCCCCGGTGATATCGAGTAGAGCATGGAGCCGGTCACGCGCGACATCTTCCTCCGGCGCATGAAATCGGGTTTCGCGGGTGCGGCGGGCGAAGCGGTTCCAGGGGCAGACGTCGAGACATTCGTCGCAGCCGTAAACGCGGTCGCCGATAAGCGGACGCAGTTCCTCCGGGATGGAGCCCTTCAACTCAATTGTGAGATAAGCGATGCAGCGACGGGCATCGAGCTGGTAGGGAGCCGTGATCGCGCCGGTGGGGCAGGAGGAAATGCAGCGGGTGCAGGAACCGCAGCGATCGCGCTGCGGCGTATCGGGCTCAAGGTCAAGGGTCGTGAGAATCTCGCCGAGCAGCAGCCATGGGCCGAGTTTGGGACTAATCAGCATGGTGCTCTTGCCCTGCCAGCCAATTCCGGCACGCCCGGCAAGGGACTTTTCGAGAACGGGCCCGGTATCGACATGGATTTTGGCCTGACCCCCGGCCCGAACGAGTTCCACGGCGAGGGTCTCGAGTTTTTCTAGCAGAATGGCGTGATAATCGTCGCCAAGGGCGTAGCGGGCGACGCGTCCCCTCCCCGCCGGCTGCGGCTGCCAAGAATTGAGACCGGCGACGATAAGGCTGCGTGCACCGGGCAGCACGGCGCGGGGATCAGCGCGGCGGTTGGGGTCACGCGCAAGCCACGCCATCTCACCCGCCTTGCCATCGGCGATCCACTGTCGGTAGAAATCGGCGTGGCTGCTCGGATCGGCGCCGGTGATGCCACAGATATCGAAGCCGAGTGCGATGGCACGTGACTTGATCGCGGCGGAATCAGGCGCGGAGACGAGCATGTTCATTCATAAGCCTCGCGCAGCGTGATGATGGCTTTGGCCACGTCATCCGGCGTGTGTGAATCGGTCTCGACGCGGTAATGGGCCAGACCGTAGTTGGCGTCGCGGCGTTCGAGGAGATCATGCACCGTCTGCCGGAAATCGATACCGGGCGCGTTGAGCAGCGGGCGCGCGTTGATGCCGGCCTGGAGCCGGGAACAGAGGACTTCCAGCGTGGCCGCGAGATAGATGACAACGGTTTCAGCGAGGAGAAGTTTGCGGGTCGCCTCCCATTGGAACGCGCCGCCACCGAGGGAAAGGACGGCGGGAGGCTGCTTGATGACTTCCCGAATGAGTTCGCACTCGACGCGGCGGAAGTAGGCCTCCCCCTTGGCAATGAAGATCTCGCCGATGGTCATGCCCTCCTTTTTCTCGATCAACTCGTCGATCTCGATCGCGCGACGGCCCAGCCTATCCGCAAGCCGTGGAGCGACGCTGCTTTTCCCGGCGCCCATCATGCCGATAAGAGTAACGTGTCTGGCCATGCCCTTAAGATGCTCCGGGAGCGCGTCTTTGACAACTTTTCGAACAACCTTTACCGCCACAATTCCGTCATTCCGTAATTGCGTCAATCTGTTAGAGTGGCCTTTCTCATGCCGAACACCTTTGGCCATCTTTTCCGGATCACGACGTGGGGCGAGTCCCACGACGGCGGGATTGGTGTGGTCGTGGATGGCTGCCCGCCGCGCATTCCCCTCACCGCCGCGGACGTGCAGGCCGACCTCGACCGGCGGCGGCCCGGCCAGAGCAAGATCGTCACGCCGCGCAAGGAGGCCGACGTGTGCGAGATTCTTTCGGGCACGTTCGAGGGCCAAACGCTGGGTACGCCCATCGCGATCCTGGTGCGCAACGAGGACCAGCGGCCCGAGGCCTACAAGGAGATGGAGACGCTTTACCGCCCCTCCCACGCCGATTACACCTACCAGGCCAAGTACGGCATCCGCAACTGGCAGGGCGGCGGCCGCGCTTCCGCCCGCGAAACCATCGGGCGCGTTGCCGGCGGCGCGGTGGCCCGGCAGATTTTCAAAAAGGTCACGCCGAAACTGGAGATCGTCGCGTTCGTTTCGCGGGTGCACGACCTGACGGCGAACGTGCCGCTGGAGAAAATTTCGTACGCCGAAGTGGAAAGCAACATCGTCCGCTGGCCCGACAGCGCCGACGCGGAACGGGTCATTGCGCTCATCGAAAAGACCCGCGCGGCGGGCGACTCGCTGGGCGGGGTGGTGACGTGTCTCGTCCGCAACGCGCCGGTGGGGCTGGGCGAACCGGTCTTCGACAAGCTTGAGGCCGACCTGGCCAAGGCGATGCTCAGCCTGCCCGCCAGCAAGGGGTTTGAAATCGGCTCCGGTTTTGCCGGGACGCTTCTCAAAGGCTCCGAACACAACGACGCTTTCGTGAACGAAGGCGGGCGTGTTCGCACGGTGACGAACCGGAGCGGCGGCGTGCAGGGGGGGATTTCCAACGGCGAGGACATTGTTTTTCGCATCGCGTTCAAGCCGACGGCGACCATTGCCCAGGCGCAGCAGACCGTCTCCGTAACCGGGGAAGCGGCGGAACTGAAGGCGCGCGGGCGTCACGACCCGTGTGTGCTGCCTCGCGCTGTGCCGATGGTCGAGGCGATGACGCGCCTCGTGCTTGCCGATCATTTCCTGCGCCAGCGGGCGGTGGCTGGGGAGTAATCGACGCAAGTCGTTGAAAATCAACGCATGGATTTTCTCCGGAGAGAAAATAAAATTTTGTAAGCGCGTTTTGCTGCGCCTTGTGGCCCCTGGCTGCCCCTTGTGGGTCCTTAGCTGGTCCCTGTGGGTACTTTAGGAGTCGTTGTTGGGTCGCGATGGCGGGCCGGAGCCCGAAGGGCGGGAGTAAGCGGGAGGGAACCGCGTTTAGGAATTGAGCTGGTTTCACGAATGGCGATCATGCCCCAGGCCGCAGGCGCTGTCTTGGCGTCCTGCGCGGCTGTGCTGTTAGGCGCCCATTTCCCGAGCTTGCGGCAGAGAGCCAACATTTTCGCACGGAGGACTGCAAAGGGCTGAAGTGCGCCATTCCCGAGGCGTGACCTGGCTTTACCACTCGGCAACTTGGTGTCAATAGTGCGGTCTGACCCCTTTATACTAGTCGGCTCAGGCTGAGTTCAGAAGCCGATTTTGACGCCGGCCTGGACGGACTGGCCGAAGTAGTTGTCCGAGCCGGCCTGGGTCTCGTAGTCAACGAAGACGGTGACGGTGCGATTGAGGTCGGCATCGAGGCCGGAATCGATGAGGGCGGAATCGCGGCTGGGCTCGGGGGTGTTGACGCTGAAGGAGCCGCCGCCGAAGCCGGTGAACTGGCTGGTGATGCCGCGGCTCTGGTCGAGGAAGTCGTGCTGCCAGGAGGCGTCGAGGTGCGGGGTGATGCTGATGCCGCCGCAGGTGCAGAAGATGTAGCTGAGGCGTCCGCCGAGGCGGCTGCGGAGGGAGTCGGAGTCGTCCTCGTTCACGGCGAGGTCGGCGGCGGAGCCGGATTCGTCGTAGCCATCAACGGCGAGGTGGGTGTACTGGAGGCCGGCGAGCGGGCCGAAAGTGAGGGCGCCGTGGTGGAAGTCGTAGCCGCCATCGAGGTTGACGACGCCTTCATTGCCTTCCGGCGCGCTGTTGGCCGTCTGGCCGAGGAAGCTGATGTCACGCGTCTGGGTGTAGGCGTTGTGGAGGTAGTTGCCGGAGAAGTTGGCGTACCAGCCGTGGTCGGCGTAGCTGGCGTAGAGGCCGGGGGAGTAGCTGTCGACGGTGGCGGAGCTGCCGTCGGTGTCGAGCGTGGCGTCGGTGTGCTCGTAGGAGGCGGTGAGGCCGAAGAGGAAGTTGGGCGTGAAGCGGTAATCGGCGCCGAGGGTGACGCCCTCGCTGTTGTCGTCGAAGTGGGGGACATCGGCCTGGGAGAAGCCCTGGGCGAGGACGACGTTGCCGCGGACGAAGACGTTCCAGGGGGTGTCGTTGACCGGGGTGATTTGCTTCATGTCCTTGCTGTCCTGCATTTCCGTGCCGGCGAGGACGGGATCGGCGACGTCGCTGAGCAGGCCGTTGGAGACGGGGGCCGGGTTCCAGGCGAGGAGGCGGCTGTGGGTCGCGGAGAGCTGCGGATCGTAGTTCGGATCGTTGACGCTCATGCCGCTGGCATCGATGTTGCCGTTGCCGCCGATGAAGGTGCCGTTCGGCCCGAAACGGCGGCTGTTGAGGTAGCTGTCGGTGGCCTGGGTCTCGAAGCTGGCGTTGTTGAAGGCGGTTTCGCTGGTGAAGGCGGCGAATTTCTCGGGGCTCAACTCGGAGAGGGCGGAGCCGACGGCGCCGGGATTGCCCGCGTAGATATTGGAAAGGGCGTTATCAATTTTGATGAGGGCCGCCGGGGAGGCGCCTTGCGCGCCGGCGAGGTTGATGGCGTTGTCCAGCGCGCCGCCGATGGCGGTTTCGTTGGGGGTGGCGCCGAGGGCGGCCAAGGTGGTGGAGGTGATGTTGACGGTGGAGAAGGCCTGGAAGGTGTAGGTGTAGCCTTGCGCGGTGAGCGAGCCGTAGGCGGCTGTGCCCACCAGCGGGTCGACCGTGCCGCCGACGAAGTTGAAGTTGAGGACCTCGTTGGACTCGCCGCCGCCGAAGAGATCGCGCGCCGTGCTACCGTTGAAACGGGAGAAGTTGCCGATATTGGCGGTATTGTCGCTGCCGCTGAACTGGACGGCATAGTAAAGCGAGGGGGCGTTGACGATACCATCCACGTTGGTGAAGGTGCCGCCGTCGATGAAGACGGCATTATAAGCCGGGTTGGCTGTGTTGAGCCCTTCCATGGTGGTGAGGGTGCCGTAGTTGATGATGTCATTTCCCTCTCCGCCGAAAATGGCGTAGCGGTCCGCACTGGTCACGGTACCGTAATTGGTGACGGTGACGCCGCTGGAGTTGACCTCGATGGCATCATTCGAGCTGGTGATGGTGCCGGTGGCGGCATTCGTAATCGTGCCACCCCCGCCGGTGATGTGGACGGCAAAAAAAGATGCGTTCGTGTTAATGATCTGCCCGGCATTGTAGACGGTGCCGCCGCTGTCGAGTTCGACGCTGGTCTCATTACCCTGGATCATGCCGCCGGCATTGTTGGTGACGCTGCCGGTGCCCCCGGTAATCAAGACGGCGAGGCTGTCGGAGCTGGTAATGGCGCCGGAGTTGACGACCGTGCCGCCTCTGGTGAGGTCGACACCGTCGTTGGGTCCGGAGATGGAGGCGCCGGCGTTGTTGGTGACGCTGCCGATGCCGCCGGTAATCAAGACGCCGGTTAGCTCGGAACTGGTGACGGTGCCGGAGTTGACGACCGTGCCGCCGTCGTTGAGGGAGATGCCGTCGTCGGGACCGGAGATAACGCCACCAGCGTTGTTGATGACGCTGCCGGCGCCGCTGCCAATGAAGACGCCGGTGTTGTTGGAACTGGTGATGGAGCCGGAGTTGGTGACCGAGCCGCCGGCGTTGAGGGAGATACCGTCGCCGGGACCGGAGATAACGCCGCCGGCATAGTTGGTGACGGTGCTGGAGTTGGCCAGGGCCAGGATGCCGACGCCGCCAACGCCGGTACCGGTGATGGCGCCGGAGTTGGTGATGGTGCCGCCTACATCCAGGGCGATACCGTCCTCAATGCCGGCAACGATCCCGGTGTTGGTCACGGTGCCGGTGGCGTGGAGAACCTGGATGCCCACGCCGTCGGTGCCAGTGATGGTGCCCGCGTTGGTCACCATGCCGCCATCCTCGAGATCGACGCCGTTCCTGTATCCATCAATCGTGGCGCCCGCGTTATTAATGACGGTGGCGGAACCGGTCAAGGCGAAGACGCCGTCCGTGTCGGAGCCTGTGATTGTGCCATAATTGGTGACGGTACCGCCGGCCTGGATGGCGACGCCATTGGAACCCCCGGAGAGTAACGCGCCAGCCTGGTTGGTTACCGTGGCGGGGGTGGAGAGAATCACGATGGCCGTATTGCCGCCGCCGGTGGTGGTGACCTGCCCGTAGTTGTTCACGGTGCCGCTCTCGAGCGAAATCGCCTGGTTGCCCGAGACAACGGTAATGGTCGTGCCTGAACTGATGACGACGCTGGTATTGCCGCCGGAATCCGAGAAGGCTGAAGAGGGGTCGAACGTGCCGTTCGAGGTCGTCACCACATCGCTGGCGCCGCTGGCCGTGACGACGGTGTTGTTGGGTGTGGCGGCCCCATTCAGGATGAAGGGGGAAGTCTGCGCGCGCGCGGGCAGGGCGAGAAACGTGGTGGCGGCGAGCAGGGCAAGGCTCGAGGCCGTGAAAAGGCGTGGTTGGCGCATGGTCATTTCTCCTTGGGTGAACTGGCTATCATCACGTGACCCTTTTTCAAGGTCAAGCTTGATGAAGGGGTGCCCGTTCCATCGTACTCAAGTAAACCAGCCAGAAGAATCCTGAATATGGGGTAAAACCCTACCTTATCCCAAAAGCCGTTTTTCATGACGGAGCAAGGGGTGGAGCGACGTGGACAAGCCGATCTTGGTCAAAGCGACTTCCCGGATTGGTGATTCCGCCGCGATGGCCTTCGTTCGAGTCAGCGCGAAATGCAATTTCGCGAGGAACAGGTGGCGCTCCCAAGCTCCTGCGGAGGGCAGTAAACTTGGGAGCGAGGGAAGATAAAGACAGATTCAACGCCTTTCAGGGTTGGGCTGATTCGGGGGCGGTTCCCAGGGTAGGCGCGTGGGACGTGTCCGCGCGCCTACCCTGGGCTATAGGATTGCCACCCCTACAGGGTGGCCAAGGCGGTGCATAAACGGGGACGGGCACCGTTTTCTCGGCAGGGGTAGCCGAACTCTGCGACCCCTGCCGGGGTCGGTTTTTGGGGGATGCCTTCCGGTGGTGGCGACGCCCGCTCCCGCCGTAGCGGGACGGGTCGGTCTTACCACCGGCTTTGCTGCGATCCCTTCGGGATAGCCGATGGGGATCGCTTCTTGTGACCTCGCAACGCGAGGTCACCCGGACAACACACGCACGCGTGGCGTTGCCGGGCTACCCGACAGGGATAGCCGATGGAACATCCGCCCCCATTCGGTTGCCGCAGAGGGAGGGATGCGTTTCTATCGTCCCTCCGGGACTCCTCGATAAGGGGGCCTTGTTTCCCAGCGCTAAAGCGCCGGGCTACTTTCGCATTGTCCCTACGGGACTTCTCTTGAAGAGCGCCGCTACATGGGGAACGAGGGAAGCGCTTTCCGTCCGCGCCCGGTTTCCGGTAGGATGGCGCGCGATGAGTTTACGCGACCATCTTCTGGGCTGGCTCCCGAAGCGCAGTCAACCGCTGGTCGAATCGGGGCTCTATGGTCTGGCGGCGGGGTTGTCCGCCGTCGCTTTCGAGTTGGCCATCGCCCAATTTTATTCCGCGACGTTGGTGCGGTTTTCCCATTGGGGGGCGTTCAATTTTGCCTGGGCGAGCTTCGGCGTCATGGTGGGCACGTCCCTGGTTTCGGGTTTTCTGCTGAACCGGTTTGCCCCCGACGCGGCGGGTAGCGGCATTCCGCAGTTGAAGCTGGCGTTTTGGAAGGACTTTGGTTTTGTGCCCTGGCGGGTGGCGTGGGTCAAATTCATCGCGGGTGTTCTGGCTGTCGGGGGCGGGGCCAGCCTGGGGAGAGAAGGGCCTTCGGTGCAACTGGCGGGCACGGTGGCCTCCAATCTGGCGGGCGCGCTCGGCACGGCCAAAACGGGGCGACGTCGGGCGAGCGCGGCAGGCGCCGCGGCGGGGCTGGCGGCGACTTTCAACACGCCGCTGGCTTCGATTGCCTTCGTCCTGGAGGAAATCCTGGGCGATCTGAACAGTCCGCTGCTCGGAAGCGTGGTGGTGGCGGCGGTCCTGGGCGCGTTCGCGGTGCATGCGTTTCTGGGCAAGAACCCGGCCTTCGCCCTGCCGCCGGTTGAATCCGACACGTGGAACGGACGTCTGCTGGTGCCGGTGGTCGCCCTCGCCGCCACGGTCATCGGGGTCCTGTTTCAAAAGGGAAGCCTGGGTTTGCGCAACGCGTTCCGCAGTTCGAGCCTGAGCCGCATTCCGACCTGGCTGCGCCCGGCTTTCGGGTCGATTTTCACCTGGGCCATCGGCGCGGCTGTTTTCGTGGGTTACGGCCGGCTGGGCGTTTTCAGTCTCGGCTACGGCGACCTGACGGACAGTTTAAACGGAAATATTCTCGGCTGGCTGCCGCTGATCCTGCTGACGGCCAAGCTTTTCGCAACCGTCTGTTCCTACGGCAGCGGCGGCTGCGGCGGGGTGTTCGCGCCCAGCCTGTTCTTCGGGGCCATGACGGGTTGCGCGCTGGAGGAGTTCTTCCGCGCGATTGGCGTTCCATTCGCTTCGGACGACCGGCTGCTTTTGATGATTATCGGCATGAGCACGTGCCTGGGGGCGGTGGTTCGCGCGCCTTTTACGTCCATCCTGATCGTCTTCGAGATGACGCGGCAATTTTCGATTATTCCTGCGCTGCTGGTGGCGGGAATTCTCAGCCAGGCCTTGTGCCGCTGGTTGCAGCCGGTCGGATTTTACGAACAAGTCCTGGAGGATGACGGGCACGAGATCAGCACGGTGGTGCCGCCGCGTGATTTCCGGGATTGGGAGGGTTATCCGGCATCGGCCATCGCGAATTACCAGCCCGTATTTTTGGCCGACCTGGAGGGCAAGACGCTCGGGGCGGCCCTGGAGAAATTTCCCTACACGCGATTCGTCTACCAGGCGGACAACCAACCGCCGGGCATTGCCCTGCGGCAGGAAATGATCGAAGCGATGAATCAATCCCAGGCCGTGCCGATCCACGCGGGCCCAACCTGCCTTCGGACGGACTCCATCGCGCACGTGCAGGGCTTATTGGTCGAGTCCCTGCACGGCATCGTCCTGATTTTGGACCGGGACGCGGGCCGCGTGGCCGGGTTGGTGACGCTGCACGACCTGCTGCGGGCCCAGCAAAATTTTGCCGCGCAACATGGGGCCGATTAAGCCCATCCCGTCACCGTCTATTTATTCACCCAGGCCGCGGCGTTGGAGATATCCTCGTTCGCAAAAACTTTTACCGGACATGGCACAAAAACGCCAAAAATACGCACGGCTTCCTTGACCCACACCACATTTGTGACCACCGCGATCTTTTCAAATGCCATGACATGCTGAAGGCCGATCTTGGCGTCGTCCCAAATGGCTTCGGCGCTGTAGCCCGCAAAATCCTCCCCCAAATGAAAGAAGAACCGTATCTTGTCGTGCAGCCTGATCTTTTCTTTCACGGTTGGAATCACGACCCGTTCGTAATCGCTGTGGGTCACCTTCCCATGTGCCGCCAACGCCACGACATTCGCTCTCATGTTCCCGGCAATCAATTCGACCATACACACTTCCTTTTTGCCGACCCGTGACGACTCTGTTGTTTTGGGGAATCGCCCCTGGCCAATATACCATCTCCCGCCCACTGTACAAAATCCCAACTAAACGGGATCGGGCACCCTTTCCTTGGCAAGCATGGAGAGATGGGCTATGAAAACGGCACCGGTGCCCGTTACCCCGGCTGATATCCATGAGACACAACTTCGTGCGCCCGGCGCATCATTTTTGGCTGGGCCTGTTGCCCGGCGTGTGCCTGTTGGCCGTGGCCCTGGCACGAGGCGCGCCTCCGCCACCTTCCACGGATGATCAGCTTTGGGATGAAACCCGGCTGACTTACAAGCTCACCCCGGAATTTAATGTGTTCACCGCCGGTGAGTTTCGTCTGACCGATGATTTTGGATATTGGGGCCGGACCTCGGGCCGGGTCGGCATGGGCTGGCAGCCGCTTTCCAATTTCACCATCATGCCCTCCTATTTGTACACGGTGGACGATCCCGCGAGCAGCACCAGCCGGGTCGAAAGCACCCTGTGCCTTCTTACCTCGTATCGCATCCCCATTAAAACGGCCACCTTCACGCTCCTCAACACCACGGAATACCGCATGCCCGAAGGGTTGCCGGCTTCGTGGCGATTGCGGCCCAAGTGCGTTCTTTCCCAGCCAATCGGCCCCGACAATCTCGGTTTAAGCGGGTTTATCGCGAACGAGGGGTTCTACGACGAAGGCAGGAACGCCTGGACGCAGGATCGTGTCTTTGGAGGACTCGAAAAGAAGTTGGGATCGTACGCGGACGTCGAACTCTATTATTGCCGCGAGTTCAACTTTCCGAGTAACAGGCCGGATTTCAACGTCATCGGGATTACGGTTCGCCTGACCTTCGGTCCTAAAAAGCTGCCCACACCGGATGAGCCCGATACGCAATAATCCTAGGGGCAGACTGGAATAAAAGGGGGGCGGGTTCCTAGGCCGTCACCAGAACAGCGGCGCCATGGAGCTTGCGAGCGCGCAAGCGGGTCAAGGCTTCGTTGGCGTTTATGGCGCGGCGGGCAGGAGTTCCGCTTCGGGATCATGGCCCTTGCGGACTTCAATGGGCATGCGGCTGAGTTTATCAAAAATTTTTCCACGGCGGAGCAGCGGCCACCAATCGTAGAAGTAGATTTCCATGGGCCGCCACATGGCCACCCAGCCGGCGATGGTCAGGCCCTGCCGAATGAACTCGGGCAGGATGCTGGTTGACGTGGGCAGGAGAATTTCGGTGATAAAAAGGCAGAGCCCCAGGAAGGAAAGCCCGACCATGAGGCTGGTCCGGCCCTGCCGCATCAGACGCCGGAACTCCAATTGGGTCAGCCGCGCCCGATAGGCGAAATAGTGATGGATGGCCTCTTCGATGAGATGCTTGGGAGGGTGCCCCTCGGGGAATTTTCTCAGGTAGACAATGAGGTCGACCGGTTCCTCGACGGGAAATTCCTGCGCCCAGCTCACGATAAAATCCTCGGCGCTTCGGTCGAGGTCCTTTTCCGGAAAGGGCGAGGGATCGATGGTGTTGAAGAGCTGGTTGATGTCCCGCAGGTTCAACTGGATCTGGTTGGCCATGGTAAAAACGTAATCCTTTTCCCCGGGTTGCAAAAGCAATTGCCGAGGACTTGGAGGTTGCCCGCGCAGCAGCCGCGTGTCCATTGTGCGAGCTGGACGTTCCTCAATCTTGTGTTACCACGATTTTATTCGTAGGTTCGGGCTCATGAATTCCATGCCCTACCATTTGAAGCGATTCCTGCCGATCTTGTTTGCGCTTATCCTCCCGCTCTTGATTTCGCCGCTCCTGGCCGATTATCTCTTCAATGGCGACATGAAGGACGGCACGTCCGGGTGGCAGGGGGATGGAGAGCAGGCTTTCCTGAAAGCGGACGGCACCGAGGGCGCCGACAGCGATCCTGGTGTGACGCCGGTGATCAAGCTGAAACTCTCAAGGGAACATCCGCGTTTGGTTTCGCAGGAATTCGATCTTCGCGACAATCCGACGTCGCTGCATGTCAAAGTCGATATTTTTGCCTCCAGTGATTTCGAGCGAAGCTCGTCCCCGCAGGACTACACCAAGACATGGGAAAAGGGTTCCTATTCCTGGACCGGCATCGTCATCCCCTCCTGCGATTTCTGGATTAGGATCGGGCCGGGTTGGTCGTATAAACTGGCCCAGGCAACTCCGGGCAGTTGGACCACGGTGACAGAAAATCTGGACGATATTGAGCGTGTCCCAAGCCGCGTGATTTGCTTTTGCGTGCCGTGCGGCCAGGGAACGCTTTACCTGAAGAATGCTTCTGTGGTGCCTTAAGCGAGGCTCAGTCCCCTGCCCTGCCACAGACCGACCTCCGCTAATCGCAGGGTGATTTTGCCTAATCGTGCCGTTTTCGCAATTGCGGTTGGTTTTGCGGGCTGGTAAGAGATTTTTCGTGCTTCGGTTTTTCCTCGCCGTCATGATCGGCTTGACGGCGGGCAATCTCGCCGCGTTCGCCGACGCCCACGTGGTGCAAAAATTCGACGGGAGCGATGTCAACACGTCCACGGCGACCTTTACCGTCCAGGACAAATGGGAGGTGCTCTGGTTTTCCCCCCGGCCGATCAGCCTGACGCTCCTGTCCGCGGATGGGACGATTATCACGGGAATCCGCGGCTCATTCAAAGGCTCCTTCTATCAGCCGAAAGGCGGGACCTATTACATCCAGTTGAACAGCGAACACCCGGAGATGAAGGTCCCCTGGCACATCGTCATCGCGGAGGTCGTCAACGGCGCGGCCTTGAGCGGACCCGATGCCAACCCGATGTTGTCCTCGCCCGGAGACCCGAACTACGCCCCGCCTGCGTCGGTCCTCGCGCCGGGAACCGTCGCGCAAACCGCGCCCGGTACCAATCCCAACATGCCTTTTGCGCCGCAAAATGCAGCCCAGACCATGCCCGCGCCAACGAATATCGCAACCGCGCCGGCACCGCCGCCGACGCCGCCCGCAAGCCCGGCCCCGGCTTCAGGCGGCAAGATGACCGATGACCAGGCGCGGGCAGTGGTGTTGATTGTGGGTGACAATGCCGAGGGAACGGGTTTTCTGGTCAAGACGGCTGACGGTCCCGTCGTCGTGACGAATATTCATGTCATTGCCAATAATCCCCATCTCAAGGTCACGACCAACTCGGGCGCGCAGGTCACCCTTCTTTCCGCCAAGGGTGCCTCCGACCGGGACCTCGCCATGCTCGCCATTCAGGATGCGAATTTCAACTATCTGGATCTGTCGACGACCATCAGCCAGACGGTGCAACCCGGCGACGAAGTCATCACGCCCGGCAACAGCCAGGGAGGCGAGGTCATGCTGAACACAGCGGGGAAAGTGCTCGGGATCGGACCGGAACGGATCGAGTTCGACAACCCGATCTACCACGGCAACAGCGGCGGTCCGATTTTTCACACGAAAAGCGGCAAGGTTCTGGGCGTGGTCACGGAGGCGATCAAGGTCGTCAACTCCGACGACCTGGACAAGGCTTCGTTCGCGAGCCGAAATTCGGCCATTTCCGGTTCGATGCGCTATTTTGGCCTGAGGCTGGACACCGTTCCGAGTTGGATTCCCATCGACATGAAACGGCTTCAGACCGAGTCCTTGTTTCTCGATCAATTTCACAAACAAAGCCTGTGTCTCGATTCCTTCCTGAACACGCCGGCCAACAACAATAACCAAGGCGGAAACGCCAGCAGCAGCGACAGCGATCCAAATGCCGATATTTATAAGACGGATGACAAGATCATGAAGGCCAATGACAATTACAACCAGCAGACCTCAGGGGCCGATACCGCGCAGGACATTCAGGCGGCCCGGTCCTTGGTTTTTGATCTTCAAGGCATCGCCGACACCGACGTGGACCAGATCAAAAACATGAATAATTTTTATACTTTCGACCAGGAACGAGCCCAGGAGGAATACGCCTACCGCAGGGCGCTGAAGGACGAACTCGACTCCATCAGCAATAATGTCGACCGGTTGGGTCGGCTGCCGAGAACGAATAGCAGCAACTAGAACCTCACCCGACTTTGGCCAAGGCGACCTCTAAGATAAGGCCGGAGAATTTACGGCGGGCTTTGCGAATGATTGGGAGGGGTTAACTCCAAGACGCGGAGGAGATAGGCCTTGACCACAGAGTAAAGAATAAAGAAGCCGATAATGGCAAGAGCTAGGCGGTAGCTAAATCCGGGACCGCCGCCTTGACCGAGCAAAGGCAGGTAATTCTCCATATAGTCCGCGAGGATTTTAGGAAGGCTCAGAGGCAGGAGATGATAAAGAGCATAGGCCGTTAGGAATGAGAAGATGAAGGAGAAGTTGGCGATAGTAGTCGCCTTTACCTCTCGGAACATGTCGTAGCCAAACTTTGCGATAAGACCGTAAAAGGGCAGTCCCAAGAACATAATAGCAAATCCAATTCCTATTTGCATCCAGCCACTCGTCGAAGGGTGATGGTTAATGATTATCAGGATGGGGAAGACGACCACGATGAAGCATATCGCCATAGCCGAAGGAATGGCGATGACCGCCCCCGTGCCACGAATAAGCCAGATGAGCGCGACATGCGGCCGGGAGGGTTGAAGTGCGGCGGCAGGCATTTCATCTGTATTCATCCAAGGAAACCCTAAATCCTGACTTTTTCCCGTCAAGAATTGCTCATGCCTCCGTTAAGCAAGATACAGACCGATCCGTTAGCCTCTAATGCAGAGATCGGTAGGTGACCTTTGCCGGTCGTGAGTAAAGGAATTGGAAAATGGCTGCATGATGCAATGTTTTCCGGGATTTCAGAGTTAAGTTCCGAACTTTGTGCTATTTGCAAGTCAGGCTTCGTTTTATGGGCATCTTGCCCAGAACTTTCGACGAGGAAATGGCCGTTGGGAATCTCCTGAAAATGCAACCCATTGTGCTATAGTACGTAATAGAGCGGGCATCGCATGTGGCATGCCCGGTGCAGAATAAATGAATGGGCGCTGTCCCAATTCCATTTTGTTTATGAGCACTCCATCAAAATCCCAGGATTTCGAGGCGGAAAAAATGGCCGGGAAAGAGACTGTTCGACTCGGGACAAATTACAATCAGCTTTTTACCGTCGAAGAGGCCTTGGTCCGCTTGAGTCAAAACCACCAGACGGGCGATCTCCTGATACTCAACATGCAAGAGTCGGTTGAGGTTTTCGTGGAAGACGGCTTTGTCGTCTCCGCGCATGGGCCGGAACGGGCGGGAGAGGAGGCGCTCCGGCATGGGTTGGACCTGCCGGCTTCAAATTTCGTCTGGATTGTCGATGCCGCGCCTATTTCCAAGGATATCCAGATCGATCTTCGGGAGTACCTGCTTCGCCGCTCACTGGCCAGGGACGTCTACCCTGAGGCGATCTCCGCCCAAAAGCGGGAGACGCTGCCCCTGCCCCGGAAGGAATCGGTCCACCAGCCGGAAGAGGATGTGGACATCCTGGACGCCGGTTTCTATCTCGTACCGGAAAGCAATCCCACCTGGAAAATGGTCCTGAACAGGAGGGTCAGCCTCGTTGGCCGGGAAGTTTATTGCGACTGGGTGATCGATGATGCGCGGGTGTCTCGAAAACACTGCCTTTTGCAATTGAACAATCGAGGCGTCTTGGTCCGAGACCTGGACTCGATCAACGGAACCTTCGTGAACGGCAAAGCGGTGGGCGATTCCTATATGAAAGTTTGGGACCGATTGAGCCTTGGGGGCTATACGCTGATCCTCAAGAGGGAAAATCCCGAAAAAAGCCGCGAGTTGGAAAGCAAGCAACAGCAGCAACAGGCTTTGGCTGGTCGTACCGGACCGTAAATCTCACCCGACTTTGGCAAAGGCGGCCTCGAAAAGAATGGCCTTGGCGGCGCGCTGGCTCGCGCCGGGCCCGCCGAGCGTGGCCACGATTTCGGCGACGCGGTGTTTCATCTTGTCGCGTCGGGACTGATTGACGAGGAGATCGAGCGCCTCGCGGGCCACGAGCTCGGGCTGGAACCGCTCCTGGAGTAATTCGGGCACGACGTCCTCGCCGGCGAGGACGTTGACCATGCTGAGATGCTTCACCTTCACCAGTTGCCGGCCCACGGCGAAGGTGAGCGGGTGGACACGATAGACGACCACCTGCGGGACGCCGACGAGGGCGCATTCGAGCGAAGCCGTGCCCGAAGCGACCAAGGCCAGGGCGCAGCGCGAGAGATGCGAGATGGCGTAACTGATGTTGTACTCAAAATCAAAATTCGGCGCGGGGAATTTCTCCAACAACGAGAGCGAATATTTTTGGATTTCATCGTTCGGGGAAAGGAGGACAAACTTGAGCCCCTTGTGCTGGTTGGCCATGAGGCGCGCCACCTCCCACAAAACCGGCAGGTGGGCACGAACCTCGGTCCGGCGGCTGCCGGGCAGGAGGGCGATCCAGCCGGCGTTCGGCTCGGCGACCTCGACCTGGTGGATCCGGTCCAGAAGCGGGTGGCCGACCCACTGGACGTTGAATTTCGGCGCCCGCTGGGCGTACCAGTTTTTCTCGAAGGGGAGGATGGCGAGAAGCAGGTCGATGTCGCGCTGCATCGCTTTGACGCGCCCCGCCTTCCACGCCCAGACCTGCGGGCTGATATAGTAAATGGTGCGCGAACCGGGCAGCTCGCGGCGCAGGGCGGTGGCGAGGCGGAGGTTGAAGCCGGGGTTGTCGATGAGGATGACGGCGTCGGGCCTTTCCGTCCGGGCGAGCTGCAACACCTGGTTGAAGAAGCCGCGAAACTTGAAGTAGTGCTTGAGCACTTCGGCCAGACCCAGCACGGCGTGGGCCGACAGGTCGAAAAGCTGCCTCTGCCCGGCGGCGGCCATGCGCGGACCGCCCACGCCGATGATCCGCACGTTGGGCTGCTGCTGCCGCAGGGCCAGGATAAGCTCGGCACCGTGGGAATCGCCGCTGGTCTCACCCGCCACCATGAGGAGGGTCAGGGGACGCTCGGGAACGGTGGAATCGGGCGGGCGCACGAGGTCCGTCACCGGGGCTTTTTTGGTTTTACTGGAACTCATACGAGTTCTACGCATTTTGACGGGCAATTTGTTCGGTGACCTGCATGGCGATCGCGAGGGCCGCCGCCGCCTGCGGGCCGCCCACGCGGGGCGAGCCGTGCCGGCGAATGCAGTCGACAAAGGCGGAGAGCTCGAGTTTGAGCGGCTCGTCCTTCTCGACCTTGATGTTTTCCTTGATGATCCGGTTTTCCATTTTGCGGTAAATCACGCCGCTCTGGTCGAAGTAGTCAAGGGAGAGGTAGGCGTCGTCCTGAAAGACCCTGATCTTGCGCATCTTCTCGAAGCTGATCCGGCTGGTGGTGAGGTTGGCCACGCAGCCGCTCTCGAACCGGATGCGGGCGTTGGCGATGTCCTCGCCCTTGCTCAGGACGGCGGTGCCGACCGAATCGATGGACTGGATGGGCGAGCGCACGAGGTGGAGCACCACTTCGATATCGTGGATCATCAGGTCAAGCACGACGCCGATGTCGGTGCTGCGCCCGGGGTAGGTGGAGAGCCGGTGCGCCTCGATAAAGCGGGGGCGGGTCAGCTTTTCCTCGAGCGCCTGAAGCGCGGGATTGAATCGCTCGATATGCCCGACCTGAAAGACAAGGTCCTTGCTGCTGGCGATATCTATCAGCCCCTTGGCCTGTTCGGTATTGTCGGTGATTGGTTTTTCGACCAGGACGTGCCGGCCCAAGCCGAGGAAAAGCCCGGCGATCTCGTGATGCGTGCTGGTGGGCGTGGCCACCGTGGCGGCGTCAACCGCCTCCGCCAGCGCCTGCGCCGTTGGAAACGCCTTGACGTCATGGCGCTGCGCGACCTTCTCGGCAATCTTCGCCTCGATGTCGTAAACACCGACAAAGTCGACGCCGGGAAGCTGCGAATAAATCCGCGCGTGCTCCCGCCCGATATGCCCGACTCCGATCACCCCGACCCGTATATTTTCATTGCTCATAAATTTGTTCCTATCGAATCATCGACCGCGAAGAGGCTGATGCCCCAGCGTTCGGCCTGTTCCAGGACGAGCGCGCGGTCCAGCAGCAGGGTGCGGCGCGCTTCGCAGGCGACCACTCTCACGGCGCAGTCGCGCGCCTTCTCCATCGTGCGCGTGCCGACCACGGGAACATCGAAGCGGAAGTCCTGATTCGGCTTGCTGACTTTGACCAAAACCACCTCCCCTTTCCCGAGGCGTCCGCCCCGCTCCATGGCTGCGTCGGTGCCTTCAAAGGCTTCCACGGCGACTATCGTCCCTTTTTTTACCACGACGCACTGGCCGATGTCCATGCGGCTGATTTCCTTGGCGACGCGGAAACCGAGGGCGACGTCGGCCAACTGGCGGCGCGAGAGGTTCGGCCCGGCGATGCGCCCCGGCTCCGGCACTGCGTCCTCGAGAAAAGTGGTGGCGGGGAGAAGTTCGACGCCCGATTTTTTCAATTCATCCGCGACGGCGCCGAAGATCGATTCCGCGTTGCGTTCCTTGAGCCGCGCCAGCAGGAGCAACGCCTTGAAATCGGGCCGCAGGTCGAAGAGGTGCCCCGGCGCGATCTGCCCGGCCATGATGGCCCGTTCGATCTTCTGCTCGCGGAAAAAATGGCAGAGACCGCCGAGCTGCCCGACGCGGAGCCGGACATAGTGGTCGGCCAGCTTCTCGACTTCCGGCAGGGTCTCGCCCGAAAAACCGGCGACGGCCAGCCGCTTGACGCCGCGGGCCCGAGCCGCCTCGGCCAGCAGGATGGGATAGCGCCCCTGCCCGGCGATGATGCCCAGGGCATCGAGATTCGGGCTGGGCGCGATCATCACCGATCCTCGGGCAGGAGTCGTCCCTTGAATTGGCGGCGTGAAAACCAGAGCATGCCGAGGAGATCGACCGTGGCGCGGACGGCCCGCTTGCCTCCGGCGATCTTGCTGACCCCGGCGTGGCGCGGGCGGTGGTTGACCGGGATTTCCCCGATCCGGTAACCCGCCGACAGGAAGAGGGCCGGGATGAAGCGGTGCATACCGGTCCAACCGGGCAGCCGCCGGGCCGGTTCGCGGCGCATGATCTTGAGCGCGCAGCCGGTGTCGCTGGTGTGGTCGCGCAGGAGGGCGGACCGGACGGCATTGGCAATGTTGGAGGAGGCGCGGCGAATGAACGTGTCTTTGCGCACGGTCCGGACGCCGGTGACGAGATCGAGTTCCTCGTCCTGGAGCCTGCGCCACATTTGGGGCACGTCCATCGGGTCGTTTTGCAGGTCGGCGTCGAGCATGATGATGAAATCACCCTGCGCCGCCTGGATGCCGTAGAACATGCCGGCGCTCTGGCCGCTGTTTTGGCTGATGTCCAACCAGCGGATGGCGAAGGAGGGGCTGGCGGGGGGGCGCACGAAGGTGTCGGTGCTGCCGTCATTCACCAGGATGATCTCGGCCGTCTCTTCCATGGCGCGCAGCATCGCGTCGATCTCGCGGATGAGCCGGGACAGATTTTCCGCCTCGTTGTAAAACGAAACCACGACGGAAAAAAAGGGTCTGGAATTCATTTCAAGATTCACGGGATCGGACCATTAAGTTGATAAAAAGCCGAAGGCCAAGCATGCCCGTCACGAGGGAGGAGATCAAGACGATCCACTCGCCCCACGTTTCGCACAGGGTGGCATGCGGCGGGTAAAAGACGAGCCGCCCGGCAAAGATTCCGGCGACGTCGATCGAATTTCCCGAGCCGTCGCGGAAGCGGTCCGCCGACGAACCGTCCTGGTCGACCACGCACGAGATGCCGTTGTTGGCGCACCGGAGCATGGGCCGGTCGTGCTCGACGCAGCGAAAGACGGCGTTGGCGAGGTGCTGCCTGACGCCCCAGGCGGCGCACCAGCCCTGGTACCAGCCGTCATTGGTGATGGTGACGAAAAAATCGGGCCGCAGCCGCGCCGCCCGGTCGCCCACCTCCGGCAGCGTGTCCTCGAAACAGATCAGCGGCGCAAAGGAAACGTCGGGATTTTTCATCACGAATTTTTTCGGGCCGGGTCCGGGCGTGAAATCTATTTCCATGCCGACGAGGTCGCGAAATCGGGTGATATGGCCCTTGGCATCCGTCCAGAGCACGAGGTCACCGAAAGGAAGGAACTCGCCCACGATGACCAGGTGCGTTTTCTGGTAATACTCGTATTTTTCGCCGCGCGGGGAGAAGAGGTAGGCGCAGTTGTAGAGCTTGCGGTTTGCCATGTCGAAGTCGGGCGAGCCGAGCAGGAACCAGCCGTCGAACTCGCCGCAAAGATCGCGTACCGCCTCGTTCAACGGACGGTCGCGGAAAATCTCCTCGTCCAGCATCGCCTCGGGCCAGACCAGCAGATCGGGTTTGTCCGCGACGGCCCGGGCGGAAAGCTTGACCGTGGCGTCGAGAGCCCCGTTTTCCTCGTTCTCGGAGCCCACGCCGACCGCCTGCGGGATGTCGGGCTGGATGCAGGCGAAGCTGAGACCGGACGAGGGGCTCTCACCCCGGTGCCGTTGGAGATGATGCCAGCCGAGCGCAAAACCGAGCGCGATGAGCAGGAGCGCCGCCGCAAAGGGAAATGAAAGGCGGACCACCCTTTTTTCGCGCAGCGTGCGGACCATTTCAAGTACGCCTTCGGCCCAGAGAACGTTGACCGTGACCAGGAAAAAGGAGAGCAGCGGTACGCCGCCGTAAGCGGCCAGTTGCCGGAAGACAACGCTTGGGGCCTGGGCGATGCCAAGCTCGTTCCAGTTGAATCCGGTCAGGAACCAGCTTCGCCACCACTCGAGCGTCACCCACAAGGCCGCCGCGGCGAGAGCCTGAAGGAGGACCGGGCGCGCGCCCTGCCGCGGCGGCAGCAATCGCGCCACGAGTACGAACCAGAACGCGGGGTAAAGCGCGAGGTAGAGAATGAGCAGGACCGTTCCGATGACCGTGACGTTGCTGATCCACCAGAACGTTCCGCCGAAATAGATCAGGCCGATGAGGTAGCCGTGGCGGATGGGATGGCGGCGCGCCGTTTCGCTGCGTGTGATGACCCACCACGCCGGGACTAGGGCAACCCAAGCCGCCGTTGCGCATGAAAAGGGCGCGAAGCTGATGACCAGCAGCAGCCCCGACAAGGCGCACCACCCCCAGCGATATTTCTCAATCCAACGATCAGGCACGCCTCAAACTGCCAAGAGATGTTTCCCGCGCCAATTGTATAAAACAGCGGATCACTTCACTTATTCAAGCTCGTCCGGGGTCGGAGGCTCGAACAGGCTAGCCCATAAGTCGATTTGAGCCACCTCAACATGAAATGTATCCGGCGGAAGCGCCGCATTGCGTAACGCGATGCGTTTTTTCAGCTCATCGAGCGGTACATCAAGATAATGCAGTTTTGTAGCAGCACCGAGGGCAGCGGCCCGCGCCCGGAAATCATCTCGTTCACTGCGCGACCAGAAACCATTTTCAAGAATCACATCAATGCCAAGGCTGAGCGCTTGCGCCGCGATTTCCCACTGCACCGCCTCGACCGCTGCGCGTTTTACCTCATCGTGGCCGTCACCGACTATCCGTGCCATCCATTCGTCAGGAGTCAGCCGCAAAGCGGGCATGTCACGCTCAAGTCGTCTGGCCAACGTTGTCTTACCCGAGCCGGGCAGACCACAGATTAAATGGATAATAGGCATCGAGTCTCCCCATGGTCTCTGAGGTAGCACACTGCCGTTACGGACTCAAAACTTCCTGGCTTGGCTTATGCGCTTAACTCGCTCCCAAGTTTCACTTGGGAGCGCACTTGTGGAGGCAATTTCATTGCCGATCCAAAAATCAGCGCGAAATGAAATTTCGCGAAGGCAAGAGGCGTTCCCAAGTGAAACTTGGGAACGAGGAACCTCCTCTGGCGGCATTAGCGATGTTTTTACTGACTTTGCATAATAAGTGGCTACGCTGCGCTTGTGCGTCCCGGAATCACCCTGATGCTCGGTGTCTCGTTCGCCTTGCACGCCGGTCTGGCGGCAGGCGTCGCGATTTTTGATTTCCATGTTCACCTGGCCTCCGCGCCGGCGTCCACCCCGCAAAAGACGACGAACCTCGTCCTGATTCCTTCCAATCAAGTGCCCGCCCGCTGGCAACTCGCTCCGATCCAGCAGGCGCTTCCGGTCCTGGCCCAGTCGCTGGACCAACGCTACAAGCCCGGAACCACGACGCCCGCGGTCATCGCGTTCGCCGCCAGCCCCAACGGCGAGGTCCGGGCGCTTTCGCCGGAATCGGTGTTGTGCCCAAGCCCCGCCCCGCAACTCAACCCGGCCTGCGGCGTGGTCTTTCTGCTCGATGTTTCGGGCAGCATGTACGAGCCCTATGCCGGAGCGACCCGGCTGGCCTTCGCGCGCGAGGCGCTGACCCGGCGCATCCGCGCGCTGGTGGACGGCACGCCGTTCGCCATCACGGTCTACGGCGAGAGCGCGCAGAACAGCGGCCCGCTGGTGCCCGCCAACAACGCGACCCGCGAGGCCGCCATCGAGTATATCAACGAGGAGTTCGATTGCGGCGGCGGCACGAACCTGCCCGCCGGTTTCGCCTCGGCGCAGGCGCTTCATCCCGGACGCCTCGTCCTGGCCACCGACGGCGACCTGAATATCAGCCTGACCGATCTGCTCGGCGATACCGCCCAAATCCTGGGAGCGGACGGCCAGCAACCGGCGCTCAGCGTCGTGGGCATCTCGCCGCGGGCGAACACGGACGCGGAACGGCAGTTGCACGCCCTGGCCGACCAGGAAGGCGGCAGCTACATCGAGGAAGCGCCCGCCGATGGCAACGCCGCGCTCATGACTTCGGCCCAAGCAGTGATGACGATTCCTTGAGAGGAGTCAGTGTGCTGGTTCATGATACCAGCTACCAGATTCGATTTTTCTTAACCCATTGCCAGCGACATTGGATTAGCTTAAAAACGATCACGTAGAACAAAAAGATCGGAAGATCACCGAGACCATAAAACAGGGCCTGGGTGTGCTCGCTATAACTAGAATCACAACCTATTAACTGTGTTTGAAGACACAGTTGCACAAGGCCAAGCAAGTACATTTTAGGAATGATGATTGGGAAAAGCAGCAAGAAGGCCGACGCACAAACAAATTCCATGGTTGTTTTTATACTTTCAGGGTCATCAACCCCATAAAAAACAAAGGCAACGTCTGCAATGGCAATAATAGCCGATACAAGAAGCCATCTCGCATAATTTATATCACGAAAAGCGCTCATCAGCGTCATCTTAAACCATTTTACCGCCATTTGCCACCAAGTTGAGACCCTGCAAAACCCGTTCTCTAAACAATCCGTCATCCTGAGCTTGTCGAAGCAACGGTCTTGGTTAGCAAGGGGAAAGTTGGGGATTTTTCAGGAGGCTGTTGAGATGGATGAGGAGTTTACGGGCGCAGGCGGTGAGGGCGACTTTGGCGGGTTTGCCGTTGGT
>JAJSLI010000074.1 GCA_021272315.1 Methylacidiphilales bacterium | reverse complement strand
CTCGACCGGCTGCACACGACTGCGGCAAGCCACAAGCGGGTGATGGTGCTCGAGGTCATGGGCCGCCACGCGGGCTGGATCGCTCTTTACGGAGGGCTGGCCGGCGCTGCCGATGCGATCCTGATTCCCGAGATTCCTTTTTCCTACGAGCGGCTCGCGGCTTTCGTCGAGAAACGAATGTCAGGTGGCGCGGCCTCGACTCTCATCGTGGTGGCGGAAGGCGCGTCCGCGACGGGCGGCGAAGTGCAGACCGTCGATGGCGCAACGAAGGGCGAGGTGCGGCTTGGCGGCATCGGCAATCAGGTGGCTCATGAAATCATGGCGCGGACCGGCCGCGAAACGCGAACCGTGGTGCTCGGTCACTTGCAGCGGGGTGGTGCGCCGACCACCCAGGACCGCAACCTCGGCACGCGCTTTGGCGTGGGTGCGGTGCAGCTTATCCAGGAAAAGAAATTCGGTCAGATGGTGAGCTACCTCAACTACCAGATCGGCGCGGTGACGATCAAGGAGGCGGTCGGCCAGATCAAGCACGTCCCGCCGGATGGCCAGGTGGTTAAGACCGCGCGGGCGGTCGGGATCAATTTCGGGATATAAGGCCTGTTTCCTGTTCGGACCCCGTTCAAAAACTCCCGTCGATGACGGGCTGGAGTTCTTTTTCCTGGATCCAGCCGTAACGGTTGTCCCGGCCCGCGATGCAGAGGTAGTTGTTGTGGCGTTGCTCGACGGTGACGAGTGAACCCTCGGGGAGCGTGCCAATCTGCTCGGCGCCGTCGAAAGGCGAGAGGCGCAGGGCGGCTTGCTTGGCGACGATGACGCCTTCGATCCGCAGCGGCGCGGCAATAAGGGCGACATAGCCGAAAAAGAGAAAGGCGGGAATGCTGACAAAAAGAACGCCCTTGATGATTTTTTTCAGGACGAACGGCGGCAGGCGCAGCCGGGGGGCAAGACCGGTGGCAAAGGCGTTGGCCAGCACGGCGAGGGCGATGAGCGCCAGCCAGCTGTCGACGATGGCGAGCCACTGGCCGATGGTGAGGTTGCGCAGGACGATCTGCCACCAGCGGTAGGAATCGCTTTCGAGCCCGGCCTGTTTGCGGGCGAGTTGCAGGTTATGGTCGATGTCGGCGTCGCCGGGCGCAAGGTAGCGGGCCCGCTCGTAGTTGAGGATGGCGAGACCGGGATGCCCGGCGCGGGCCTCGGCATTGGCGAGGTTGAAGCAAAGGGCGGCGGAGAAGCCGCGCGTGTCGATGATTTGCTGGAAGAGTCGGGAGGCTTCCTCGTAGTTGCCGCTGGAGTAGGCTTGGTTGGCAGCGTCGAGATCGGTGTCGGCGTGCAGGACCAGTGGGAAAAGAAGAAGCACGACCACAAGCAGGCGCGGGAGTTGATAAAAAATTCTCATGCTCAGGCAGGTTGAAGCTGGTGGAGTTCCTCGCGCACTCGGGTTTCCCATTGTGCGAGGTCTAGGCCGTCGCCGGTCCCGCCGGAGTAAATGATCTCATCGGCTTGGGTGAAAAGCGGTTCGAGCGAAGCGGCCAGTTGAGGATCGCGTTCCCGGACCTCGGCCAGCGTGATGGCCTCGGGGTTGAGCCGCCATTGCGCGCCGAGTTGCAACTGAACGGCGTGGCGCGCGGCGAGGAAAAAGGAAAGGGCATCTCCGTTGCGGACGGCTTCGCTCATGGCGTTTTCTTCCTGGTGGAGCGTCTGACGCCGCCGGGTCTGTTCGTTGCGATCCTCGTTCCCGTTGTTCGTGGTACGGAGGAAAGTCACGATGACACCGATTAGCAGAACTACGATTAGCCCGCCTTGCAGGGCCCAGAACCAGGGCCTTTGGAAAACGGGTGCAAGGCTGGCTTGGAAAGTACCGGTCTCGATGCGGTTCGGGAGAAACTCGGTGGCGGCCGGCGCTGCGGCGGTGGCGGGGGTTGAATTATCGGCGCCTGCGCCGGGTGCCGCAGAGGCAACAACGGGGGTTGAACCGGTGACGTTGATGCTGGGGAGGGAAATCGGCACGGTGACGTACTGCTTGGTTGCCGGTTCGAAATAGCTGAAGCTGGCGGCCGGCAGCGGGAGGACACCGTTCTTTTTTGGGATGACGGCCTGTTGAAAGGTCTTGGAACCCTCGGTGCGGGACTCGTCGTCAAACTCGACTTTCGAAGAGGCGACATAGGCTTTCCAGTTCGGATCGGCGGCGAGAGTCGGGCTTTGGATGTAGGAGAAATTGCCTTCGCCGGTGACGGTAAAGTGAAGCGTGACGGGATCGCCGACCTCGACGTCGGTGGGAGCGGCGTCACCGGAGACTTTGAATTGCCCAATGGCGCCGGTGAAATTGGCCGGGCGTCCCTCTTCAGGCAGGGGGTGAACATGAATGACCAACCGGTTGCTCGGAATGTTCTCGTGGGCCAGGACCGGGGGCGGGCCGAAGAAATTCGCGAAGGGATCGCCGGAAGCGATGTTATTCTGGCCCGATTTCACCCAGTACGTGTCCTGTTCCATCTGGAGCGGGAAATCGCCGCTTTTGGACGCCTCGATGGCGGTGATCCAGCTAAAACGCCGGTAGTCCTCGTTCACCAGCGAGACCTCGTCCACCTCCGGGCGGACGGAAAGATCGTTCATCAGGAAATCACTGCCATCGATCGTTGGAAGGGAGTCCTGCTGGTGGTAGACGTCGCTGCGGATGTAAAATTCAATGCGCATCGGAATGGTTTCGCCGACATAGGCGTCGGTGATTTTTGGGCTGATGACGATAAAGACCTTGGCGGGGCGACCGTCGGGGTCGGTGGGCGGCGTGAAACCGGCGCCGCCGGAGTCGGCGGAATTGGCCGGGCTGTTGTCCTGGCCGCCGGCGCCGGGGCCGGTCGTGGCGGCATTATTCGGCGGCATGACGACGGGACCGTTCGGGTTGAAGACGGGATTGGATGCGGAAGGGGCCGGGGTCGCGGTCGGACTGGCGGGCGCTGTCGCAGAGTTGAGGACGTGGAGTTTCATTTCCTGAACGTGGAGCTTGGTGCCGTCCTGGGTGGTGATATCGAAGGCGGGAATGGTGAAGTTCCCCGCATGGGTGGGCACGAGGGCGAACATGACCGACATTGAAGTTGTCATCGAGCCGTTTACGATGGTGATGCCGCTCTGGGTTCTTTGGCCCGCGACCTCGATGCCATCAACGTGCGGGAGGCGGATTTCCGGCGCGCTTCCGTTCTGGATCGTGATGGTGACATTGGCCGAGTCGCCGAGGTTGATCTCTGGCTGGTCGATCTGTTGTGAAATCGTGGCCGCGACGAGGCAGGGGGCGCTCCCAAGCGCGAGCAAGAGAGCAGGCAACACGACAGTGCGCGTGAGAGCAGAAATGGCGTTCATGCGGTTCACCAATCCTTACCCGAAGGCGGTGGCGGCGGGGGTTCGTTATTGTTTTTCAGCGCGTTAAACGAGCGGGCCGTGATATGGCCCTCGTCTTCCTTGAGCGAATCAAGCAGGGCTTCCGCTTCCTGGCGCGATTTGATGACGGGATCTTCCTTGTCCTCGGGCCGGGCCTGGGAATAGGCGCGTTGCTGGGCGGTGGCGTCCATCTGCTGCTGACCGTTCTGGTCCTTTTTCCCGGCATCAGGCTGGTTTTGTTGCTGATTATTGCCCGATGACTGCGACGGTTGCTGATTTTGGCCGTTGTTCGGTTTTTGTTGATTCTGTTGGTTTTGCTGTTGCTGGTTGTTCTGGCTCTTGTCCGGTTGAGAATTTTTGCCCGACTGGTCCTTCTGGGGCTGCGACGGATTGTTTTGCTGCTGCTGTTGCTGCTGTTGTTGTTTCAACTGCTCGAGTCTTTCCTTGACGATCTCGTGGTTGTGACGCGTGTCGGCGGAGTCACGCAGCTTGAGAGCCGATTCATAGGACTGAAGCGCGTGCTGCCAAAGGTCGATGGTTTTATTGGTGTCGACCTTCTGGATCGCTTCGCCGTCCTTGAACTGGCTGTTGCCGAGGTTGTAGTACGACTTCTCCTGCAGGTTAAGGTCGGGCGTCTCGAGTGCCTTTCGGAAAGCCTGCTCCGCCTCGGTAAAGTTGCCGGCCTTGTAGGCGGCGTCACCGTGGTTGAACTGGAGATCGCTGCGGTCGGGCTGGTCCTCGGCGGCCTTTCGGTATTGATCGAGCGCATCCTGGTAGTTGCCCGATTGGTAATCGCGTTCCGCAGTGCTCGTATCGGAAGCGCGGGCGGCTCCGGGCGCGATTGCGAAAAGCAGGCCGAGGGTCACCAGTGGCGTTGCGGCAAGGGCTGTTTTCCGGCTGCGGCGCCGAATGCCGGGCCGGGCCGGGCCGGAAAGGGGCGTCGTGGCCTCAACGGACGTCTCGGCGCGTTCGCCGGTTAGAAATTCCCAGATGAGGAGCAGGATGCCCAGCGCCAGTGGCCATTCGAAGCGTTCGAAGCGGACCTTTTCGCGCTGTTCTTCCAGGTTTTGTTTTGGCAGCGGGGCGATGTAACGGTTGTAGATTTCATCGAGGCCTTCGCCTCTTTGCCCAAGCGGAACGTAGGCGCCGCCGGTGATCGAGGCGATCTGGCGCAGCGTCTCTTCGTCGAGCTTCGATTGTACGATCTGGCCGGAGCTGTCGCGGAGATACATCACAGCTCCCGTGTCGTCCACCAGCGGAATCTGTCCGCCCTCGGGCGTGCCGACGCCGACAGTGTAAATCTTGAGGCCGTTTTGCGCGGCAACCCTGGCCTCGTCGATCACATGCCCCTCGAGGTCCTCGCCGTCCGTGACGAGGATGAGAAGTTTGCGGTTGTTGGGCTGGCTCTTGAGGGCGTCAATCGCCTGGTCGATGGCCGTGGCGATGTCGGTGCCGGGGCGCGGGATGGTGTCGGTGTCGAGTTCGCGCACGGCGGTTTGGAAGGCGTCGTGATCGAGAGTCAACGGGCACTGAAGAAAGGCGTCGCCGGCAAAGGCAATCAGGCCGAGGCGGTTGTTGGGCAATTGGTCGGCAAAATCGGCCAGGGCGAGCTTGGCGCGCTCAATCCGGCTCGGTTTCGCGTCCTGGGTCAGCATGCTCTTGGAGCAGTCGACCGCGACGAGAATGTCGAGCCCTGTGCGGTTTTCCTCGCGCCAGTCGTAAAGCAGGTGGGGCCGGGCCAGCGCCACGAAAAGGAGCGCCACCGCCGTGATCAGCAGGACGCGCTTGAGCAGTCGCTTGGTGGGCGAGACGCTGGCGGTCAGCGCCTGGACGAGATGCGAGGCGGCGAAAAGCAGGATGGCCTGCCGCCGTTGGCGGCGGGAGCCAATTTCCAGCAGGAACACGGCCAGGACGGCCAGGAGCCCGACCCCAAGCCAGACGGGGGCGAAGAATCCGGGATCGAGACGGTTCCAAAGTTCGGAGATCATGGGATTCTCCTCCAGCGGGTGTTGACCAGGGCGATTTCCAAACCGAGAAAAAGGAGGCCGGGATAGAGCGCCCACGCGAAATACTCGCGGGCGTGCTCGAAATGTTTGACTGCCACCTTGCTTGTTTCCAGCGAGTTGATTTCCCGGTAGACGCGTTCGAGTGTCTCCGTGTCGGTCGCGCGGTAGAATTTGCCGCCGGTGATGTCGGCGATCTTCTGCAGCGCGCCTTCATCAATGTCGCACGGGATCGTGGTGTAGCCGGTGAGATTGCCGAAGTTGTCGCGCAAGGGGAACTTGGCCACGTCGGCAGAACCGGCCCCGATGGTGTAAATCTTGATCCCGAGCGCGTGGGCCGCCTCGGCGGCGGCGAAGGGCGTGATCCGGCCCGAGTTGTTGGCGCCGTCGGTGAGCAGGACGATGATCTTCGACTTGCCGGGCTGGTCGCGCAGGCGGTTGCAGCAGACGGCGATGCCCGAGCCGATGGCGGTGGCGTCGCCGGCCAGACCGACCTGGAGACGGCTGACATTTTGCAGCAGCCAGTCGTGGTCGAGCGTGAGCGGGCTCATCAGGTAAGCCTGGCCGGCAAAAACGACCATGCCGATGCGGTCGTTCGGACGGGCCTGGATGAAACTGCCGACGGTTTCGCGCACCACTTCGACGCGGCTGAGGTCCTGTCCGTTCCTATGGTAATCGAGCGCGTCCATCGAGGGGGAAAGGTCGATGGCCAGCATCATGTCGATGCCGCTTTCCTGCACCTGCGTGCTAGCGTCGAGTTTTTGGGGCCGTGCCAACGCGAGGAGCAGGCAAATCAGGGCCAGGTAACGCAGGGCAGAAAGCCAGCCGCCGGGCTGTACTTTGCGCCCCCGCGCCAGCGGTCCGAACAGACTCAGGCCCGAATACTGGATCGCGGCTTCCTTGCCCCGACGACCGCGCAGAATGGCGAGCAGCGGGACGAGTAGGAGCAGCGGCAGTACCCATGGATGCGCGAATTGGAAGTAGCTGCCGCTCATGTCGGCCTCCGGTTGTGGTCGTCCGGGGTGGAAGACGGCCTTGTCGCGGTGACAAAGGTAAAGGCGCGCTGATGCACCTGCTCCAGTTCCGGGAGATCAGGCTGATAGCGGCCAAACTTGACTAGGTCGCACGCCCGGAGGAAATCGCGCAGCAGGTCGCGATAGGCGGCCAGCGGCGTGTCCCGATCGCTTTCCATCAGGCGCAAAAATTCCTCGGTGGTCCGGCGGGTCGAGGGGGTGCGGAACCGCTGGCTCAGGTAGGAGCGGATTGTCTCGGAGATGAAGACCGCGTAGGGCATCGGATTTTCCACGCTCAAGAGGGCGCGGGCCTTTTCCAGATTTTCCAGCGTCAACTCATAGGCGCTCTTGGGACTGAGCCATTTTTCCGGCTTGAACCAGAACCAGAGCAGGACGAGCAGGGCGAGGGCGCCCACGACGCCGAGCGCGACCCAGAGCCAGAACCAGGAGTGTAGAAAGAAGAAGGGCGGACGGATGTCCTCGATTTCCCCGGGCGGGGACACCGTACCGGCGGGGGAGACGATCTGTCCGGGCGGTGAAACTGCCGGCGCGGGCTGGGCCGGGGCAAGATCGGGCGCGTTGGCGGCGGCGGGGGCGGTCGTGGAGTTGTCCGTCGTGTTGGTCTGTGCGTGGGAGAGAAGGGGCGCGGCGAAGAACAGGAAACCGAGAAAAAGAAGGCGGGCGAGGTTCATCGCTATCTCCGGCTGGCGCGGTTTTTAAAAAAAGCGTAGAGCGCCTGATTATAGGGCTCGCCGGTGCGAAGTTCCAGCGTGTCGACCCCGGCCTGTCGCGCGGCGCGGCGGAACTGGTCCATCCGCTCCCGGGCCAGGAGGGAAAAGGCGTTGCGGACGCGGCGATCGTTGCTGTCGACTTCCATGACCTCGCCGGTTTCGGGGTCCTCGAGCGTGAGCAGGCCGACGGCGGGCAGTTCCTCCTCGTGGGGGTCGCGCAGGTGGAGCAGGACGAGGTCGTGGCGCTTGTTGGTCAGGCGCAGCAGACGGCGCAGCCGTCCGAAGGCCTCGGCTGATTCGATGAAATCGGAGATGAGAAAGATGACCGCGCGGCGCCGCAGCACGTCATTGCAGAAATCGAGCGCCGAAGCGACATCGGTGCCGCGTCGTTGTGGCGTGCAGAAAAGAATTTCGCGGATGACGCGCAGGACGTGCTGCCGCCCCTTGTTCGTCGGGATGAACTGTTCGACCTCGTCGCTGAAGAGGAGCAGGCCGACCTTGTCGCGATTGCGGATGGCGGAGAAGGCGAGGACGCTCGCGATTTCGGCGGCGAGTTCGCGCTTGCTCTGGTTCCGCGAGCCGAATTTGCCGGAGGCGCTGACATCGACGGCGAGCAGGATGGTCAGTTCCCGCTCCTCGCGCAGCTTCTTGATGAAGGGCGTGCCGGTGCGGGCCGTGACGTTCCAGTCGATGAGCCGGACTTCGTCGCCGGGGCTGTATTCGCGGACCTCGTCGAAGTCCATGCCGCGGCCCTTGAAGACAGAGTGGTATTCGCCCGCGAGCGCGTCGGTGACGAGGCGGCGCGTGCGCAGTTCGACCTGGCGGACTTTCTTGAGAATTTCTCGGGTGACGGCGGGGTCCATGGCTAACCGATTTTTTGGACAGGATTAACAAGATTAACAGGATTTCTGAGGAAGGATTTTGACGGAAGAAACGTAAAGGACATGGAAAATAATGTTAGGGACGCAGCATTTTTCCTTCATGTCTCTCGCGTCTCCCCGGTCTAATGTCCCTTGCCTTTCCAATCATGTTAATCTTGTTAATCCTGTCTAAATAAGTTCAAGGTACAGGCAGGGTATCCAAAATCTTCTGGATGATGTCGCGTGAGCTCAGGTTTTCGGCTTCGGCCTCGTATGTGAGCGTGACGCGGTGTTGCAGCACGTCGTGGGCGACCTCCTTCACGTCCTGCGGCGTGACGTAGGCCCGACCGTTGAGGAAGGCGAGCGCGCGGGCGGCCAGCGTCAACGAAATGGTCGCGCGGGGGGATGCGCCGTACTGGATCCAGCCGGGGAAATCGAGCCGGTAGGCCTTCGGATCGCGTGTGGCGATGACGATGTCGACGATGTAGTCGCGCACCTTGTCGTCGACATGGATGGTGTTGACCACCTCGCGCGCCTGGATGATGTGCTCCGGCGCAACGACCGGCTGCACGTTCAGGTTGGGCGTGGTGGTCGCCATGGTGTCGAGAATGCCCCGCTCCTCGGCGCGGGAGGGGTAGGTGACGACAATCTTGAGCATGAAGCGATCGACCTGCGCTTCGGGGAGGGGATAGGTGCCTTCCTGCTCGATTGGATTCTGCGTCGCCATGACCAGGAACGGTTCGGGCAGGTTGTAGGTGTTTTCACCCAGGGTCACCTGCCGTTCCTGCATCGATTCAAGCAGCGCGCTCTGCACCTTGGCGGGAGCGCGGTTGATTTCGTCGGCGAGGACGAAGTTGGCGAAAACGGGCCCGAGCTTCGGGTTGAAGGTGCCATCGCGCGGGTTGTAGATGAGCGTGCCGACGATGTCCGCCGGCAGCATGTCGGGCGTGAACTGGATGCGCTGGAAACGGGCCTGCACCGCGGCGGCCAGCGTGCGCAGGGCGAGCGTCTTGGCCAGGCCGGGCACGCCCTCGAGCAGGATGTGGCCGTTGGCGATAAGCGCGATGAGCAGGCGGTCGATCAGGTATTTCTGGCCGACGATGACGCGCCCGATTTCCTGGCGCAGCGGATAGACCCACGCGGCGGCTTCTTTTACCGCCGCGGTGGTTGAGGCGAGGGCAGTGTGCCCGTAGCTGATTTGGCGGGCCTGTTCGGCGCCGGGAACCGGCGGAAGGCCCGAGGTGATGGCGGTGGATGCAAAGACAGGTGCGGCTTCCATAGGAATAGTTTTGTTGGCGAGTGTTATGGGCACAAGATAACATCAGAGCGAGGCAAAAGCCTCATTATTACCAACACTTAAGGTTCGGGTAATTTTGCCCGCTTTGATTGCGAGGAGCGGCGCCGTCTGCGGTGTAATCCTGGGCGTCTTTCGGGGGCGAACTATTCTTCCGAAGATAGAGCTTGATTTGTGCAACACGCACCGGCAGGCTAAACCTTTTCCGCTTGACGCAGGTCGGGCGAATGACCTTTTCCAGATTATTTATGAAACAGACCCTTGTTCAGGAAGCCCTCAAAAACGTGCACAGCCCGCAGGTTCTCGTCAACATCGTCTCCAAGCGCGTGCGCCAGCTCGGCCAGGGCTTTCGTCCTCTGGTGGCCTACGATCCGAAGCTCACGTTCATGGACGTGGCGCTGAAGGAAGTCGCCGAAGGCAAGCTCGGTTTCGAGATGATCGAAGTGCCTTCCGCCGCCGGGACCCTCTTGCCCGCGCCGAAAAAGGGACGCAAGTCCGCTTCGTCGTAAGTCGTCCGGATTCACGGGCCTCTTGGTATCACTCCCGTGATGGAAGCGGGCGTTGTCGATCACGTTTGGAGCTTGGAAGAAGTGATTGCGCTGTTAGACTGAAAAAAAGTGACTTGGAACGCCATCACGAAGCTTGCGCTTTTGGTCGTTGCGGCAACGCTCTTAACTGGTTGCTCACATTTTTTGGACGATTGTCCCGATGAGCCGTACGGCAGTCCAGATGTGGATCAGTCCATTCTTCTCAAGGAAGGTCCGAACGGCAAATTCGGATATGTGGATAGAAATGGCAAGTGGCTGATTGCGCCCCAATTTACGGACGGGACGGCATTCATGGACAATATTTTTGATAAGCACGATGGCCAAGCGAGGGTACAGCTTGTTGGGGGTGGAGATGCCTATATCGATAAGTCCGGGAAAATTGTTTCAAGGATTCCTTAGCTCTGACCAATCGCTGTCAAACTGTACCACTACCCCCGGCTGCTTTGACTTGACATAAGTCCCGCCGTCCGTAAGCTAAACCCAACTTATCGAGAGCGGTGGAGGGGCTGGCCCTTTGAAACCGCGGCAACCGGGCGGAAGTTTTTCATCCGAAAAATTCCCCGCCGTCCAGGTGCCAAACCCAGCTCGGTGCCGGTCGCCCAATGCGATCAGTTCCGGGGAGGATAAGGAGCGAGTGCCCACTCGTACCGGGGCGCTTGTCTTCCTGTCCCGAATTTCAGCGAGGTGATCCTCGGTAGGCGATTGAAATTATGGGCAAAGAATTTTTCAGTTATCTCAAGTGCCGCGAATGCGGGCGCCAATATCCCAAGAAGGCCGTCCACGTTTGCGAATACGATTTCGGGCCGCTCGAGGCCGACTACAATTACGAGCAGATCCGGCATTCCATCTCCCGCAAGCTCATCGAATCGCGTCCGCACCACATGTGGCGCTACCGGGAGCTCCTGCCCATCGACGGGGACCCGACCGTCGGCCTGCAAACCGGTTTCACACCGCTGGTTAAGGCCGACCGCCTGGCCAAGGCCCTCGGCGTGCGTGAGCTCTACGTCAAGAACGACGCCTTCAATTATCCGACCCTTTCGTTCAAGGACCGTGTTGTTTCCGTCGCGCTTTCGCGGGCGAAGGAACTTGGCTTCAACATCGTCGCCTGCGCCTCGACCGGCAACCTTGCCAACAGCGTTGCTGCCCAGGCCGCCGGCGCTGGGCTGAAAAGCTACGTCCTCATTCCGGCCGATCTCGAGCAGAGCAAGGTCCTCAACAGCCTCGTCTACGGCACCAACGTGATCGGCATCCACGGCGCCTACGATCAGGTCAACCGCCTTTGTTCCGAGATCGCGGGCAAGTACGGCTGGGGCTTCGTCAACGTCAACCTGCGCCCCTACTACGCCGAGGGCTCGAAGACCATGGCTTTCGAGATCGCCGAGCAGCTCGGCTGGCGCGCGCCGCGCCACACCGTGGCGCCCATGGCCAGCGGCTCGCTCCTTACCAAAATCACGAAGGGCTACCAGGAAGCGATCAAGGTCGGCCTCATCGACGAACAACCGTTCAGCATCCACGGCGCTCAGGCGGCCGGTTGCGGCCCGATCACCGCCGCGTTCAAGGCCGGGACCGACCTGATCAGGCCGGTGCCGAAGCCGAAGACCATCGCCAAATCGCTCGCCATCGGCACGCCCGCCGACGGCTACTATGCGGTCCACGCGATCCGTTCCAGCGGCGGCGGCAGCGAGGACGCGACCGATGAGGAAATCATCGAGGGCATCCGGCTCCTGGCCGAAACGGAGGGCATTTTTGCCGAGACCGCCGGCGGCGTCACCGTCGCCTGCGCGAAAAAGCTCATCGCCACGGGCAAAATCCCGGCCAACGAGTCGGCGGTGCTCTGCATCACCGGGCACGGCCTCAAGACGGCGGAGGCGGTCGCGCCCCATCTGCCCGCGCCGCGCCTCATCAACCCGAGCCTGCGCGAGTTTGACGCGCTCATCGCGAATGAAACCGCCGTTCATGCTGCGGCGGTGTGAAAAATGTCATCCTGAGCTTGTCGAAGGATCTCTAACTATTGGTTTCGCTTGAAAACATCCCGAAAAGAGAAAGACCCACTGCTTCCGCCGGAGCTCTGGGTATTGGTGATCATCGGTGTCATAGCACTGATTGCCGGCCTGATGTTGAATCCGGTTCTTGCGATTATGAATTGGTTCCATCCTCATCATTAAAAATTATTCTCATAACCTCCTGTCTCAGTCTGCCACTTCCCAATCCTGTTAATCTTGTTAATCCTGTCCAAAAAAGTATGCCCATCCCCGTCTCCATCCCCACACCGCTCCGGCCCTTGACCGAAAATCTCGACACCGTCGAGGTTGAGGGCGCCACCATCAGCCAACTCCTGGCCAGCCTCGACAAACGCTATCCCGGCATCGGCGAACGGCTCCTCGACGCGCAGGGCAACTTGCGCCGTTTCGTCAACATTTACGTCAACGGCGAAGACGTCCGCTTTCTCCAGGACAAGGAGACACCCGTCAAGCCTGGCGACGAAGTCAGCATCGTTCCCGCCATCGCGGGGGGATGACTTGCAGGGAGAGGGTGTGTGCCCTACATTCAAGCCATGGCAAAAAGTGAGATCGTCTTTAATGTCATGGCTTGTCAGGAAACGGGCGGTTATGTCGCACGCTGGGACGACAAGCCTGGACGGGGTGGAATCACCACCCAGGGCGAGACATTGTCTGAACTTGAGGACATGATCGCCGACGCAGTTGCCGGATACTTTGATACACCCAATCGTCCGCAAAAGGTGAAGCTCCATTTTGTGGAAGATCCTATTCTTGCTTTGTAACTATCCAGGGTCTTGTGAAGTTACCACGCGATCTCAGTGGCGCGGATGTGGTCAAGGCATTGCGTCGACTGGGATTTGAATTCAGCCGCCAAACCGGATCGCACGCTATTCTCAGGAAAGGTTCGCGTACCGTTGTTGTTCCGCAGCACAAACCGGTCAAGCCGGGTACCTTAAAGGGCGTGATTGAGCAAGCGGGGTTGACGGTTGAAGAATTTAGAAAGCTTCTGTAAGCCGGATTGTCCCTATAATCACGAACTTTTTCTGAGAGGGCATTACAACCGGCACGGCACTAGCTTCACCCCTTTGCCTGTTTGTTGCATAGCCCAGCCTCGACATTTCAACCCACCACGCGAAGGTATAGCCCATGATCGTCACCACCGCCCAACTCTTCAAGGTCGCCTACGGCAAGTTCGCCATCGGCGCGTACAACATCAACAACGCCGAGCAGACCATGGGCCTGTTCAAGGGCTGCATCGCCGCCAAGGCGCCGTTTATCATCCAGCTTTCCAAGGGCGCGCGCAAATACACCGACAAGCGCATGCTCGAGGCCATCATCCGCAGCGCGGAGGAGATTTTTCCCGAGGCCATCTACGCAGTGCACCTCGATCACGGCGACGAGGAGACCTGTTACGATTGCATCGACAGCGGGTTCTACAGCTCGGTCATGATCGACGCCTCGCACGATCCGTTTGAGAAAAATGTCGAGATCACCAAGCGCGTCGTCGATCGCGCCCACGCCAAGGGCCTCAGCGTCGAGGCGGAACTCGGCATGTTGGGCGGCGTCGAGGAAGACATCAAGGTCGACGAAGGCAACGCCTGCCTGACCAATCCCGACGAAGTCGAGGCCTTTGTGTCGAAGAGCGGCTGCGATTCGCTCGCGGCGGCCATCGGCACGAGCCACGGCGCGTACAAATTCAAGGGCCAGCAATCGCTTCACTTCGAGGTGATCGAGGCGATCCAAAAGCGGATGCCCGGCCTGCCCATCGTCATGCACGGAAGCTCCAGCGTGCCGCGCGAGGAAGTGCTCCGCATCAACAAGGCCGGGGGCACGCTCGACCCGACCGCCTGCGGCGTGAACGAGGACGAGTATCTCCCCGCCGCCAAGCTCGGCGTGACCAAGGTCAACATCGACACCGACGGCCGCTTGGTCTGGACCCGCGTTCATCGCGAATACTTCCGCGATCACCCCGGCGAATTCGATTTCCGGCCGCCGGGCAAAATCTTCATCGAGGAATACGCCAAGTTCATCGCGGCCAAGAGCGTCAAGCTCGGTTCCGCGGGCCAACTCGACGAAGTCCGCAAGGCCGTGACGAAAAGGTAGTTTGTGGGGGTGCTCCATGCGGAAGCAGCCGTCGTTGATCTGCGTAAAGTCAACGACTACCTGCTTTCGCTGACGCATCCTGAGGGCCGGTCGAAAGCGCGCTTTTTCATCAGCCATGGTTTCACGCCAAGCGAGCCCGAGTCGCTGGTCGCCGCGCTTCTACGTCATGCCCGCGAAGGCAAAGT
>JAJSLI010000064.1 GCA_021272315.1 Methylacidiphilales bacterium | reverse complement strand
GCTCCTGGCATGCCCCTCGAAGTAAAGGGGCAGCAGACGTTTGGCTTTCCACTCTTCGGACGTGATCTTTCCCTGGGAACGCAGTTGCAGATTGTGCTTTCCTCCGAAAATCACGGCTTTATGGGGGCTGGCCCGATGGAGCGCCCTGGAGCGTTTAAGGGCTGACAGAGTCAACCAAGAGTCTAATTTGCCTTGTGGCATCGTGCGGAGCAGATCAAGAATTTCCTTGTCTTTCTTACCTTCTCGCACCCGGTTATAGGCAGTGCGAATGACGACAGACTGGGCTTTGCGCCACTGGGCTATGATCTCCATAGCCTGAGGCACTGTCGTATAGGATAATTTGATAGTCCGAACCATTCTGAGTAATTATAACACTACTTCACTTCAATCACATGCGCAATTACTTATGACGCTATGTATAAAGGGAACCAAAATCTCCATCGCCGCTTACTTCTTCGGCGGTCTCTTCGGCGGCGATCAGCTGTGAGTCCACATCCATTCCAACGAATGAAGCCTTTTTGAGAGTGCCCACCAGGAGGAATGCTCCTTCGGACTTGCCGATGATAACGGCATCCTTCTTTTCGTAGCCGGCTCGATAGTTGAAGGTTCCGATGAACCGGCTGCCAGCCTCGACTTGCACGCCTTCCAGGCGGTAAACAACGTCCACTTCAAGCTGGGCCACCTCATCGGCCGAAGCCAGTTCGAACTTGGGCGCCACAGCAAAGGAACTGGGTATCTGTTCGACGGGCTTCCCATCGAGCGCGTTTACCACCTGTGTGGGCTTGAGCGTGAATTCATCCCCGATGGCGAGGGCGTACTTGAAGTCGCCGCGGGTCAGGTAATCGCGTCCATTCTCTGATACGCCGGCCTTGGAGAGGACTTCGTCGTCAGGACCAAGTACGCGGGTTTTGCTGTCGCCGTAGATGTCGGCGCGCGTCAGTTTGGAGAGCTCCGAAGAGAACTCCTTTCCGTTCAGGTTGAGTTTTAATGCTCCCATAGATTCTTGAGTTTTGGGGTTAAGCTGGAACCCAGCCTTTGCCGGTTTCCTCTGTTTTCCAATTCTTGATGAACTCGTCGGCCTCGGCACGGTCGTTGGTTACTTTCGTGTCCTCTTTGAGGGCGTCAGCGCGTCCGGCGCTGAAGTCGACCGTATGGATGACGAATTTTGGACCGCCATTGTTTTGGTTTTCCCACGCCACGATTTTTTTGACGGCGGGTTTGCCTTTGATCGTCTTGGTGTACACTTCGCGAACGATTTGCGTGGAGACATCGTCCTTGGCCGCTTTGCGCAGCTTCAGATCGGTTCCGGGAAGTTGTGCGAAGGTACAGGCGGCTGCGGCCTTATCGTCGCGGAGCCTTTCCATCGTGGGATGGAAGGGTTTGAGGATTTCACCTTGTCCTTGGTAAAGGAGCTTGGCGCCATCGAGTTTCAGGGCTGCGTTGGTCCACTGGCCACCCCGGGCGTCTTCCCAGGTAACGTCTTCCGCATTGATCTCAACCACTCGAGTGGGCTTGACCCAGATGATCGGCCGGCTGTCCGAATCTGTCTCCGTGTAGTCAGATTCAACCCTGTTTTTGGAAAGCTCTTTGAACAAGGGTTCCCTTACTGCCGGATCGGCAACGCCGACGCGGGCGACGAGTTGATAAATACTGTCCTTGACCAGGGCTCCCATGATCGACACCGCTTGGCCGGTGTGCTCGTCCGTGCCCTCGACGTAACCGACGATGGCGAGATCCAAATTGAAGAGGGGTTTGATTTTCCAAGCTGTCTGCGTGGTCATCTCGTGGTAAACAATGCCTTCCTGTCCCTTGTCCACCTGCTCCTTGTAAAACGCGTTCAGGTCCTTGAGGTTGCTGATCTCTTTGAACACGGGAATGAACGCCAGCGGCGTCACTGGCAGCGTCTGCAGCACCTTGACCCGTTCCGCATAGTCCTTTGTCTGGATGTCCTTTTTGTCGAGCAAAATCACATCGAAGATCACGAACTGGAGGTTGCGGAGGTCCTCGACTTTCTGGGGCGAGTTGATGGCCCGGATGACGTCGTAGCTGTGAGACCGGCTCGCGATAGTTGAAAGCTCACCCACCACAAGGGCGCTGGTATGCCCCGCCTTTTCAAGGGCAATGGCGAGTTCTTCAGCCGCAGGAAGCCCAATTTCAACACCAAACGTGTTGTGGAAAATGAAGGGCTGTTGACCTTTTTCCCAATAAAAGAATCCGGCGATGCCGTCGTGCTTGCAAGCCGCTATGCCGCGGCTGACTTGAATGTCGGTGATCACGTTCGCCTGCTTGTACCGGAAAGCCTTGAGGAATTTCTCGTAATGTCGCGCCGCGAGGTGCTGCAGGGTCTGGTGATTGAGAGCATAGGACCGTGCCACCTGGTATCCGGGGAGCTTGGTCTTCAATTGAGCAGTTTTAATGAACGGGTTCATCGGTTTTTATGTTTTGTGGAGTTTTCTTCCGAGCGATCTCGTGATTGCTGTAAGTTGGGTCGTTGGTGACCTCGGACGGAAAGCATGATGTATGTCGAGTTGAACAGGAACTCTCCGACTCTTGGCAGGTAGCTGGTGCATTCGAATGCGGCGGCGTCGAGCCAGACGGAGATGTCAGGCCGCTGTGCCTGTATCTCTGCCGCTTTCTGCATGGAGCCGTGAAACAGGGCGGGCCCCTTTGGCAAATTCACTGCGGCAATGCCCCTCGTTGGCTTGATGACGGCTACCTCGTCTCCGGCGTCTCGCACGGCGGCGATCAGCGCAGCATCACCGTTTTCGGGATGAACTTGTTCGATAACCCACCGCATATCAGTGAATGGCGTGGTTCAGGTGGATCAGCAGGTCATGCACTTGCGGGACAACCTTGTAACGAGAGGCAATGACGTATGCCGTGGCGACCATCAGATGCGGGCCAAACGGCAAGCGGCGGTCTTTGCGACGAAGGTAGAGTCCGTGCGCGGTTCCTGTGCATGAGGCGACGAAAAGCATTTCGAGCAGCCCAAAGTTTGCCCCGATCAATATGCCCAACGATGCCATTAACCGGATGTCCCCAATGCCCATTCCATTCCGGCAGATGTAGAGGCTATCCGCGTGAATCTCAACGCCCTTCGACAGGTCGACTTTCTGACCATTTATTGCGACCGATTCGTCATAGATAATCACGGAGTCATCACTGTACTCCGTCAAGTTTGAGGGCCAAGCGATGGATCCGCCATCAACAACTCGATCTTGCAGTGCGCAGGCGGTCTCAATGGCTACCAGGGAGGCGGGCGCTGCACTTAAAACTTTGACGTT
>JAJSLI010000058.1 GCA_021272315.1 Methylacidiphilales bacterium | reverse complement strand
AGTCTTGAAGGCGTCCTCGGTCAACGCCTCGTCCGCAAAATCTGCACCCATTGCAAGACCCCCTACGAGCCCAGCGAAGCCATCCTTCGCCAGATCGGTCTCTCCGTCTACGACGTCGGCGACAGGAATTTCTACTACGGGACCGGCTGCGAGCAGTGCAACCACACCGGCTATATGGGGCGCAAGGGCATCTATGAACTGCTCGACATGTCTGAACCCATTCGTGATCTCATTACCCAACGTGCGCCCTCCGTTGTCATCCGGCAAAAGGCCATTGAGCTCGGCATGACCACCCTCCGCGCCGACGGCCTGCGCAGCATTTTTGATGGCGAAACCACTATTGAGGAAATATTGAAATACACCTGACAGAAAAGGAAATTATGCCCAAATTCACCTACACCGCAGTTGATGCCCGCGGCAAGCAAGCCAACGGCATGGTCGAAGCCGCCGACCAGAGCGAAGCCATCGCGCAGATCCGTCAGCTCGGCTTTTATCCACAACGCTTGGACGAGACCAAGGAAAGTGTCGTCAGCACGGAGAGCAAAAAGCCCAAGTTCAAGCGGAAGACTGGACGCGTCAAGATGCGCATTCTCACCATTTTCACCCGCCAGCTCGCAACCCTCATCGAAGCCGGACTTCCTCTCCTACGCAGCCTCAACACCCTTGCCAAGCAGGAGCGTAACCCTGTCATGCGCACCACGATGAACAATCTTGCCGAGGCGGTCGAAAGCGGCAGCACCTTTTCCGAGGCCCTCACCCAGCATCCCTTCATCTTTAGCAAGCTTTACATCAACATGGTCAAGGCCGGCGAATTGGGCGGCGTTCTCGAAGTCGTCCTCGCCCGCTTGGCCGAGTTTCAGGAAAAGGCCCAGAAGATCAAAGGCAAGGTCGTCTCCGCCATGGTCTATCCCCTTGTCGTGTTGTGCATCGCCTTGGTCATCATGAGCGGTTTGCTTGTTTTTATCGTCCCAAAATTCCAGCAGATCTTTCATGATGCGCTGCCCGGCCAAGATTTGCCGGCCATCACCAATTTCGTCATCGCCATCAGCAATGTTTTCGTCCACCAATGGTATCTCATCTTCGGCGGGATCGGTGGGATTGTCGTTGGTTATAAAATATTCTCAGTCACCCCGGTCGGCCAGGTCATCATCGATCGGGTTGCCCTGCGCCTGCCCGTTTTTGGCGACCTGATCCAAAAGACCGCCATTGCCCGGTTCAGCCGCACCCTTGGTACCCTCATCAGCAGCGGCGTGCCCATCCTTCAGGCGCTCAATATCACCCGCGAAACCTCCGGAAACAACGTCGTGGCCGACGCCATTGCCAAGATTCACGACAGCGTGAAGGAGGGTGAATCGGTCGTCGCGCCGATGGAGAGTTCCGGCGTTTTCCCGCCCATGGTCACCAGCATGGTCCAGGTTGGCGAGGAAACCGGGCAGTTGCCCGACATGCTCGTCAAGGTCGCCGATGTCTACGAAGCTGAAATCGACAACGTCGTTACCGCTCTCACCAGTATCCTGGAGCCGATCATGATCGTCATGCTCGCCGTCATCGTAGGCACCATTGTCATCGCGCTCTTCATGCCCATGATCAAGCTCATCACCGGCCTGAGCAGTCAGTAAAAAAAGATCCGAAACTTGATCGCCGGTCCATCGGAGATGGGCCGGCGCCTTTTAAAGCGGTGGTCCGAGAGACCGTCGTCGGGTGTCTCCTACATTTCCAGGTTCAATTGTCTTGCGGCATTTGGATCCTGCCTCTGCACCAGGTCCACAATCCGGTCCACCTGCACGTGGTCTTGGATCAATTTCTGGATCAGGCCGATCTTGTCGCGGTCGCCGATCTCGGTCTTCACCGTCATGCGCGCGATGGTTGTCGTGGCGTTTGACACATCCACCCGGGTCGATACAAACGGAAGCGACCGCTGCCGGATCAGTTCCATCACACTCTCGTGAGGTAGAATCCCGTTCGTCAGCACCACGCCGGCCAGATATCCGCGCGTTGCTGCTTTCGAGTCCTCGTTTAGGACCATCATAATCAAGTCTTCCCGGTCGCCCGGCGTCACCACCAGCGTTCCCGGGATAAGCAAATGCTCCGCGTGTCGCGACGACATCGCCCCGATCCCGATTCGCCCCACCCGGCGCCGCTTGTGCTGGCTGCCCGCGATAAACTCGCCGCGCAGTTGCTGGCAGACTTGGTTCACCGTCGGTTTATAGAGTTCCGTGTGGAGTGGGATCATCCCGAGCAGTGGCAGGCCTACCTTCGCCAACCCCAGAGTGGCGTATTCCTTGAGCATCGCCATTTTCCCCGGTACCACCTTGTTAATGATCGCCCCGATTACCTCCACGCCGAACTTTTCGAACAGCGCCATATTCAGGCAAATCTCGTCGATCGGCCGTCCGATGCCCGCCCGGCTCACAATAATAACCTTCGCTTGGAGTAGTTTGGCCACCATCGCGTTGGAAAGATCGAAAACACTCCCAACGCCGGCGTGGCCGGTGCCTTCGATGATCACGAAGTCCTTTTCCCAAGCCGCCTCATCAAAGGCCGCCCGGACCCGATCGTGCAACTGGTGGGTGATCCCACCCGATAGATAGCGCCGTGTGAAATCGGGTTCCACCGTGATAGGGCTCATCGCCTTCAGCGGCGTACGGGGGTGATAGGTGTCGTTGATCAGTACTGTGTCCTCGTCGATCTTCGTTCCTTCAATATCCACAAAACGCTGTCCGACCGGCTTGATATAGCCGATCCGGGGAAAACGCTGCTGCAGTGCGGCGAAAAGCCCCACCGCTGTCGTTGTCTTGCCGTCATCCATCCGCGTGGCCGCCACGAAAATCCGCGGCGTGATCGTGTTAAGCAGTGCCAGCTCGGGACGATGGGCAGGGGGGTCGATAAAAACCGAATTGGCCATAAGCTCCGAGAATTGAGCCCGGCATGCTACGGGGCCAAAGCCGTCGGCGCTGTCTCGTAGCGTCCTGCTCCCTGATCGGGGTAGAGTCGACGGTATTCGATTGCCTGCAGGCTCACAATGGCCGCCACGCCGACGATTTCATGCACGCTTGCGCCACGCGACAGGTCGGCTGCCGGCTTGTCCAGCCCCAGTAAAATCTGTCCGTAGGCATCTCCGCCCGCCAGTCGATGCACCAGCTTCACCGCGATGTTGCCCGAGTTGAGGTCGGGGAAAATCAGCACGTTCGCCTGTCCGGCTACCTGGCTGCCCGGCGCCTTGATTTCGGCAATCTGCTTGATCAGCGCCGTGTCGGCCTGCATTTCACCGTCGATTTCGCCCGGTTGATTCTTTTCGAATAGAGCCTGCTTCGCCAATGCCGTCGCGGCCACGATTTTTTCCGTGTCCTGGGTTTGCGCCGAGCCCTTTGTCGAGTAGGAAAGCATGGCCACACGCGGCACGCCGCCGGTCAGTTGCCGGAAGAGCCGTGCCGATTCCAAGGCAATCATGGAAAGCTGCTCCACGCTCGGGTTGGGGATCACCCCGCAGTCGGCGAAGGCGAAAACTCCTTTTTCGCCATAATGATGATTGGACACCTGCAGAATCATGCACGAGGAAATCGACTTGATCCCGGCCAGCGGCTTGATCAATTGGAAGAGCGGGCGCAGGACACTGCCGGAATTTGACGTTGCTCCGCCGACCATGCCATCCGCCTGCCCGTTTTGCAGCATCATCGCCCCGAAGTAATGCGGATTGGACACAATCTTGCGCGCATCGGGCTCCGCGATCCCCTTGTAACGACTCAGGTTTTCCAGCCGGTTGACGAACAGCGGCAAATCCTCCGCTTTCTCCGGATCGATAATGTGGATTTTATGGAGCGAAACCTTTGCTTTTTTGGCCGCCGCCTCGACCTCTTCCTTCTTGCCGAGAAGGATCGAGACGCCAAGTTGCGAGTGAACAAATTCTGCCGCAGCCGCGAGGACACGCGGTTCGGTCCCTTCGGGGAAAACCACCCGTTTCGGGTGCTGCCGAAGCTTCTGGTAGACACTTTCAATGAATTTCATGGGTAAAGAATAAAAACCGCCCCAGCGTCGCTTATTGCAATGGGTCGGAAAATCAAAACAATCACACGATCAATCGTGACTTCATGCTATTTAAGGGAAAGAGGTTACGCTTTTTGACTTGCGCTGTCGAGGAATCTTGAGTTGAGCGTTTCATACCATTAATAGCGTTTCATCATTGGATCGATCTGGAGCGCCCATGCATCTATTCCGCCGGTCAAATTTAAGACGTTTTTATAGCCCTGGCCCTTCAAATAGCCCTGTGCCCGCGCCGAGCGCATGCCGTGATGGCAATAGAGCACAATCGTTTCATCCGGATCAAGTTGCGGCATCGCCAGTTGCTGAAAATGGCTCAGTGGAATCAAGTCCGCCTGCGGCAGACGCGCGATGGCCCATTCGTCGGCTTCCCGCACGTCGATTACCCGCACGTTTTCGCCCTTGTCCAGCCGCGCTTTGAGTTCGATCGGCGTAATTGTCATAAGTTCTTACAGGATGTTCTCCCCATCTGGCGGAGGCAAGGCCCGATATCTCCTGTTGCCATCGAAATGTAACAAATAGCGAGCTTGCCCGGCTTCGCTTGTCGGCTAGATGTCGAGAGAGTACCCAATCATCGGCTCTTGGTCTCTTTCCGTTTATGCAACATAAAATTCTTGTCGTCGAAGACGAAGCCGATGTCATCGATATGCTTAGCATCAACCTTCGCGCCGCCGGCTTTAACGTCGTCACCGTCAGCGACGGCGCCGCTGCCTTGGCCAGGATTCGCAGCGAAGCGCCTTCCCTCATCATTCTCGACCTCATGCTCCCGCAGATGTCGGGCCTCGAAATCTGCAAAGTCCTCAAAAGCGACATCGCCACCCGCCACATCCCCGTCATCATGCTCACCGCCAAGGCTGAGGAGGTCGACAAGATCGTCGGCCTCGAGCTCGGCGCCGACGACTACGTCACCAAGCCCTTCAGTCCACGCGAGCTTGTCCTGCGCGTCAACCGCTCCCTGCGCCGCGGCAAGGACAAAGTCCCCAGCGTCGAGAAATTGGTCATCGGCCAGCTCACCCTCGATCACGCCCGGCACGAAGTCCTCGTCAAGAACCAGTTAGTCGAGCTTACCGCCACCGAGTTCAAGCTCCTCGCCCTCCTGATGGACCGCCGAGGCCGTGTTCAGGGCCGCGACCGTCTCCTCAATGACGTCTGGGGTTACGAGAGCGTGATCGACACCCGCACCGTCGACACGCACGTTCGCCGTCTTCGTGAAAAGCTCGGTTCTCTCGCCTCCTACATCGAAACCGTTCGCGGCGTCGGTTACCGCATCGGCGACGGCGAACCCGGGTAAGGACGTCCGCAAAAATTGCTCTTTGGGAGTTCCGTCAGCCTAAGCAATCCCGCCAACCGCAGGTCCGAAGGATCAGCCACCTGAAGATAATTGCAAAAACGAGACAGGTGATTAACGATTGAAGATGGACATCGTAAACCTGTCCCGTTTTTCTCCATGAGCTTTCCCCTGGTGCCTCCTGTCAACCCGGCTTCGGCAGAGGGTGGCTCGCGCCTTTCGCCGGAAGTTGAAGCGGCGATTACGGCCGGCATTGATCGAGACCGCCTGAAAATCCTCGAGATCGCCTATTATATCGCCGGAGTCATGACGATCGTTGGAGTAAGCTTCCTTCTGATCCACTTCACGATATTTTTGCTCTTGGGACTCCATCCGCAGATATTCGCTCATCAAACCGGAGCGGATGGTCATCAGGGGAACCCGCCTCCGCCGGGTCTATTTCTCGGTCTTGCCGGGGTCATCGCGATTATAATTTTGCTGGGTTGGATTTTCGGCGCTTTTCAGATTTACGCCGGCCATTGCATGAAGAAGCGGAGGCACTTGCTCCTCGTCATGATTGTTGCCGGGTTCGAATGCGTCTTTATACCTTGGGGCACCGCCTTGGGCGTTTTCACGTTCATCGTGCTGAATCGGCCCACCGTAAAATGGCTATTTGAGCGGGAGTAATTCGCGCCTTGCGTCAAACTTCACATGGAAACGGAAAGGCGTACAATATTTTCCATTGGCAATTGCGTGGCGAAAGCCAAAAATAAAGGATAGTGGAAACTCACGCAACAAACGCCTTGGCTGTCGAAACCCTTGGCCTGACCAAGCGTTATCCGCTGACCTGGAAGCGCAAGGTCCTGGTTGCCCTCGACCATCTCGATCTCCAGATCCGCCCGGGTGAAGTCTTCGGCCTGCTCGGTCCCAACGGCTCGGGCAAAAGCACCACCCTCAAGATGCTTCTCGGACTGGTTGTGCCCAATGAAGGCGAGGCGCGCATCTTCGGCCTGCCGCCCGATAGCCTCGATGCCCGCCGCCGCGTTGGGTTTCTCCCCGAGAACCCCTATTTTTACTCGTTTCTTAACGGTGATGAGACCCTCCGCTTCTACGGCAAGCTCTGTGGTGTCACCGGCGCGGTGCTCGAGAATCGAATCGAGGAACTCATTGATCTCGTCGGCCTTCAAAACGGGCGCGAACGTCCGCTGCGTTCCTACTCAAAGGGAATGCTCCAGCGCATCGGGTTGGCCCAGGCCCTCATCCACGATCCCGATCTTCTCTTTCTCGACGAACCCACCGCCGGCGTCGATCCTCTCGGTTCAGCGCAGATTCGTGATCTCATCCTCCGGCTGAAAAAAATGGGCAAGACCGTTGTCTTTTCTTCCCATCTGCTCGAGCAGGTGCAGGAAGTAGCCGATCGCGTCGCCATTTTTTCCCT
>JAJSLI010000033.1 GCA_021272315.1 Methylacidiphilales bacterium | reverse complement strand
TCAGCGGCGCGAATTGGTACCACTGTTCGGGGTGGGCGCATAGGGTGGGCATGAGCCTATCGGCAATTTGCTGGCTGTAAAACCGGAGAGTTTCGGCGCGGGAGCCGCGCGACTCGATCCATAGCGGCGGAAAAGCCTCCGCTCGATAAAATCCATCGGATTGGCGCACCATGGCCGCCGGAATCACCGGCACCCGGCATTGCTCGGCGACGAGCAGAATTCCGGACGAAAAACCGGCGGTGCCGTTGGGGAAGGTCACCGGGCTCGGTTCGGCGGAACCGGGGCGATCGATCAACGCCGCCACGAGGCAGCCCTCACGCAACCGCTGGGCGATGCGCATAAAAGCAAAACTGTCCGATCCGACTTCAATCGTCTCCACGTTCCACTGCCGGCGAAAATGGGCGCGCCAGGCCGTGAGGCTGCCGCTCGGCTCGGGCAGGGTCAGGACGGCAGCGGAAAATCCTTCATGAGCCGAGAGCAGTCCTCCCAATTCAAAGAGGCCCAGATGGGCGGTCACAATTACCGCGCCCGTGCGCGCGGCGCGGAGTTGCGCAAAGTGATCGTAGCCCACTTTTTCCCGGATGATCTTCACCGCTTCCGCGGGAGGGCGCGTGCCGATGTAAAAGTAATCCGCCAGCGTTTTGCCGAACTCGCCGTACAATCGCCGCGCGGTTTTTCCGGTGATGGCGGCATCGAGCAATTGGAGATTTTGGCGGACCCGCGCGACCCGCGAGGGATGAGTGAGCGCATAAAGCCTCCCCGCCAGTCCGGCCATGGCGCGCGTCACCGGCAGCGGCAGCCATCGGGCGGCCCAGGCACCGCAGGCAAACATCGAGGCGCGGTAAAGGGTGGCCGAATGATGGCCGCGTTCCGGCTTGGCGTTCGGGTGAGTGAGTTCCAATCCCACGTACGGGTATTAGGTCCCTTTGGGCGTCTTTTCCAGTTCGGTCTGCAGCCACTCTTTCAGGGCGCTCAGGCTGCGGAAGGCTTGACGGGCCACATCGGGGTCTTTGATGGCGATTCCATAATCGCGCTCGATGGCCACGGTCATCTGCAAGGCGTCGATGGAATCGAGGCCGAGGCTTTCGGGGCCGAAAAGGGGCGTGTCCTCCCGGATTTCGTCGGGCGAAACGCGCAGCATGCAGTTCTTGATCAGAAGCTGCTTTAGGTCAATGAAGTTTATTTCAGCCATGGTGATTTGCAGCGGAATCTATCGGCTGCTCACGGGCTTGCAACTTTTAATATTGGGGGATGGCACCACCCCGCCGCCGGCTGCGGGGTTCCCGTTTTTCCCCTTCACCTCACCTGAACTTGTGTCAATACTAAGGTCTAACCCCTTTATGATTTTTTGCCAGTATCTTTATTATCTCACGCGATGGTTACATGAGCACCAGTTAAAAATTCCGGGTATGGTGGAGGACGGCCTATCCAGGTACTGCCGATCTGCCTCGTATACTAGACAAGCTACGATATACGTCCTATCGCTGTGTCAGTTGTGCATTTTAGGTATTTTGCTGCGCGATTGTGATTGGGTCTTAAATACACATTTCTTTCCGGCTTCTCCTCGGTCGAATCCGCCTGTTCTTGTTCTGGGCATTTTGACGGGATGTCTTGTTATCGCCCTCATTAATGGGCGAATCATCGGTTCGGAGGATCGTCTCCGGCGTTACAAAGTGATGTTTGATGGTTGGCCTCAATCCAAGCGACTTCGCTGGAATTTTCTTTTACCATTAGCGATTTTAATCTCCTGGGTTGTTTTTTTTGTTCCATTTTGGTGGTGCCGCCCCTGAGCGTAAACGGGGACAGGTAACATGAAAAGGCGGGGTCGGCGTCCTGAGGTTAGAATAGAAGCATAAACCTCAACGAAAGAAAGACCCATGCACTACGTTGCGATAGTGCCTGCACAAGCGTTATAATGTGTGTAAAGGGGGCCTTAGTATTGACACAAAGTTTAAGGCCGGATAGGCGCTTTTAATATAGGAGGAGGGCTTTCTATTTCCAATGCGCCGATCTGGTGGGTGCCGCCCCAGACGGGGACCAGCAAGCGAGGATGCTCCCGATCCAGCGAAGCCAGCGCGCGCAGGGTGTTCCATGCGGCCGACGCCGTGGTGGCTTCGCCCAAATAGGCTTGTTCACCAACGGCGGAACCGGGAGGGCGGTCCTGCGTGAGTTTTCGTTCGATGTTGCCCAGCCAATGATGTTGCGCGCTCTTATGGCAGGGCAGGCGCGAATCAAATTGTTGCAGGCACCGTTGTCCCGCGGCCAGGGCCTCCGGTTTGGACCGGTAGATGAAGCCGTCCTCCATCCGCGAAATAATTTTCGAATCGCCCGGCCCGGCCCGGCGGACCAGCAGGCCGGCGGCTCCCTCCGAAGGAATGAAGCCGGATTTCAGTTTGGACCGGGCGAGCCACCGGGCGCTGCGGTAGGCGTCAAGGCTGACGGAATCGAATTCCTCTCCACCGAGGACGAGCACCTGCTTCACCCTTTCCTGCTCCAGCCAAAGCCACGCGGTTTTCAGGGCCGCGATCCACGCCGTTTCATCCCCGGCCAGGGCATATGCCGATCCTTCCAGGCGATGGGTGGCGGCGACGTGACTGACCGGAGAGTTGTAAACGGTTTCCGGGAAGAGGGCCGGACTGGCCGCTTTCTGTCCCTGGGTGACGATGTCCCCGAAAAAACGGCAGCTATAGGTCAGGCACCCGGTTGAGAAGGCAATGACGAGGCCGGTTTGGTCAAGTTCGCCGGCGTCGAGACCAACGAGCGCCTGTTCGGCGGCTTCCACCAGGAAGTAACTGAGGGGGCTGGCGCGACGCAACCGCGGTTCCTTTTGCCAGCGCGCGAAAGCGGGGTCGTTGAGGTTGACCTTGAAGACCGGCCACTGCCGGTCGGGACGGCTTACCGGAGAAATCATCGTTTCGACCGGATGGCCGTGGAGAAGAGCCGTGATCCCAATCCCGGCGGGAGTAACGGCCCCCTGTCCGATAACGGCGAGATCAGTTTTCATGTCGGGAAAAAACCAGGGCTGCATTCGATCCACCAAAACCGAGATTGACGCTCATGGCATGGCGCAATGGCCGGGAGGCGTCCTTCTCCGTCACCAGTGCGGCGGCGATTTCCGGAATCGGTGTTTGCAGATTGAGTTGAGGCGGCAGGTTCCCGGTGATGAGGGCCTGGATGGCAAAAAGAGCTTCGATGGAACCCGCCGCCCCCAGCGTATGGCCGATGGCCGCCTTGGTGGAACTGATCCGGGTTTGATCGAGAGATTCTCCAAGAAACGTTCGGTAACCCCGAACTTCGGCGCTGTCGTTCACCGGCGTCGCCGTGCCGTGCGCGTTGATGTAGCCGATTTCCCGAGGGGCGAGGCCCGCGTCATCCGCCGCGCGACGCATGACCTCGACCAACGCCTGCCCGTCGGGTTGCGGCTGGGTCAGGTGAAAGAAATCGGTGCCGTGGCCGTAACCGGAAAGGCGGCACAGAGGCGTGGCACCCCGTTGCCTGGCGTGCTCCGGTGTTTCCAAAACCAGAAAGGCGGCCCCTTCGCCCAGCAGGAGGCCGGAGCGTTTCAGGTCGAAAGGGCGGCAGCGTTCCACGGTCGTCGCCTGAAGGCAGTCGAAGCCGATGAAAACCAGTTCAGTCAGCGCTTCAAAACCTCCCGTCAAAACGCAATCCGCCATTCCGGAAGAAACCATCCCGGCGGCATGGCCAAGGGCGTTGGCGCCGCTGGCGCAGGCGTTGCCCAGGATGACCGACGGACCTTCAAACCGCAGCGCCTGCTGCAGGTCCAGGATTTGTTGATGGGGCAGGTATCGCGCGGCGGGTCCGAGAAGATGTGAATGTTTGCGGGCAAGAGCGTTCCTCAGCACGCTTTCGCCGAAAGCCATGCCGCCCGCGGTCGTCGAGACGGAAAGGGGAAGAACCGGCAGGAGACTGCCGCCCGCCGAATCGAGCAGACGGGCCGCGGCCAGGGCTTCGCGCGCGGCCGGAATGGCCAAGCGCGAGGCGCGGGAAAGACGGCTGAGCGCCTTGGGCCGCATTTCGGCGAGGGGCGGCAAGGAGGCGACGGCGGCCCGGTGACACCGGCAGCCTGCCGTGTCAAAAAGCTCCAGCGGAACGTCCGCGTCTTTTCCCGCGACCAGCGCCTGCCAGGAGCTGGCAACATCTTCTCCCAGGGGAGTGACCGCGCCCATCCCGGTGATGACGACCGGTCGTTTCATTCAAAAAATCCCCGATAGACCGCGCGAGGGGTCACCGGTCCTCCCTTGAAATAAAAAGTGGGCTCGAAGGTGAACGTTTGCGTCGCGGGCTCGAACTGCAATTCCTTGGGCGCATCGGCGTAATTCGGATCGTAAACCGTATAACGGATACAACCCGGCTCGGGCGTGGCCTTATAAACGAGAACGGTATGGTTGATATTGAGGCTCGGAAAATTGTAGAGCCAGAGGAGGGTCGGATAGCCCACTTCAAGGTCTTGCAGGATTTCCCCGTTCAGGCGGGTCTTGGCCCGGCCCGACACGGGAAGACAGATCGGGAAATTGCCGACCCGAATATAGACGGGCCATGCCGCGCCGAGGTGGTCTTGAAACAGCCCCGCCGCCGAAGCGCTGATTTCCCGCAGGTTTCCAAAGCCGGGAAAGACGATGCGCTGTTCCCGGGGCAGGGGCGGCAGCCAGACGTGGCGTGCGCAGACCCTGCGAATCCGTCGGACGAGTTCATCATTGGGAAGAGGCGGTCCGGCGGAATGGAAACGGGCAAATTTCCAAAATTGCAGGGCGGCGCGGACCATGACGAAACAATGGCGGGTGTAACGCCGCGCGACAGCCGGTTCGCGTTCAGCCTGGGGGCGGACTTCGCCCTCCACGTAATTCCAGACGGTTTCATTCGCAAAGGCAAAACCGTCGGTCTCAGGGCAAAAGGGGCGGTTGGCCGGCTCTTCGGGCGTATGATGAATGCGGAAAAGGGCCTGGAGCAGAAGAGGGTTCAATCGGTCGGAAGCGAGTTGAGTTCGAGCAGGCATTGCGTATCCGGGCAGGACAAGGTTCGGGGATGAAAGAGGAATTCGTGAAAGCCTTCCGGCAGCGCCGGGATGACGGCGCGGATTTCGTGGGCCTTCATGGCAAAGAGCCGATCCAGCCCCCATAAGGTATCGGTTGAGCGCCAGATTGACAACTTCCGCCGTCGCCGAAGAAAAGCGTCGGCCAGGAAAGACTTGCAGAAAGAGGGGAACGCGGGCCGGAACAAGCGGATCCGGCCCAATCGAATCCAGCCTTTGAAATCGGGCCCCAAAATCTCGACCAAGGCCCGGTAAACGGCGGGGTGGGCATGCAAATGGTGGTGGCTGTTGACAAAATGGCACGGCAAGCCGGTGCTTCGGAAGAGTTCCCATTGCCGGACGACCTCCCGGCGCATGATTTCGCGCGAACCGCGGGACAGGCCGATGCTGATCCCGGCCCGGGCGGGTGAAGAGCCCCAGGGCCATTGCTCCAAAGTCGCGGGACGGGAATCGTTGAGATGGAGATGCCAGCCGGTTTGGAGACGGGGATGCGCGCGGGCCATCGCGACGGCTTCCTCCGTGCCGGACTGGGCCATCATGAGGGAGGCGGCATGCAGGCCGCCCGCAACATGGGCGTGCAGAATAGCCTCGTTGATTGGGGCATTCATCCCAAAATCATCGGCGACGAGAACGATCTGCTTTTTCATGTGCTCTTTCTTGCATAGAGCCCGGCCCGGAGTAAAACAAGAGTCTCGCGTTCTACAAGAATCTGCCCCCGGATGCTTGATTCCAAGGGTTTACCTTTAAATACTGTATGAATTTGCCGCCAAATCGGCCCATGTCTTCCTGCCGTTGACGAAATCGCATGTTCGTTAAAATTCTGCTTGGCGCGTGGTCGTGCGCCGGTTTGCTTTGGTGGGTGATTTCATGGCGGCTGGTGGCTGTGGAGGCCAAGCCTGCGCCGGTTGTTCCCGCGCCGCGCGAAAAGAAATCGCTGACCGTTTTCAAGCCGCTTCCCCCCCTCGAAAAAAGGGGGCTCAAAATCGAGGCGCGCGGACTGGAATCATTTATCGCGCAATTGGACGGGGAGAGTGAGCTTCTTCTCGGCGTCCATGAGGTCGATTGGCCCGAAGTCGAGCCGTTCATCCGGAAGATGGAGGCTGCTTATCCCGGGGCGCGGGTCGTTGCCGTCCGCCGCGCCGGGGCCGACACGCTGGCCAATCCCAAAATGGCCTGGAACACGTATCTGGCGCCGCAAGCCCAGGGGCAGTTGTGGCTTTGGAGTGACGCCGATATCGTGGCGCCGCCGGGATTCCTCGATCGGGCCAAGGCCGAGTTTGTAGGCTGCGGCGCGGAGATGCTGACTTTCCCCTATGCCGTTCGCATCCTGCCGCATCCGCCCGCTCTTTTGGACGCGCTCTTCGTGAATGCCGAATTTTATCCCGGGGTGTTGTTGCTGCGCCGGTTCGGTCCTGTCGATTTTGGGTTGGGCGCGGCCATGCTTTTCTCCCGGGACAGCTTTCTGCGCAAGGCTGGCTGGGATGAACTTGGTTCCTCGCTTTCCGATGATTTTGTGCTGGGCCAGGTTCTGCAACCGGTCCGTCTCGGGTCCACGACCCTGGAGACCGTGGCCGATGCCGCGGACTGGCCCGCCGCCTTTGCCCATTACCTCCGGTGGAAAAAAACGGTTTGCTGGTGCCGCCCCATCGGCTTTGCGGCCCAGATTTTGATCCTGCCTCTCCTGGGCTGGATCGGCTTTGTGGCCTGGCATCCGGCGAATCCCCGGGCGTGGGTCGGACTCATCGGCATGATGCAGGCGGATGTCCTCTTTGCCTTCCTCATTTGCCGCGAAGTCGGCTGCCGGATCAACGGCCGTTCCTGGCCGGCGCTTGAAGCCTGGAGTCTGTGGCGGGTCCTTTTCTGGATTTTATGCTGGTTGCCCGGACGTGTTCAATGGAGGGGGAAATTGTGGGGACGGGCGCAGCCGGCCGGGTAGGATTTCGTAAGGAAATTGCTTAAATGACATGAATCCAAGCGCTTCCACAGGTATAATCATTTGACAAAGAGGGCCTCCAACACAATGTTCTGTTCCGGAGGAAGAAGGATGATTTCGTGCATTTTCATGCCCCACATTTTGGATTGCAACCCGAGGAAGGAAGCCGCGTGACTTCCCTGCCTCCGCCTATTCCTGAACTGGGTTCGGCCTTTGCCACGCGGGAACAGCTTCATGAGCGGGCCCGGGCGGTGCGCAACCAGGTTTTTGGGCGAAAGGTTTTTGTTCGCGGCGTTCTCGAAGTTTCCAATTTTTGCCGTGAAAATTGCCGCTACTGCGGCATGCGGCGCGACAATCGCTCGCTGCAACGCTACCGGCTTGCTTTGGAGTCCCTCCACGACCTGATCAAGGAGGGGCTTCCGGAAATCATCACCGACCTCAATATCCAGACCGGCGAAGATATTGTCGGCATCCGCGAGGTTGTCCTTCCGCTTATTGACATCCTGCGCCGGGAAACGCGGCTCGGCATCAGCGTCTGCCTGGGCACGCTTGACCCGAAAATATACGATGAACTCAGGCAGGCCGGCGCTTTTTACTACATCATCAAGTTGGAAACGGGCAATCGCGAGCACTATGCCGAAATCGGGGCGCCCGGCACGTTCGATGAACGGCTGGAGGCCATTCATTATCTGGCCAAGACCGGATGGGCCGTTTCCTCCGGCTTTATCCTTGGCCTGCCCGGCCAGACCCGGGCGCACATTGAGGAAACCTTGGAGTTGCTGGGCGAACTCCCCCTGGCTGGAGCCAGCGTAAGTCCGTTTATCGCTGGTGAGCAAACGCCGTTTGCCGGAAAGTCGGCGGGCCAGCTCGAGGCCACGATCGATTGCGTCGCGCGAATGAGGTTGCGCAGCCCTTCCCATGTTATTCCGGCCGTGAGCGCCTTGAATCTTGTTGGCAGCAACGGCTATACCCGCGCCCTGAAAGCGGGCGCCAATCTGGCCACCATCAACCTGACCCCGCCTTCCAACCGGCCCGATTATCTTCTCTACAAACGCGACCGGATCATCATGGACGAGAATCGCGTCAAGAGGGCCATCGAAGACGCGGGCTGTGCCGTCAGCACCCAAAGCATGGCCCACACCTGGACCCACTTTCAAAACGGGCTGGCCGCCGGGAAATGATCGAACTTACCCTTCGATTTTTCGCCGCAACGCCGCCATGTCCGCCTTGCCCCGTCCGGTGCGGGGGAGTTCGGGCATGAGGGCATAGCGCTTCGGGAGCATCCATTCCGGCAACCTGGCGGCAAGCGCGCGCTGGACGTCCGCCAGCGGCAGGCGGGTTTCCACCGCCGCCTGAAGAAAGGCGCGTTCGGCATGGGCCGCCACCCAGACGACCGCATCCGAAACGCCGGGCACCGTGCGCAAGGCCTGTTCGACTTCGGACGGATGCACTTTTTTCCCGCCAAGGTTGACCTCGCGGCCAAGACGCCCCAGCAGCACGAGTTCGCCCCGGTCATTCCATTCGCCGCGGTCCGGCACGCGCCAGCGTCTGTTTCGCTTGGCGACGGACGCGCTTTCAACCTCGATGGCGCCGCGATGGACAGTGACCTTAACCCCCGCCAGGGGCTTGCCGACGGATCGTCCGCTGAGGGCCGCATCGCCGCCCCGGTCATAACAGATCCCCCCCGTTTCCGAAGACCCGTAAAAATTGCGTATCTTCAGGCGGTAGCGCTCAAAAAATGCCCGCGCGACTTCCGCGGTCAGCGGCGCGCCCGCCGAGATGGCCAGGCGCAGGGGAGCGAGCCGGGACTTGCCCGGCATCGAGGCCAGCGCGCGAAAAATGGCCGGGACCGAGGGAAAGACCGTGATGCGATAAAATCCGATCCAATCGATCAACTGGCGTGGAACAAAGCGGCCGGCGCAAACAAGCGGGGTCCCCTGAAGAATCAAGGGCAGGACGAGATTGCCGAGGCCATAGGAGTGCCCGAGGGGAATGACCGCCAGATTGCGGTCGCGCGGGCGAATGCCCATGGTGCGGATGATGTTCGATCCGTCGGCGATAAGATGCTCGGCCTGGCAGGGGACGTTCTTGGGCGGGCCGCCGCTTGCGCCGGAAGTTACCTTGATGCAGGCCGGGGCCTTTGGATCTCCGGCGACGGGATCCAAAGCGTGAAATTTTCCATGGAGGAAAAGAGCGCGGCAGCGCAGACGTTGCGCCATTTCCAAGCAGGCCGGGCCGGGCAAGCCGGCATCGAGCGGCGTCGCCGCGAGTCCAAGCTTCTGCAAGGCCAGAAAAAAGGCGATCCATTGCGCTCCATTGGGCAGGCAAAAGGCGACTCGCGTCCCCCGCTCGAATCCGGACAAGGCCTCGAAGAACTCGTGTGCCTTTTCGGTCAGAGTCCGCGCTGTCCAGGCGGTATCGCTGTCGGCCTCAATGAGAAGGATGCGCCGCTTGTTCTTGCCAAGCGTCTTTTCCCATTGCGTCCAAAGCATGATGCGCGCTTTATTTTAAAATGCTCGAATACTATAATTGACGAGGCATAAAATCTATGCCCAACAGGTCAAGTGTCAGCACAAGTCCCCCAAGGATGACAAATGCCAGGTTGAAAAGCATGAAAGGCACGTCCCACCACGAACGGCGCATCCGCACCTGATACACAAGACCGGATAAGGACAGCGCGAAAGTAAACGCGAGAAGGATTAGGGCGTCTTTTTGCGTCAGACGGAAAATAAAATTTCGCATGAAGGGAGATAGTGTCGGCCACTCATGGCAAAGGTGAGGAAGAAGCCACCAATAGAAAATGAAGCTACTGATTCCAGGCAACCATGCCAGAAATCTCAGGGCTGATGAGCGCGGTTGCAAGGTGGGGCTTTCTGATGACATGAAAATTGCCCATCGCGACTACCTCACCCCGCGTGATATTCCTGGAGTGACTTGACGCCGAGCGGCTTGGTCTTGAGGGACTGGAGCGCGCGCAACGTGGCCTGGGCGGCGGCGAGGGTGGTCATCACCGGCACGCGCTGGTAGAGCGCCGTGGTGCGGATTTTCACTTCGTCCTGGCGCGCCACCGGCCCGGCGGGCGTGTTGATGATGAGATGGATTTCGCCGTTTTTGAGCATGTCGAGGACATTGGGGCGTCCTTCGCTCAGCTTGAAGAGGCGGACGACCGGCGTGCCGCTGGCCTCGAGCGCGGCGGCGGTGCCGGAGGTGCTGTAGACCCAGAAGCCGATGGCTTGCAAGCCCCGCGCCAGGTCAATGATGTCCGGCTTGTCGGCGTCGCGCACGCTGATGAAGACGTTGCCCTGCAACGGCAGTGGCGGCTGCGCGGCCATTTGGGACTTGGCGTAGGCCAGACCGAAGTCGTCGTCGATTCCCATCACCTCGCCGGTCGATTTCATCTCGGGCCCGAGCAAAATGTCGGTGCCGCGGAACTTGGCGAAGGGGAAAACCGCCTCCTTGAGCGAGTAGTGGGTGGGAATGATCTCTTCGGTGAAGCCGAGGTCGCGCAGCTTGAGGCCGGTCATCACCTTGGCGGCGAGTTTGGCCAGCGGCCGGCCGATGGCTTTGCTGACGAACGGTACCGTACGCGAGGCGCGCGGGTTCACCTCGAGGACATAGACGATCTCGTCCTTCACCGCGAACTGGACGTTCATCAGGCCGCGCACGTCGAGCGCTTTCGCCATCTTGATCGTGGCCTCGCGAATTTCGTTCTTCACCTTTTCAGAAAGGGTCGGCGCGGGGATGACGCAGGCCGAGTCGCCGGAGTGGACGCCGGCCTGTTCGATGTGCTCCATGATCGCGCCGATCACGGCGATGTCGCCGTCGGCGATGCAGTCGACGTCGACTTCGGTCGCGTCGTCGAGAAAGCGGTCGACCAGCACGGGCCTCTCGGGCGAGGCGGCGACGGCGTAACGCATGTAGTGGCGCAGCTCGTCATCGCCGTAGACGATCCGCATGGCGCGCCCGCCCAGGACGAAACTTGGCCGCACCAGCACCGGATAGCCGACCACGGCGGCGGCGGCGACGGCTTCGTCCTCGTTGGTGGCCGTGCCGTTCGGCGGCTGGTTGAGGCCGAGCTTGTTCAGCATTTGCTGGAAGAGCTTGCGGTCCTCGGCCCGCTCGATCGATTCGACCGAGGTGCCGATGATCGGGACACCGTTGGCCTTGAGCCCGGCGGCAAGGTTGAGCGGCGTCTGCCCGCCAAACTGGACGATGACGCCGTCCGGCTTTTCGCGGTGGCAGATGTTGAGGACGTCCTCGAGGGTGAGCGGCTCGAAAAAGAGTTTGTCGGAGGTATCGTAGTCGGTCGAGACGGTCTCGGGATTGGAGTTGACCATCAGCGTCTCGTACCCGATTTCGCGCAGGGCGAAGGCGGCGTGGACGCAACAGTAATCGAACTCGATCCCCTGCCCGATCCGGTTGGGCCCGCCGCCGAGGATCATGATTTTTTTCTTCTTGCTGTCGCGGACCTCGTCGAGCTGGTTGTCGTAGGTCGAGTAGTAGTAGGGCGTGTAGGCCTCGAACTCGGCGGCGCAGGTGTCGACGAGGCGGTAGGAGGGGTGGAGGTTGAGTTCTTCGCGCCCATAACGAATTTCGCCTTCTGTAACACCGCAAGCAGCGGCGATTTGGCGATCAGAGAAACCAAGCGACTTGGCGCGCGTTAGAAGTTCCTTATATTCGTTCCACAAAGGCGTAATTTTATCGCGAAAATGCTTTTGAATATCTTCTTTTCTCGCGTCTGAACCCAATTCCTTTTGAACTTTTACGGCGCGATTACCAAATTCATAAAGTACCTCCTCCTCATTCACCAACTCCATGAGCTGCGCCAGAAACCAAGGATCGATCTTGGTCAGGTTGAAAATTTCCTCGTTGGTGAAGCCCGCGCGCATGGCGTGGCGAATGTAGAAAATGCGCGCGTCGTTGGGTGTCACCAATTTTTGTTGAATGACATCACGGGGCGGGGTTTCGCGCTCGCCGTATTTGCCCCCGCCGAATCCCCAGGCGCCGACTTCGAGCGAACGAAGCGCTTTTTGCAGCGATTCCTTGAAGGTGCGGCCGATGGCCATCGCCTCGCCGACGCTTTTCATCTGCGTGGTCAGCGTCGAATCGGTCTGCGGGAATTTCTCGAAGGTGAAGCGGGGGACCTTGGTGACCACGTAGTCGATGGTCGGCTCGAAGCTGGCCGGGGTCTCGCGCGTGATGTCGTTCTTGATTTCGTCGAGCGTGTAACCGACGGCGAGCTTGGCCGCGATCTTCGCGATGGGGAAGCCGGTCGCCTTCGAGGCGAGGGCCGAGGAGCGCGAGACGCGCGGGTTCATTTCGATGATGATCATGCGCCCCGTCTTCGGTTCGACCGCGAACTGGATGTTGGAGCCGCCCGTTTCGACGCCGATCTCGCGGATGACCGCGAACGAGGCGTCGCGCATGATTTGGTATTCCTTGTCGGTCAGCGTTTGCGCGGGCGCGACGGTGATCGAGTCACCGGTGTGGACGCCCATCGGGTCGAAATTTTCAATCGAGCAGATGATGACGCAGTTGTCGGCGCGGTCGCGCATGACCTCCATCTCGTATTCCTTCCAACCAAGGAGCGATTCCTCGATGAGCACCTCGCTGACCGGCGAGAGGTCGAGGCCGCGTTTGACGATTTCCTCGAATTCCTCGCGGTTGTAGCCGATGCCGCCGCCGGTGCCGCCCATGGTGAAAGCGGGGCGGATGATGAGCGGGAACGTGCCGATGCGGTTGGCCACGTCGCGGGCTTCCTCGATCGTGTGGGCCGTGCCGGAGAGGGGCATGTCGAGGCCGATTTTTTCCATCGCCTCCTTGAAAAGCTGTCGGTCCTCGCCTTTTTTGATCGCCTCGGCGTTGGCGCCGATCATTTTCACGCCGTGCTTTTCGAGCACGCCGGAATTGTAAAGCGCCATGGCGGTGTTGAGCGCGGTCTGGCCGCCGAGGGTCGGCAGCAGCGCGTCGGGCTTCTCGCGCTCGATGATTTTCTCGACGATCTCCGGCGTGATCGGCTCGATATAGGTGCGGTCGGCGAACTCCGGATCGGTCATGATCGTCGCCGGGTTGGAGTTGATCAAAATGACCCGGTAGCCTTCTTCCTTAAGCGCCTTGCAGGCCTGCACACCCGAGTAGTCAAATTCGCACGCCTGGCCGATGACGATGGGGCCGGAGCCGATCAGGAGGATGGAGTGGAGGTCGGTGCGTTTGGGCATACGTCGGGCGTTTGAGGATAACGCGGCTCCGTCGTTTATAAAGGCCGAATGGCGGTCGGCAACGACGATTTTTTGATGACGAGGCTTATTGAGCCCAAGGTCTACGACTCGACATAATCAAGGTCGTCGTGAAACGTCTCCCTCAGGCCAATCCAGCCGATGAGGGCGAGGGCAAAAGAGACCCAGCCGAGGGCTAGGCCGCTGGAGAGAGAGCCGAAATGGGGTTTAAGGACCGGGTAGAGGGCGGTGATGGGGATAACGGCGCCGCGCACGAAATTGGGGACGGTGGTGGCGACCGTGGCGCGCATGTTGGTGCCAAAATGTTCCGCGGCGATGGTGACAAAGACCGACCAGTAACCAGACGAGATGCCAAGCAGGAAGGCGAGCGCGTAAATGATGCAGGGGTTGGGATGATTGAGGAAGAAATAGAGGTTGGAGAGAATGAAGGCGGCGATGAGAAAAGAAAGGAGAACGCCTTTGCGAGAGCGGGCATACTGGCAGAGGATGTTGCTGGCGAGGTCGCCGATGCAAATGCCTCCATACGCCCATGAGACGGCGATGCCTGCGACGACGGGGCCGGTGGCGCCAAGCGCCTTGCCGAATTCCGGGCTGAAGGCAATGACAAGACCGATGACATACCAGCAGGGAAGGCCGATGAGGATACAGCAAACGTAGCGGCCCAGGCGCTTCGGCGCGGCAAGCAGCCCAAGTTGCGACGCAAAGCTTGGACGGTTGACGCCCGCCAGGACGGTGTAAATGCCCGATTCACTCACCGTGGCGCGAAGAAAGAGAAGCAGCAGGCCGAGACCGCCGCCGATGAGGAACATGACGCGCCAATCGCACCAAAGTCCAAGCGTTCCACCGACGACAGCACCGAGGACGCCGATGGCCGAAACCATCATGGTGCCGAAACCGCGCAGGGTGCGGGGAAGAACTTCGGAGACAAGAGTGATGCTGCCACCAAGCTCGCCCGCCAAGCCGATGCCGGCAAGAAAACGGCAGAGGGTGTAGGTGTCGAGATCGTGGACAAAGGCGTTGGCGATATTGGCCAGGGAATAAAGGATAATCGAGCCGAAGAGGATTTTGAGACGCCCAAAGCGGTCGCCAAGAAGGCCCCAGAGAAGGCCGCCGAGCATCATGCCGCCCATCTGCCAATTAAAAAGCCAGGCGCCTTCGGAGATCAGTTGATCGCCACTCAAGCCGAGGCTGGCGAGGCTCGGTTTACGAATGATAAGAAAAAGTACGAGGTCGTAGATGTCGACGAAGTAACCGAGTGCGCCGACGATGACGGCGGGATGAAGCAGCGCGGAGGCGATTTCGCCGCTGGTGTGCCGGCTCGGTTCGTTGCGGTCGGTCATTCTTTGCGATTTAAGCGGAGGTGAAGATGGGCGCGAGGAAGAATTTTTCAAAACTAAAAATTGAAAAAGAGAAAGGAAAGAAAAGAGAAATAATCAATTAAGTCACGCTTAATTAATATGATGTAACCACTCCTGAAACAGTGCGTCTTATAAGCTTAATGGAAGAAGTAGTTATACGTCTTTCTAGGATTCAAGATAGCCCCGTCAATCGCGCAGAACAAAATTCGTATTCCCCGCTCTCTCCGCAATACCGGCCTGTTGAAAGGGCTCTTGCATCATGGCCTTATTATTAAAAAATAACGCGGTTTTCCTGCATGTGCCGAAAACGGGTGGCACCTGGGTCGCCGAGCTTTTGAAGCATCTCGGGTTGGTAAAAACGCCGGTGGGCGGCTCCCGTACCGATTTTGAGCGGCTCTTCTGGTATGATCGTTTTCATCGCGACGAAAAAGTCTTCCGCAACCTGATACGCCGCCGTCTGGGTTGGCTGCCCCACATCAATCCCGGCTGCTTCAAGTTCTGCTTCGTCCGCGAGCCCTTGAGTTGGTACGTCTCGTGGTGGCGTTTCATGGAATGCCGGAAATGGAGATCCCAAGGCGACGAAAAAAATCCTTACCACAAGTCGCCGGTCGAAATGCTGAACGGCTTGGGAAGTCACGACTTCAATACCTTCGTTGATAACGTGAATCGGAAACGCCCGGGGTTCGTGACCGAAATGTATGGCTGGTACGCCAGACCCAGCGTCGCTTTCGTCGGCAAGCAGGAAAATCTCCGCCGGGATCTGCTCGAAGCCTTGTCCCTGATGAGGATGAAGACTGACGTCGCGGAGATCGAGACGTTCCCGGAGATGAACGTATCGCCCCCGACTATTCACTGTCCCGAGTGGGACCCGAAGTTGAAACAGAAAACGTATCGATTGGAATATGCCGCCTATGTCCGGTATGGCTATGCCATGCCTGAACCGGACGCTGCTTCGACGGATTCAATTCGCCCGTCCCGAAAAGCGCAGATGCCCGCCAATCCTTCATCCCATCCCAGGCAGCTTCCCCTTATTGCGGAAATGCAACGGTGAAAACGGAGCCGCGACCGGCGCGGCTTTCCACCGTGGCACTGCCGTGGTGGGCCTCGACAAAGGCCTTGACGAGGCTGAGCCCGAGCCCGAGGCCGCGCTGGGAGCGGCTTTTGTCCCCGCGATAGAGACGGTCCCAGATGCGAGGCAGGTCGGCCTCGTCGATGCCGATGCCCGTGTCAGCAACGGTGATGCGAACTTCGTTGGGCGCAAAGACGGCGGCGATTTTCACCTCACCGCCATTCGGGGTGTACTTGAGGGCGTTGTCGAGCAGGTTGCTCAGGAGAAGCTGGAGCCGGTTGCGGTCGGCGGTGATCTGCCCGGCGGGGTCAATGTCGGTCCGGACGGAGATGTTCTTGTCCTCGGCGACGGCGTCATAAAGCTCGACGAGTCCCGCGACGACGGGGCCCAAGGTGAACGTCTCAAGGTCGAGTTTGAGCGCACCCGCCTCCACCTCGGAGATGTCCATGATGGTGCGCAGCATGGCGTTGAGGCGCTCGGCTTCCTCGACGGCATCGGCGAGGGATTCCTTGATCTGCGCGGGATTTTCCTGCTGGAGGGCGAGTTCGGCGCCGGCCTGCAGGCGGGTGAGCGGGGTGCGCAGGTCGTGTGCGACGTTGTCGAGAGAGTCGCGCATGGCGCCGATGAGCGCCTCGTTGCGCGCGAGCATCCGGTTGAAGAGGATAACCAGTTCGTTGATTTCGTCCCGGGTGCGGGGATCGGTGACGCGGGCGCTCATGTCGCCGGTCTGGATGATGGAGCGGACCGCGGCGATGATGCCGCGGATCGGCCCGAGGGCGCGGTGGGTGATGAAGGCCCCGGCGCAAAAACCGAGCACGACCATGGGAATGATGGCAAAGAGGAAAACGATGCGGAAATGGCGCAGGAGAAGTTCGCGGTCCTCGGTGGTGCGGCCAACGGCCATGATCGAGCCATCGGCGAGGCGGGTGCACCCGATGATCCAAACCATGTGCGCCTCGGCGGCGGGAACGCTGCGCCAGTCGATCTGGCCGAAGTTCTGGCTCGTGGCAAGTCGGCTGAGGGTATCAAAATCGCGCTGGGGAGCCTGAATGTAGATGAGCTGCAGGTTGGGATTCAGGACCACGAGGAAGGACGAATCCTGTTCCCATTGACTTTCACTGACGAAGTGGTCCTGCAGGGCGTCGCGGCCACCCTGCAGGTACCAGGCGCGGTAGTCGAAAAGCTTGGCGCGAACGATCTCGCGATCGCTTTCGCGCAGCTCCCGCGTGAGGAGGAGGTAGGCGAGGGAAAAGAGGACGAACGCGCCGAAGACAAAGAAGCCGGCGTACCAAAGGTTGAGCCGCAGGCTGAAGCCGAGGGGCTTGAAAAAGAGGAGTCTTTTGAGAAGGGACCGGCGCGGACGGTCTTTCGGCTGCGGTGGTACGGCTACCTCCTGGCTCTCAACGGGGGCGTGCATGCGATTGGCAAAAGCCTATCCCATTTTCGGGGTTTATACCCGTCTAGATTTTAAGCCGGCAGGCGCAAACTGTAACCGGCCCCGCGCAGGGTGTGGATGAGCTTCGGCTCGAAATCGCGGTCGATTTTGTTGCGCAGCCGGCAGACGAGCACGTCAACGACATTGGTCTGCGGATCGAAGTGATAATTCCAGACGTGCTCGAGAATCATTGTCTTGGACACCACCTTGTTCTGATTGCGCAGGAGATATTCCAGAAGCAGAAATTCGCGCGCCTGGAGGTCGATCTTTACCGTGCCGCGCCAGACTTCGCGGGTCAGGAGGTCCATCTTGAGGTCGGCGTAGCTCAGGCTGGTGACAATGGCGCTCGACCCGGCGCGGCGAATGAGGGCTTGAAGGCGCGCCATGAGCTCGGCGAAGGAGAAAGGCTTGGTGAGATAGTCGTCGCCACCGCGCTGGAGGCCCTTGATGCGGTCGTCGAGCGCGCGTTTGGCGCTGAGAATGAGCACAGGCAGCTTGAGGCTTTCCGCGCGCCACCGTTCGATAACGCTGAGCCCGTCGAGCTTGGGCAGCATGATATCGACGACCGCAGCGTCATAGCTGTTCTGGCGGCCCAACGCGAGGCCTTCCTCGCCGTTGATGCTGATGTCGACGGCGTAACCGGCCTCACGCAGCCCCTTGGCGACAAAGGAGGCTATTTTCGCGTCATCTTCCAGCAGGAGAATTTTCATGGAGTACTCGAGATAACCTAACATAATCCCTTGTCAGGCAACGTTACAAGTCGCTCATGTTGTGCTTGCCGCGTCCGAGCTTGAGCCGTCAAACAAGATCAGCTAAAATAATCTGGTTGTTGAGACTCAACTGGGGTGCAAATTGACCGTTCGGCTCGTGCAGGCTGCGCGACACATTCATGAAGAAGCAGGCCATTATTACCAAGCGAAGAGAGAAGAGCATCTTGTTGCTGACGACAAAATTGGCCGGGGCGCTTGATGTTCCGCTGCGCTTTTCCCGGGCTGATCGCACGGACTCGGTCTCCTTTGATCGGAGCGTCAGGAGCAACCCCTTCTGCCGGTGTCTGAATCGACGGCGTGAAATCTGCCGGCGTTGCGCATCGGCCTGCTTCCGGCGTGGTCAGGGGAAGCGAATCAGCATGGCGGCGACGCGTTTCCCCTGCATCAATGGGTCGGTCAAACTGGTCACGCCGGTCTTTGCCAACGGGTTGTTTTGTGGGGTGCTGAGTTGCGGGCCGATGACGATTGAGAAGCCAACCCGGGAGTGCTTCCAGCGCATGCTGGGAGGTCTGAATCAAGCGATCCCGCCCCAGGATCGCCAATCGCTTTGGGGTTGTTACAACAGAATTCCCGTTTTCCGGGCGGGCAAAATGAAAGCGCTTACGAGCCTGCTGCCGGATTTGGCGGGGTTTCTTGGCGCGCGTTCTTTCGCATCATCCGCCCCCGCCAAACCTTTGGAACACCCCGAATCGCCCGTCCTGGTTGACCGTGCCCTCCAATTAATCCAGAGCCATGGTGACGGGAAAATATCGCTCAAAAGCACGGCGCAGCAGCTTCATGTCAGTGCGGCGCACTTGAGCCGCAAATTTCACCTTCTTGTGGGTGTGCCCTTCCATATCTATGTGGCCCGGACTCATGTTGAGGAGGCCAAGGTGTTGATTGAATATTCCTCGGCGAAGTGCGTCGATGTTGCCTTTAAGGCCGGCTTCAACTCGGTGGCGGCGTTCAACCGCTGGTTTCGCAAGTTGACCGGCAAGACGCCGCACGAGTTCCGGCATTCGCTGAAAAAAACAGGGAATTCATAATGCCAGAACGGCGGTTGGTTCAAGCGGCGGCCTATTTTGTTCATTTTATATTGAACAAAATAGGTCCTTTGTTAAAAGGAAGTTTGTGATGGAGACTTTGACCGAAAAAACCGAGGGCGGCGCCAAGGCGAACAGCCCCGTTCCGCTGCTCAACCCCGTGGAAATTGAGATCATTCAGATCTTCGTCCAATTCTCCCGCGCCTTGGGGCAGCCCCGTTCCCTGGCTGAAATTTACGGGCTCCTTTTCATATCCCACGAGCCGCTGCCGATGGACACACTGATCGAGCGCCTCAATTTGAGCAAAGGCTCCGCCAGCCAGGGCCTGAAGTATCTCCAGGATCTCGGCGCGGTGCAGACGGTTTATGTGGCCGGCGAACGGCGCAGTCACTACAAAGCCGTTGCCGAATTGCGCAACCTGGCCGGTCGTTTCCTGCGCCGGCAGATTTTGACCCCTTTTGAGGGAGGCGAAATCCGCCTGAATCGCATCGCGGCGCAGGCGCAAAAACTTTCAGGCGAACAAAGGAAACACATCAACGCGCGGGTCAAGATGCTCCGCAGTTGGGGACGAAACGTCCGGCGCGTGCTGCCGTTTGTCTTGAAAATACTGGGGGACGGCATCTAATCCCCCACCTTGGAGAGGCGCAACTTGCCTCGGCAGAAAGATATCACGATGAAGACGAGGGTTTCCGGCGAAAATCGCAGGAAGGCCAAGTGCGGCAGCTTGCCCGGATGCCGGGGCGGCCAGGCGAACCATCCCTTTCTTTTGCTATGACCGCCCAACCGGACGCGATTCCTCCCGCGAGCAGCGCCGACGATTTCGACCTGATTCTTGAAGCGGGCCGGACCGAGAAACACTATTGGCACGACCTGTGGCGATATCGCGAACTCTTCATCATTCTTGCTCTGCGTGACATCTCTGTCCGCTACAAACAAACGGTCATTGGCATCGCGTGGGCCCTGCTGCAGCCATTTCTCACCATGGTGATCATGACGGTCATCTTCAGCAAGGTGGCCGGGCTCCACTCTGAGGGAGGCGCTCCCTACGCGATCATGGTCTTCGCCGCAATGCTTCCCTGGATGTTTTTCAGTTCGGCGCTTTCCTACGCAAGCCAGAGCATGGTCAGCAATGCCAACCTGATCTCCAAAGTCTACTTTCCGCGCCTGATTATTCCTTCCAGCACGGTCGTTACCGCTTTGGTCGATTTTTTCGTCTCGTTCCTCATCCTGATCGCCATGATGATTTGGTACCGGTTTGCGCCCGCCTGGAACATTCTGACCCTGCCGATCTTTATCGGGATCAGCTTTCTCGCGGCCCTGGGGCCGGGACTCTATATTACCGCCCTCAATGTTAAATATAGGGATTTCCGCTATGTCATTCCCTTTTTGGTTCAGTTCGGGCTTTATGTCAGCCCAGTGGGATTCAGTAGTACGGTAATCCACGAGAAACTTCTGCTATGGGCGAATACCACCACCAGACTGCCGGCTGCCTGCAGTAGTCCCGTGATACGCGAAAAACTGGGAGAAGCACTTTTCCTCCTCTATTCGCTCAATCCGATGGTCGGTGTCATCGACGGGTTCCGCTGGGCGATTCTGGGCCACAACTCGCCCATCTATCTTCCCGGCTTCTTTCTCTCCCTGCTGGTTGTGGGTCTATTTCTCATTTTGGGAGTCTGGTATTTTCGAAAAACGGAAAGGAGTTTTGCGGACGTCATTTAGAGTTCGCCGGCAATCATGAGCAGTCGGACCGTCATTTCCGTCGAAAACCTCGGCAAGAGCTACTGTCTCAGCCATCAGGCCGAGCTTCGGCGGTACAATGCGCTCCGCGACGTTATCGCCGATAAATTCCGGGAATTATTTCGTCCCCGAAGCCGGCAATCCCATCGTTTCTCCTCCACGGAAGAGTTTTGGGCGCTTAAAAATGTCAGTTTTGAAGTCAGGCAGGGCGAAGTCATCGGCATCATTGGACGCAACGGCGCAGGTAAAAGCACGCTGCTGAAAATCCTCAGTCGCATCACTGAACCGTCGGAAGGCCGGGTGCGGATCAAGGGCCGCGTGGCGAGTTTGCTGGAAGTGGGCACTGGTTTTCACCCCGAATTGACCGGTCGTGAAAACATCTACCTCAACGGCACGATCCTCGGCATGAGCCGGGCGGAAATCAAAAAAAAGTTCGATGAAATCGTCGCCTTCGCCGAGGTGGAAAAGTTTCTGGACACGCCGGTGAAGCACTATAGCAGCGGCATGTTTGTGCGCCTGGCCTTCGCGGTTGCCGCGCATCTGGAACCGGAAATTCTCATTGTGGACGAGGTGCTGGCCGTGGGGGATGCGGAATTTCAAAAAAAATGCCTGGGCAAAATGCGGGATGTGTCGACCAAGGAGGGACGGACCATTCTTTTCGTCAGTCACAACATGGGGGCGATTCAGTCCCTGTGCGGCAGGGTTATTCTGCTCAGCAAGGGCCGGGTCGGTTTTGAAGGTGAAGTAAAGGATGCAGTCAGCCGGTACTTGCAAACCCAAATACCGCAGGTTCATGTTGATACTTTGGAAGGCGTAGCTCGCCAGGGTACGGGCGAGGCTCAAATAAAAAGTATCCGACTGATGGACGATGCTTCGAATCCATGCACTCACTTCAGAATGGGAGAGCCCCTCAATGTCGTTGTGCGCGTTCATTTCTTCTCGCAAGTCAGGAATCCGCTCCTTGGATTCAACCTCATGACCGATACAGGCATCATGGTAGCCGATTGCAGATCGTCTCATTCCAATGTGAAGCTGGGGCTGATAACGGGAGATTTGGAATACCACATGAGAATTGAAGCGCTAATGTTATATCCAAAAACCTATGTTATTGAGCCGTGGGTAACCGACGAGGCTGGTTTTTCTGTATTTGACTGGGTTCATGATGCCATGGCATTTGTAGTCACGACTGGTTCAAATTTTCTTTCAGGCGCGAACATCAATGCTAACCAGGGCATTTCATTTATTGCAACCTCATGCGCCATTCAAATCATCAAACCGCATGCGCTGAAAAGTGAAGAATGACAATTAATGGCGTATTGAATCGGATGCTTAATTTTTGGGGCTATAAGGCAATCCCCAAAGGTTTCGGGTATTTTTCTCCTGAAAACGTTGTCCGAAAAGCACACGAGAGTAATCTTAGTTTGTGCGAATACTTGGAAAAGAACAACGTTGGCGGGGTGGGAAAACGTCGAGATTTAATCATCAACACCCTGCGGCAGTATTTGCCCCCCAAGCTGCAAAACGTATTGGAAATTGGAGCAGGGACAGGAATGTACCTTGAAAAAATCGTGGAAAATCATTCGCCAACCCGTTACGAAGTGTATGAGACTTCCTGGGAGTGGGTGAAGTATCTGAATCAAACGTATGCGGGAAAGACCGGCCTAAAATGTTATAATGCCGACGGTTCGAGCCTGAGACAAACGGCTTCTGAATCTGTTGATGCGGTCTTTAGCCATGGAGTTTTTGTCTATTTGCCGGTGATAAAGACTTTTGGATATTGGGAAGAAATAACAAGAGTAGCAAAACCAGGCGGATGGATTATTTTCGATTGCTTTCTCACTCGATATTTCAATGTCGACGTGCTAGAACAGTGGCAAAATGATTCCTATCATTGGGATTTTCCAGTTATAATCTCAGAGGAATTAATTGAGGAATTTTTAATGAGGTATGGATTGACTTGTGTTGGCCGTTTTAATGCGCCATACCACGCTGCTTTCTCTACATATTTTATATTACGAAAGGGCGGCCCAACTAACTCTCAAGGGGGATAAAGTGAATGTCAAAGCGTCAACCAAAGCATCGGTGGCCGAAGTTGCCAATGCCAGGGTGATTGCTGTCTGGGAGAATTTTTGATCGTCAAGGATCGACCTTAACATGCAAAACGTTGAAATCATCCAGAAGCCGGGTTGTTTATTCGCCCTGATCGTGTCGCATCGCTATGACAAGCCGGGCATCAGTTTTTTTACCTCCAACGATTTGTCCCAGCAACTTGCTTACATGCGGCATCCCGCGGGCAAGATGATTGACGCCCATGTTCACAAGCCCGTGGCGCGGGAAGTGCATTACACGCAGGAAACCCTGCTGATCAAGCGCGGAAAATTGCGGGTCGATTTTTACGATGAAAACCAGATTTATTTTGAAAGCAGGATTCTAGAGGCCGGGGATGTCATCCTGCTTGTGCAAGGCGGGCATGGCTTCGAAGTTCTTGAGGAGCTCGAAATGTTTGAGGTCAAGCAAGGGCCTTATGCCGGTGATCAGGACAAGTTGCGCCTGCTCACCAAGTTGCCGGAAGAATTTAATTTCGGCACGGAGACGGCGTCATGAGTGAGGATGTTTTCGGATGCTACAGCAGCTATTATGATCTTCTTTACCGGGACAAGGACTATCGCGCAGAGGTTGAGTATGTTCTTCGGTTGCTGCGAAGCGCCATCCCCACCGTCCGCATCGTGCTTGAGTTTGGTTCGGGCACCGGTCGGCATGGACACCTCTTGACTGAGCAGGGTCTTGATATTTTTGGCATAGAAAAAAGTGAGGCAATGGTATCCGCGGCAAAGCGTCGGGCATCGAGCGGCAACCAAACGACCCCAAGCGGAAAGTTTGATTGTCGGCAGGGCGATGTCCGCACCGTGGACCTGGAGCGGACGTTTGACGCGGTAATCGCGCTCTTTCACGTGGTAAGCTATCAAACCAGCAACGACGATCTGCTGCTCACCTTTGCCGGTGCGGCCCGGCATTTGCAGAAAGGCGGCGTCTTTTTGTTTGATGTGTGGCATGGCCCCGCCGTCCTTTCGGAGCGCCCTTCGGTGCGGGTCAAGCGGGTTGAAGATGACACCACACGGCTGACTCGAATCGCGGAACCTGAACTGGATGCAAACGCCGGCGTCGTTACTGTGCGTTATACGATGCTTGCCGAATCGAAAAAGAGCGGGCAACTCACCACTTTTCACGAGGAACACCGCATGCGCTATTTATTTCCGACTGAAATCACCGCCCTCGCCGGGCAAAGCGGCTTTGAAATCGAACGAATGGAGGAATACCTTTCAGGCAAAGAACCTTCAGTCAACACCTGGGGCGTGGCCTACCTGCTGCGCAAGCGCGGCTGAATCCCATGCACCATTCTATTATACCGGTGAACGAGCCGTTGCTTGATGGCAACGAAAAGAAGTATCTGGTCGAGTGCATTGATACGGGGTGGGTTTCTTCCGACGGTCCCTTCGTGCTTCGCCTGGAGCAAGAGATGGCCAGGAAAATGGAACGAAAATTTGGCGTTGCCGTATGCAATGGCTCGGCGGCTTTGGATGTGGCGGTGACCGTTCTGGGGTTGGGTGCTGGCGATGAGGTTATTCTTCCCACGTTTACGATTATTTCCTGCGCGGCGGCAATTGTGCGGACGGGCGCGACGCCGGTGGTGGTGGACAGCGATCCGGTCACCTGGAACATGGATGTGAATCAAGTCTCGGCCAAGATCACGCCCCGCACCAAGGCGATTATGGTGGTGCATATTTACGGGTTGCCTGTGGATATGGATCCGATTCTGTCCCTGGCTGAAAAACACGGGCTGAAGATCATTGAGGACGCCGCCGAAATGATAGGGCAAACCTATAAAGGCCGCCCTTGCGGAAGCCTGGGAGACATCGGCACGCTGAGCTTTTATCCCAATAAGCACATGACGACCGGCGAAGGGGGAATGGTGCTGACCAACGACGCGGAACTTGCCGAGAAATGTCGCTCGCTGCGCAATCTATGCTTCCAAAAAAAACGTTTTGTTCATGAGAAATTGGGTTGGAATTTTCGCATGTCCAATCTCCAAGCCGCGCTCGGCGTGGCCCAGTTGGAGAGGCTGGATGAATTCGTGAGACGCAAGCGGGATATGGGCAAGCGCTACACCGGACTGCTGCAGGATGTTCCCGGGTTGCGATTGCCGCTTCCTGCGACGGATTATGCCGAGAATGTTTACTGGGTTTATGGGGTCGTGCTCAAGGATGAGGTACCGTTCGACGCGGAACAAGCCATGCAAAGGCTCGCTGAGCGCGGAGTTGGCACAAGACCCTTCTTTTGGCCGATGCATGAGCAACCCGTGTTCAAAAGGATGGGATTATTCAAGGGCATAGAATGCCCCGTCGCTGAAAGAATCGCGCGGCGCGGGTTTTATCTGCCAAGCGGTCTGGCTCTCACGAATGCGCAAATCGAATCCGCGGCCGACCAAGTAGGAAGACTGTTAAAATCCACCGCATGTTAAATTCAGCGCCTGTTTCAAGTCGCCGAATTGCGATCCTGAATGCAAATTGGCGGGTGCAATCGAGCATCTGCTACATGGCTTCCTGTTTGGAGAAGGAGGGCTATTATGTGGATATTTTTCTCTATGCGGCTGATGAATCTTTTTGCGACGATTTATTGAAGGATTCTGTAATGATAAAAATCCATCGACTGGGCGGCGCAACTCCAATCGACAGCGGGATGAGCTATGAGCAATGTAACGCCACCACAAAAAAGGTTTGGCATTTGGCCAGAATGTTCCTGCCTGCTTGGTCTCGTCGCGGAATTTTGGATGCGTTAAAATACCTTCTCATCAAGCTATTTCCAAAATCCGGTCTTGTTCCGCGGGCGATGCAACGAAAGGTCATCGCCATGGCCAGGCAAAATCCTTATAGTGCGCTCATAGGCGTTGAAAAAGGAGGTCTTTTTTGGGCGGGAGAAGTGGCGAAACAAACAAATATTCCCTTAGTTTACTATAGCTTGGAGCTTTTTACACGAAGTCATGCTGCGACAAAGTTTGATGCCAGATTTAGGCGTCTCAAGCCACTTGAAGAAAGGAATCATCGCAAATGCGCCTTGACTATTGTGCAAGACGTCGAACGAGGGGCTATTTTGCTATCGGATAATCGAGTCCGACGGCCTATGAGAATGGCTTATTTACCCGTATCCATAGCTGGTGGAGTAAGCTCGGATAAATCTCAGTGGCTTCAGAATGAACTTGGGCTTGCTCCAGAAACGGTAATTATTCTCTATTTTGGGCACATCTGGGAGAGCAGATTTTGCGGTAAGCTTGCTGAAGCAGCCCAATTATTCCCTGAGAACTGGCGGTTGGTTTTCCATGGCCGCGGAATCCCGTTGGAAATTACAAAAATTCGTCAAATAGACAGGCTGAAAAAAACCAGGATGTCCTTGCGTTTGGTTCCGGATAGGGAGAGGGAAGCGGTGGTTAGATCTGCTCATGTCGGTCTGGCTTTTTACGATAATAATTCATTGAACGACAAGCTTACCGGATTCGCATCCGAAAAAATCGCCATGTATTTCAAATGTGGAATTCCATTGATCTCGTTTCGCTATCCATCTTATGAACATATTGAGTATGAAAAGGCGGGCGTTTTAGTCGATCATATTGAAGAAATATCCGCAGCCGTTGAAAAAATACTATCTGATTATGATTCGTACGCGCAAGGCGCCTACGCGTGCTACAAAAAGCATTATTGCTTCGAGACAAATTTTTCGCGTGTGCTGACCAATTTGCGAGCAATCCAACAAACCTGATTCGCATAGAGTCAGGTTCGGACTTTATCCCTTACTCGTTCTTGTTCTGCTGTTAAAGTCGCCCGAAGCGTCAAGGATTGGACGCGGTTCTCCAAACCGGTCTATCGTTGTCCGGGGTCAATTTTAAGCCAAACAGATTCGAGTTTGATCATTTCTCCGGTCGAAATGATGAAGTAATCCATGAAAGTCGTATCTATTCTCATTCCCTGTTACAATGCCGAACGTTGGGTGGGGCAGGCCATTGAGAGCGCGCTTGGGCAGACCTGGCCGGAGAAGGAAGTCATCGTGGTGAACGACGGCTCAACGGACGGCAGCCTGGCGGTGATCCAGAGCTTTGGCGACCGTATCTGCTGGGAGACGGGTCCGAACCGCGGCGGCAATGTCGCACGCAATCGCCTGCTCGAGCTCGCTCGCGGCGAATGGCTCCAGTATCTGGACGCGGACGATTACTTGCTGGCCGGGAAAGTGGCCCAACAGATGGAATTTCTCGCCACGCACCCTGATACAGACCTCGTGTTTGGCCCGAATACAAGAGAGTACTGGTCGGAAAAGGAAATTCGCCGCGAGTTGGCGCCCATTCCCGAACCCCATGACCCCTGGGAACTATTAGGCCGCGGGCACCTGCCGCAAACCGGGGCGCCGCTTTGGCGCAAAAAATCGCTGCTTGAAGTGGGAGGATGGAAACCCGACCAGCCTTGTTTTCAGGAGTACGAGTTGTATTTGCGCCTCCTCATGGCAGGCAAGCAATTGACTTATTGTCCGCACAACGGGTCGGTTTACCGGCAATGGAGCGAGCAAACCGTCTACAACCGCGACAAGGCCGAGGCGCGGCGGCAATGTCTTCTCATCGCGCAGCGGGCGGAATCTTTTTTGAAGGAGCACAACGTACTAAACGCTCCGCGGCGCCGGGCCATCAACCAGGGACGTTTCGATGCGGCGCGCTCCGCCTGGTCCCATGACCATGCCGAAGCCCTGGGTATCATGGAGATTATCCATCGGTCGGATCCGGGCTTTCAGCCCGCGGGAATCACGGCGCCGGCACGCTATCGGATAGTTTACCGCGCTTTGGGCTTCCGTGCGACTGAAATACTCGCGGGTTGGCTTCGCCAATTTCTAACACCATCATCTGGTTAAAACGTGTTCTTTTCCGTCATCATCCCCACCTACAACCGCGCCGATATGTTGCGGGAAACGTTGGAATCGGTGTTTGCCCAGACGTTCGAGGATTATGAAGTGATCGTCGTCGATGACGGCTCGACGGACCATACAGTTGAAATCCTGCGTGGCTACCCAAGGGTGAAAGTGTTGACGCAAACCAATCGCGGACCGGGCGCGGCAAGGAATCATGGCGTCAGCCGGTCGTCCGGCCAATACCTCGCGTTTCTGGACAGTGATGATCTGTGGTTTCCATGGACGCTCGGAGTTTATCAGCAGGTTGCCTTGCAGCACGCTTCACCCGGCTTTATTACCGGCACGCCGTTGGTTTTTACCACGGACGCAAAATTGCCGGGGACGAGAGACAAGGATGTTTCGGTTGAAAGTCTTGCCGATTACTATGCGTCCAGCGATAACTGGCATTGGTTCGGCACCCCGACCTTTGTCATTCGGAAAGATGTATTTTTAGCGGTGGGTGGGTTCCAAGAAAAGGGGGGAATGGAAGACGCTCATCTGGCCATGAAGCTCGGCTGTTCTCCTGGGTTTGTGCATATCCAGCAACCCCAAACTTTTGCTTACCGAAATCATGTGAATTCTCTCAAGGATGAGTTGAATTACCAGTTCAGCGGCGCGATGTTACTCATCACTTCCGAGCGCAATGGGGACTTTCCGGGCGGCCCGACACGGGCACGGGAGCGATGGAGGATTCTTACACGCCACATCCGCCCCGTGATGCTGGAATGCCTTAAGCGGGGGCGGCGGCGCGAAGCGTGGGACTTGTACCGAGCTACTTTTAGCTGGCACTTGCGGCTGGGACGGTGGAAGTGCCTGGCGGGCTTTCCGCTGATGGCGTTGTTTGGCAAGGCCCGATGAGCCTGGACGAAATCTTCCCCGCAATACGCCATGACAATCTCCGTTATGATCACGACCAAAAACCGGGCTGAAGATATAAGCCGGACCTGTCGCGTGTTGCAGAAGTTGGACCCGCCTCCTCTCGAAATTATCATCACGGCGGACGGGTGCACGGATCAAACCGCTGAGGTTGTGCGCGCTGAATTGCCCCGCGCGCGAATCATCATCAACACTCCGGGACTCGGTTCAGTCGCGTCCCGGGACCGCATGATGCGCGAGGCCAAAGGCGAATTGGTTCTGTCTCTGGACGACGATAGTTACCCGGAACAATTGGATGGTCTGGCCCGGCTCGCTCTCTTGTTTGAGGGGAACCCCCGCCTGGCCATCGCCCACTTTCCACAGAGAACCGATGAGTATCCAGAGTCGCTAAGGCAGGCGGATTTTGGGCCGGCCCATCCAACACGGTCGTTTGCCAACTCCGGGGCTGTGCTAAAACGATCGATTTATCTTCAACTCGATGGCTTTGAGCCCGGTTTTTTCCATATGTACGAAGAACCTGATTACGCCCTGCAATGCATGGCTGCCGGCTACGAAGTGCTTTTTACCCCGGTTGTGACAATCCGGCATCATTTTTCGAGGCAAGACCGTAACGAGATGCGAAATCATCACCGTCATGCCCGCAATGAATTCTGGAGCACGTTGATGCGGTGTCCTTTTCCCTACTTGCCGGTACTGATCAGTTACCGAATAGCCTCGCAATTTTGCTGCGCTTGGAAACGCGGCCTTTCCTGGACCATACGCGAACCGGTCTGGTGGTGCCAAGCCGTCGCAGGCATTGCTTATTACTTGAAAAAGCGAAATCCAATTCCCTGGTCGCGCTATTTAACCTGGCTGCGCCTGCGCTAGTATAGTGACCTCCATAACACAGCAATATGTCTGCGCATTTCGCGGGCGGCGCGATGCTTATCAGGTGCCTCTGGCGCTGGCTGAGGGCGGAATGCTCGATGGGTTTATCACCGATGGCTATGCCATGCCTTGGTTGCGCGCCGCAACGCGCATTGCTCCGGCATCGGTACGCGCTAAATTGGCGGCCAGATTCGATCCGGGGATTCCGATGGATCGGGTGCATTGTCTCTGGGGCACAACGGTGCTCGAACACTTTCGGCACCGTCTGGGCTGTGCGCCGGCGGTTACTTTCAATAAACTTGATCGGCGCTTTTCATGGGCGGCGGCGCGGCGGGCGGAACAAACGAAGTCTCATTTGTTTCTCTATCACTCCTATGCATGGGAGGCATTTACCGCGCGCTACACGCATAGGCCGCATAAAGTTCTCTTTCAATACCACCCTCATCCCAGCTTGTTGCGGCGTCTGATCGTGGAGGACCATGCCCGGCATCCAGGCGTGGGCGAATCCTACTCGGGCGTACAACCTGGAGAGGTGCCCGAAGCGCAAGGGGAACGCGACTATGACGCCTGGAAACACGCGGATTTGATTTTTTGCGCCAGTACATTCACAAAGCAATCGTTGCTCGAAAATGGAGCGGATGAAAAGAAATGCTGCGTTGTGCCCTATGGCATTGAAGTCCCTCAATTTTTGGAAAATCAACCAGCGGAAGATGCATTCAAAGTTCTGTTTGTCGGATCGGGCGGGCAGCGCAAGGGCTTGCATCATCTCCTGCTGGCATGGCAACAGGCCTCCTTGCCGGCGTCGAGCAAACTCACGCTCGTTTGCCGCGTGATGGACCGCGGGATCGAGCGCATGGTTGCCGCCTCGCCTCGCGTTGAGTTGATTCAAGGAGCCGACGCAGGGACACTGAGGGATATCTACTTCGCAAGTTCACTATTTGCGATGCCGTCGCTTGTGGAAGGCTTCGGGCAGGTCTTTTTGGAGGCATTGGCCCATGGTTGTCCTGTGCTTGGCACGCCCAACACGGGATTGCCGGATCTTGGGAACGAATCGGACGGAATTTTTCTTGTGGAACCGGGCAATGTGCGGGAATTATCGGCACAACTCGAAAGGCTTTCCCGGCTTTTGCCGGCGGAACGTAAAACGCGCCGCGCCGCGCACGCTTGCGCAAGCCGGTTCAGTTGGCTGGTCTTTCGGATAAAGTTGCGCCAAAAATTGGGCAATTCATTTTCTTCCAGTGAGGATCGTTAAAAATGCGATCTTGAGCCTTGAGTTTAAATCTGAAATTCCGAGTTCGATGATAATGTTTGAATCCTGAAATTGTAATGAATGGACTTATCGTGCCAAGGCATGGAGCGATCTGGTTTTCATGAGAAAAGCACTCTGGGATCGGCCTTTGCAACTTCCTGCTTTAATTTCCAGGTCTATATTTTTCCATCCACATGATTGAAACGTTAGCTGTTCTGCCGCCCTCGTTCTGGATAGCGCTGGCTCTTTTTGCTTATGGCGTGACTTGGGCGGGGAGGCACCTCCGCAATGGCTTGGGACTACCGGTGATGGCGGTGCTGGGTACAGTCACCGCATGGTACGTTGGCGATGCGCTTTACAACGATTATGCAGGCACCTACACCGCTGAGTTTACTCCTGCCGTGCTGGATGACGCTTGGTGGGAAGTGGCCCTTTTTGTCACGGTCTTTCTTGCCTTGACTCCGGTAACACATCGTTGGATCAATCGGCGCGAATTAAAGCGTCCCGGCCAGGTAAGCCAGATGATGCAAGCAGGTGTCGAGCAACCGCTGTTTCAATCCGGGTTGTTGCGGATATTTTGGCCCTGTGTTGTTTTATGGGCGTTGACCTCCGTGGTGGCGGCCTTTCGATTGGAAGGAGAAACCGCCTATTATTTTTTCCCTTTTCTGGGTCATCGGGCGGATCCGTGGAGTCGGGAGAGAATCGGCACGGGAATGGATTCGTTGTTGTCGCTTGCCGGCTATTTGCAAATGTTCGTCGCGGCGATGTTTGGCATTATGGCCGCCTTGATGCGAGACCGTCTGCTGCGGGCCTTTACCCTGGCCGGATGCCTGATCACATGGCCCTACTTCATATTTGCCGGGACACGCAACACCATGCTGGTGGTCATGGGGCCCGCGATTTTAGCCTGGGTGTTCCTGCGCTTGCGTGGCGGCGTACTGCAAAAAGCCATCATTTTGGCCGGGTTCTTTTTATTGATAAACGCGTGGTTTGGATTTGTCATCGCCAACCGTTCAACTTCCTCCATTACGGGGGCACTCGAAGAAAGGGGGTTTGATTGGCAAAGCAACGAGGGCGTGCACCACGAAGGCTTGAACATGTATGAGGAGTTATGCTGGATCAACACTTTCATAGCGAACGGCCTTTACCAACCCAATTGGGGACAGGGTTACCTTGCGGAATTGGCCAACCCGATTCCACGCGTATTATGGCCGGACAAACCACTCATTGGAGTTGATTATGCCATCTTGCGCGGACAATCCTACACGGCCGGTTCGGGTTTGGTGACAGCCAGCATTTCGACCGGCATGATCGGGCAGGGAGTGGTTAATTTTGGGCGGGTTTTAGGCCCGGCCTTTGCGGCGTTGTTGATGAGTATTTGGGTGGCCGTACTAGCGCGGTTGGATTTACATGGACAGGAAGTTGGCCGCATACCGTTATATGGTTTGGGACTTGTCCTGACCTTCAATCTGGGGCGGGACATCACGCTGATCACCCTTTATACGTTTGTTTTTGGCTATGTGATCCTGTGGTGCGTGGGTCGTCTACAAAAGAAGCAAATCCGAAAACAGCCTTAAAGAATTCGAAGCGATGGGGCGTTTGAGAAACAGCAAAAGACGCGCGCCAAGCAAATATAGGATGGTTCGCAAGGACCACTATTTGCATATTTGCCGTTTCCCCCTCGAATCAACCTGAGCACAACCAGAATTTAAACGAGAGCGGACGATTAGGGATTCAACCAAAGCACGCATGGTTCAGGATTGTGGAGATTGGGTGATCTTTTCGGTTGACTTGGGAGTCGCATGAAAATTCTCAATGTAATTCAGTGCACGAATTTAGGCGGCATGGAGCAATACGTCCTGCTGTTCATGGATGAACTTAAAAAATTGGGTATTGAAAGCGAAGTGCTTTCTCTCAATCGGTTCGGTGAACTAAAGGCACTGCTTGATGCGCGGGGCATTTCCGCGCGCGACCTGTCTTATCGCGGCTATGGCGGCTGGCGTAGTTTCTGGCAAGCCCGCCGGATGATGCAATCGATTCGGGCCGACGGCTTGTTGATGTCCGGGCATAATCTGATGGCCTTTGCGGCAATGGGCAGGCTGTGCAAAGGGAAGCGCGCGCTTTTCATTCACTACCACCATCGCAACGTGAAGCCTGACTGGGCTTGGCGAATCATTTACCGGCTGGCCGCCAAACGGTTTCGCGCCATCATCTTCGCCTCCAGCTTCATTCGTGATGAAGCGGTCGACATCGTTCCCGCCTTGGCAGGCCTGTCGCGTGTCATCTACTATCCTTTTCCTCTTCCAGAATTGCCTACAGATAAAACCCGAATGGCAGCACGTCAGAGCCTCGGGATTGCTTCTGATGCGCTGGTAATTGGTAATGCCGGCTGGCTGATACCTCGCAAGCGATGGGACATCTTTATCGACGTGGCGGGTAAGGTGGCCTCTCGCGTTCCCCAAGCCCGTTTTCTCATCGCCGGGGATGGCCCTCAACGGGAGGCGATGGAGGCCCGGGCCAGCGCGCAAGGCATCCAGAACCGGATTCATTGGCTGGGTTGGCAAAAGGACCTGACCGATTTTTTCCACAGTCTCGACGTGATGCTTTTTAATTCCGATTGGGATGCGATGGGGCGCACCCCTCTCGAGGCCATGGCCTATGGCATTCCCACCGTGGCGTCGGTAACCCACGGCGGTTTGCGGGAAATTCTGGACGATTCACGCTACGCTTTCTTTTCTCCCACCCATAACGTCGTTCAGTTGGCGGACGCGGTGGTCAGGTTGCTCAATGATCGAGAAGCGGCGAGGGTATTGGGCTTGGCAGGCCGGGGGCGGATTAAAGAGGTTGGCAACCCGAAAATCCACACTTTACGTGTTTTGAAAACCATGGGCTTCAAGTTATCGGATATTCCCAATCAAGACGCGGTTAAGGCTTTTCACGAGGCTGATTTTAACCTGCTTTAACCCCTTGCGGAACACTCCCCATCTCGTCGCCTTGCTGATCAACATGGTGCCCTATCACCACGCTCGGTGGGAGGCCTTCGCCGTCCTGGGAGGATTTCGTTGCACGGTGCTGGAATTAGCCGGTCGGGATGAGTTTGCGGTACTGGAATACGCTGGAGGAATCGCTTCCTATCGGAGACAAACGCTTTTTCGCGAGGCTACGGGCGAGGGTATACCCAACGCCCGGGTAGCCGCGGCCGTTGAGCGGGCGCTCACCGAATTAAATCCGGATGTTATCTGTGTGAACGGCTATTCCCTCCTTCCCAATCTTGTTGCCCTGCAATGGGCCGCAGCCCATTCCATCCCGGTCGTGATGTGTAGTGAGAGCAACCGCCTTGACTCGGATCGAAACCGGGTCAAGGAGTGGGTCAAGCGAAGAGTGATTGGATTAAGCTCCGCCGGCATGGCAGGCGGCAGGCCGCAGGCGGACTACCTTGTCGAACTGGGGCTGCCCAAAGAAACCGTCTTCAGCGGCTATGATGCCGTGGATAACAGCCATTTTTGCAAGGGTTCTGAAACGGCGCGCAGGCGGGATGATGAACTGCGCAGGGAGCTAAAACTTCCCGCCAGGTATTTCATCGCCTGTAGCCGTTTTGCCGGAAAAAAAAATATTCCACGGTTAATCGAAGCCTTTGCTCTTTACAAAAAACGAAGTTCTAAAAGCCAAAAAATCTGGGATCTGGTGATTGTTGGAGACGGTGAGTTGCGCCCTCTTATTGAAGAGGTCGTTCAACGTTTTGGCGTTATTCACTCGGTACATTTGGTTGGAGCCAAGCCTTATGACGTTTTGCCGGCGTATTATGCCTTGGCCGGCGCGCTCATCCACGCCAGTACGACCGAACAATGGGGCTTGGTGGTTAATGAGGCGATGGCTTCGGGATTGCCGGTATTGGTCTCGAATCGTTGCGGTTGTGTCACGGACCTGGTTTGGGAAGGAAAAAACGGATTCACCTTTGATCCCTACGACGTCGAAGCTCTCGCGCAATTGATGATAAAAATTTCCACCGATGACTTTCCACTTTCTGAATTTGGTTTGACGAGCCGCAAGATCATCACGAATTGGGGGCCGGAACGGTTCGCTTCGGGCATGAAGGCCGCCGCGGAATGCGCCCTGAAAGTCGGAGCCAAACGCGCCGGCCTTTTTGACCGTGTTCTGCTCAAGGCTTTGAGCCATCGTTAACAGCAGGTGACAACAGGATGTCAACTTTTCTGCATCTGACTTCATGGCTTTCCAGTGCCGGCGGGGGGATTCCCCCGGTCATTCAGGCCCTGACCACAGAGTATCGACGGCAGCATCTCGACGGCCTCGTCGCCGGGCTCGTCGACCCAACGGGCGCGCCGCCCGTTTTTCCCTCTGATTGGCCTGTCGTGACAGGCCGGATCACGGGCCCAACGGCTTTCGGCTATTCTCCAGAGCTTGCCCGTCAGTTGCGCCGCTGCGTACGAAAGGACACCCTGATCCAAGTGCATGGCTTATGGATGTATCCGGGTTGGCTGGCCAGAAAACTGTCCGAAGCAACCGGAGCCGTCCGGATCGTTTCACCGCACGGGATGCTGGAACCGTGGGCGCTTAAAAATGCGCGTTGGAAGAAACAGCTCGCCGCCTGCGCATTTGAAAAGAAAAACCTGCGCACCGCTTCCTGTCTCCATGCGCTCTGCGCATCCGAGGCGGAAAACTTCCGATGCTACGGATTAGAGAATCCCATCGCGATCATTCCCAACGGAGTGGACATTCCGAACCATCCGAATCTCGAAGGCGAAAGTCGGAAGCCGGCTTGGGAAGAACAGGTCGGGAAGGGGCAAAAGATACTTCTCTATCTCGGTCGCCTTCATCCGAAGAAGGGACTGATCAATTTGTTGCAAGCCTGGGCGCGGGTCAAGGAGGAGGAAAGTCGGGAGCCGGCTTGGATGCTTGCCCTTGCCGGCTGGGATCAGTTGGGCCATCAAGAGGAACTTCGGGAAATAGTTGCCAAACTCCATTTGCAGTCATCGGTGATTTTTACCGGCCCTCAGTTTGACGAGGCAAAATCCGCGTGTTACCAAAATTGTGATGCTTTTATTTTGCCCTCCCTCAGCGAAGGCTTGCCCCTGGTTGTTTTGGAAGCATGGTCTTATGGAAAGCCCGTGTTGATGACTTCGCAATGCAACCTTCCGGAAGGCTTTACCGCTCATGCCGCTTTGCGCATCGAGCCGGGGACGGAAAGCATTGCCGAGGGATTGAGACAACTTTTGAAGATGTCCGATACCGAGCGACAGTCGATGGGACAGCGCGGACTTACCTTGGTGAAAGACCGGTTTACCTGGTCGAAGATCGCCATCCAGATGCGTTCCGTCCATGAATGGCTGCTGGGTGGCGGTTCCAGGCCCAAGTGTGTGACAATCATGGAAGAGTTTTCTCGATGAAGGTTGATCTCTCCCGATATTCGGCAGCCAAGTTCGATCGCGGCGCAAGCGGGTGGCGCGAGGGATTATGGCTGGTCGCCAACCTGCTGCTATTTCAAGCATGCCCCATGAAATTGTCCGGGCTGAAATGCTTTGTTCTCCGGCGATTTGGCGCAAAAATCGGCCGGAACGTATCCATCAAACCGGGGGTAAAAATCACATTTCCATGGAAACTCGCCCTGGGTGACGACGTCTGGCTGGGCGAGGAATGCTGGCTGTTGAATCTGGAAAAGATCACGATTGAAAACAACGTGTGCATCTCGCAACGCGCTTTCCTCTGCACAGGCAATCACAATTACAAGTCACCGCAATTTGACCTGATAACAAGACCCATTCATCTTGAAGAAGGTGCGTGGATCGGCGCTGATGCGTTCGTGGCACCCGGGGTCAAGGTTGGCTCGCATGCGGTTTTAACAGCAGGTTCCGTGGCCACGGATGACCTGCCGCCTTTTGGCATTTATCAGGGCAATCCGGCGATTTTCGTCAAACACCGGGTCATTTCTTCGCCCACAGACCCAAATTCCTAATGCGCCGCTTTCATCTTGTCTTTTGGCCGGCTGCGGCCGCGCTCGCCGCGGTTGCTTTTATATTCGGAATTGAGATTGTGCGGAATTCGCAACGACTGCTGACCGTGGACAGCGGGGAGGTGAAGGCGGATGTGCTGGTTGTCCTCGGCGGCGGCTCGGATGAGCGTCCCGAACGCGCGGTGGAATTGTTCAAGGCGGGCGCTGCACAGAAAATCCTCGTCAGTGGAGCTGGTGATTGCGAGTTAAATGTGGCCATGCTGGAGAAAAGCGGCGTACCCGCGTCTGCCATCATGCGGGAAGACCGTTCGACCAACACGTTGGAAAATGCGAAATTGTCCGTTCCATTGCTGCATCAAATGGGCGCGCGCCGCGTTATCCTCGTGACGACGTGGTATCATTCACGACGTGCGTTGGCCTGCTTCGAGCATTTTGCGCCGGACATCACGTTTTATTCGCGGCCGTCCTACTTCGGCTACCAGCGCAAAGATTGGAATCGTCGGGATGTTGGAGATCACGTCCTGGCCGAGTTGGTGAAATTACCCGGCTACTGGGTCTGCCACGGCATTTGTCCGTATTCCTTGTAGCGGGCGTCCGGATGCTGCTGATGAAGCTGCTTTTAATCAACCAGTTTGGCTTTGCCTCGGGAGCGCCGACCGGACGTATTCTCGCCGAACTTGGAGCAGAGCTTGAGAAGCGCGGACATGTGGTGCGAGTGCTTGTCACCGGCGCTTCCTACGGGAAGCCGCGACGAGGGCTTGGGCGGCTTCTTCAAGAGGGTTTGTCCCATTTGATTTTATTGTGCCGAAGTCTTGGGCATCCCAAGGTGGACGCCGTCATTTCGATGACCTCGCCCGCGTGTCTGGCGGTTACGGCCGGGATCGCGGCCAAGATGCATCGGGCCAAACACTTTCATTGGGTCATGGATGTTTATCCCGACGTCGGCGTGCGCCTGGGAGAATTGAAGGACGGAACCCTGGCGCATTTGCTCAGCGTTTTGATACGCCGGGCCTATCGGGGAGCAAGTCAGGTCATCACTCTCGATGAGGATATGCGCGATTATCTCCGGGAGGTCTACGGGATTGATTCTGTCGTGATCGGACCTTTCCCTCCGGAAGTCATCTGGCCTTCCATCAAAAACGGCCAAAAAACAAACCGCTGCTGGCTCTATTCCGGAAACTTTGGGCGGGCCCATGAGATTCAGGTTTTGCTTCAAATTCAGAAGAAGCTTGAGGACCGGCGGGTTCAGGCTGATCTCATACTCCAAGGCCAAGGCCCGCAGTTTCTTCCCAGCCAGGACGCGGCGGCCAACCTGGGGTTGCTCCAGGTGCAATGGCGCGCTCCCGTCCCTCTGGCAAAGCTCGGGGAATCTCTCACGCAATCCGAGGTTCTCGTCGTCACCCGTCGGATGGACATGAAAGGGCTTCTTTTGCCGAGCAAGCTCACGCTTGCCGAGATCTCCGGGAGAAGGATTCTTTGGATTGGCGACACCGATGGCAAGACCGCTCAAAGACTTTCCCTGGAAAGGCGGCATGGCGTTTTTGCCGTTGACGAGGCTGAGGCGATCTCCGCGTGGCTACAGGGAATATTTGAACGGGAATCTCACGATCAACCAGTCGAGCCCACAGCCACAAACTTCGTCCGTCAGCAGGCAGTTGATCGATGGGAGGCTATTTTAAGCAAGTAGCTTTCTCTCCGGTCACGAGCGCCGGCGACAATGCGGCTATAACAAAATCTCCGCCCGTTTATCGCCTTCCTTGATCACCGAACTCGTCTTGAGTTCGACCATGGTCTGCCGTCCCAGCAGTTCCATCAGGACAGCCACCCGTTCCCGTCCGGGCAGGACGCGCGAAATCACGGCATGTAAACCGCGCAATGTGCCATCGGCAACACGCACCGTGTCGCCGGGGGCGAATCCCTGGGTAATGGTATGCAGTTCGGCTGGCCCGATGACTTGGCGGAGTTCCTCCATGGTTTGCTCGGGAATCACCGGCCAATGGTCGCCAAAATGAACAATGCCCCGGGCGCCGGAGACGGCCTGCACCTGGCGCAGGGAGGTCTTCCAATCGAAACGCGTAAAGAGGTACCCTGGAAACAGGGCTTCCGTGACCCAAACCATGCCTTGACGGGTTGCCCGTTTAAAGCGAATCCGCGGTAGGAAAACGTCGACGTTCTCCATCTTCCTCAGATGCGCCGCTACGATATGCTCGTGCTTGGCTTGGGAATGAAGGCAAAACCAAGCCTGGTTGGGGTTGGCAACCTCGTTCACATTTTCCATCAGGCTTTTCGGCGATGCGGACGATGACATAAGTGATTGTTTTCCGTCGCTGGGGAGCGGTCAAGGCTATGTCTTGAGGGGGTGTCTGGAAAGGAGGCTCAGGGTATTTAGACCGAGCTTTTCGTTGCTCATTCCTCACTTAGCCTTGCCTCCTGCCACTGCAGGTCCGTTGTTCGCGCCTCGGTTCATTTCCCTATCATCCTTTTATGCCAGCATGGCCGCATTTTGAAAATCTAATAAACCTTAATGATTTTTGGCTAGCGATAAATCTTAACTTGTTTAATTTGCTGAAGAAGTAAAACTTTCCGGCTAGTGCCGTGTTAGCACCTTTCATGTCGGGCAGGAGATTACAAATGATGGGATCATTCGCACACGTCAACTGGTTGGAACTAACAGTTTTTCTCGCCCTGGGATTCTGCATTTGCTGGGGCACAATCTCCTATATTCTTTGTTATTGGTTCAGCGCCCGTGATAACGCACAGGGTGGAAGAGATTTTCATCATGCCAACCAGACAACGGTGCCCCGCTTGGGAGGGGTCGGCTTGGTTCTTGCCTTTGTTGTCGTTGCTCTGGCCGTCTATTTTTGGCAGAGACCGTCTTCATCCGGCGCGACCACCCTGGGCATTATTGTCTTGAGTTCACTCGCCATGTTTGCGCTTGGTTTTTGGGATGATTTGCGCTCCCTGCGCGCCCAATGGAAATTAATTGCGCAAATTGCCATTGCCGCGGCCGTTTATTTCAGTGACATCCGAATTGAGATTATAAAAAATCCGGTTACAGAGACCGATCTTGCCTTGGGAGTTGTCTTTAGTTTTATTGCCACGGTTTTATGGCTTGTCACGCTTACGAACCTGATCAACCTGATCGATGGCATTGACGGGCTGGCTGGCGGTATCTGCCTCATGTTGATGGTCCTGCTGGCAAATCTGGGAAGTGCCAACTCAAGCTTTGTCATGCTGCTGGCCGTCGGCGTCGCAGGAGCTTTGCTCGGCTTTCTCAAATTCAATTATCCCCCGGCCAAAATTTACATGGGAGACGGCGGCGCTTATTTTATCGGCTTTTTGATCGGCATCCTCTCAATTGTAAACTCTAACAAGGGCACGGTGGTCGCCGCCCTCATCGCACCCACCTTCGCCTTGGCTTTGCCCTTGGTCGACGCCAGTCTTGCGGTCCTGCGCCGCGGTTTGCCCGGGTTGCCTGTTTTTCGTCCGGACAGGAAGCACATTCACCACCATTTGATAACCGTGGGATTTTCACGTGAACGGGCTGTTTTGAGCCTATACACGGTTTCCTTGGTTTGCCTGGTTCTGGCCCTAAGCGTTTTCTACTGGCAAGGACGCCTGTTGCCTCTCTTCACGGGGTTGCTTTTTTTAGTTTTGATCGTTTCCGGCCATCTTTCCGGGTACACTAGAAACTGGTTTACAATCGGTAGTCGCCTGGGTAAATCACTCGCCTTGCGGAAGGAAACCCGCTACGCGCTCACCCTGAGCCGATGGCTCGAAATGGAAGTCGAAAGACAGGGCTCGGTCGAAGAACTTTGGCGGGATTACCAGTTTGTGGTTTGCAAGCTCGGGTTCTCGAGGGTGAAGCTTGTCCTGCCCGATGGCATCAAAATTTGGGAGTCAGAGGATTTTCAAGAGAGGGCGGCCGAAATGCGCCATGGCTCCCATGAGCTAAACCATGGTACGGTGATTGAGTTTGATGCGGATAAAACAGTCATGTCGGAAATGCTCTTCGATCTGCTCAGCGACTTGGCGTCCGAAACTTGGTACAAGGCCGCCTCACGCTGGTGGATGATAAACAAGACCCCGGTGGAGTTTCTATCGAAGGCTCCTATCCCTGGAAGTTCTCCGCAAAAGAAATTTGTTCGTTTGTATGCCCCGGCACGGCCAAAATCATTGGATCGCAAGCTCGAATTCACCGAATGAATAAATCGCATCTTATTGTTCTTAAACGTATTACGTAATAAAACAGCCTGATAAATCAACAAAACCACCCCCTGATGAAAAGTAAGCCCAAAAAATGCTTGCACACTCTTCAAAAGAGTGGTCACCTAGCTCCCCGCAGGGTTGAATTTCGGGCGGACAGAGGAGAAAATGAATATGAAAAAAACAAGCAAATGGATGATTAATGGCCAACACCGTCTTGGGATCTCGTGGCGCAGGGGAATGACCTGCCTGGTTTCCGGTGTCTTGCTTGGCTTCTTTTCTTCTCTCTTTGCGGACGTACCAGACACAGGTACCGGCATCGCGGCGCCTTCAGGGACCTATTCGTCGCCAGAAGGCATCGTGGCTCCTTCAGGAACCTACGCCTCCCCGTCAAATGCCTTGGCTCCGACAACCTCCCCCAGTTCCGCCCCCTTTATGGAAAGCGGACACTTGCCCATTCTGTTCATAGCAACCGTATCTGAGGTTTATGACGACAACATTTTCGTTCAGCCCAACAAAGTTTCAGACTTCATCACCCAAATAAGTCTCTTGGGCGAATACAAAATCGGCAACGACAAGGCCATCGACGCAAGTTATTTCGATATTTTCTATGCGCCTTCGGTTGACATATACGCCGATCACTCCGGACAGGATTCCTTTAACCAGAGAGCAGGCCTCCTCTACCAGTATCGCTTTTCCAAACTTGCCTTGGGACTGGAGCAGACCTATGCGCGCGAAAGCGCCACCTCCGCCGCAGCAGGCAACCTGGTGACCAGCAGCGTCTATGTAACCAAGGCATCAGCGGACTACAATTATTCCGACAAGCTGTCCGTTATTGGTGATTTTACCCAAACGCTTACCGACTATGAGACGGCTGGATTTTCTTACAGCAACGAATGGGCCGCAGATGCCTATTTCCTCTATCAACTCGATCCCAAGTTAAGCATAGGTTTCGGTCCGACGGTTGGTTGGCTGGATCTCGGCTACGGGGCTCCCAGCCAAACTTACCAACAGATGCTTGCCCGGGTAAACTATCTCTATAGTGGAAAGCTTTCCTTTAACCTGTCCGCCGGAGCGGAAGTCCGTGAATATTCAGGATCAGTTACCGGGGATACGGTTGAGCCGGTGTTTTCCCTTTCCGGGACCTATCAGCCTTTTATCAACACAAACATAACATTAGTCGGGCAGCGTCAATTTGACCCGTCCTACAATTTCTACGGCCAGGATTACATCGCCACCAGCGTTTCGCTCATCGGACGTCAACGGTTTCTCCAAAAATTTTATTATAATGTCGGATTTGGATACGAGAATGATAGTTATCAAGGCGCAGGCATCGATTTAACCGGGCCGGCTCGCGACGATGACTACTATTATGCGACCACCGGGTTCGACTGGGATCCCAATTCGTGGCTGAAGGCTTCGATTTTCTACAAATACCAAAAGGACGACTCCAGTTTTAGCAACTTTTCCTTCACTGACAATCAAGTTGGAGTCTCGGCTTCGTTTTCGTACTAGTCGCCAAACATAATAAACTTATGAAATTAAAATCCGCGATCTGGGTTCTATTCCTAATTTTGGGCGCATCCGGGATTGTGCTGCATGCCGAGACTGTCGCCGCCACCGTTGACAAGGTGAGCGGCAACGTCTATGCGACCGACTCCTCGGGAAAGTCTAAAAGAATAAAGGCGGGCGATATCATCGCGACTGGAAGCCTGGTCCATGCGAACGCGGACAGCAGTGCCCTCTTGAAATTGATGCCGGGCGCAACCACGGTCGTCACTCCGGGAACTGACGTGGTCATTTCCTCTCTCGAATATTCGCAATCAGCGAGTGGAGTCAAGACCCGCAAAATCAGGCTCACCCTCAAGGAGGGGAAGCTTCTTTGCCACTTGGCCAAGCATGATGGCAACTCCGATTTTCGCGTCGCGACGCCAATGGGAACGTCGAAAGCTATCGGCACGGACTGGGTGATCAGCTTTACGCCCAGCGCCGGTGTTTCGGTCGAGACGGTTGACGGCGTTGTGCGGATAACCCTTCCCAATGGTAAAATCGTTCTGGTTCCCGGAGGTCAGGTCACAACTTCGCCGGACGGAGTCACCATCGTTACAGGCAAACTTTCCCAGGGCGAGATCGCTGAGATCGTGGCCGCGCTTGGGGGTGGTAGTAATGGCGGCGGCGGTGGAGGCACTTTCACGATCAATCCGGTCGATAGCAATAATAGCAATCCGGCCAATACTTCCAGTAACGAAACGGTGTCCCCCAACGGTAGCACGGGCGCTCCTCCCGCCCCTCCCGCCCCTCCCGGCCCCCCCGGCCCCACATAAGCCTGCTCTCGCAAGAATGAGGGCCTAGGTCCAAGGGGTTGACTCAGGCATTTATTTTTTTAATGAATGCTGATTTTAAGCCTGCTAATCATGGTCAATTGAATTAGGTTCCCGCTTGAATCATGATCAAAACAAGAATCGGCCATGTGGCATTGAGAGTTCTCTGCGCCTTGCCATATCTTTTCCCCGCTGCTTCGGTTATCGCTCAAAGTACCAATTCCGCGCCATCTCTTCCGGAGGCAAGTCAGCCGAGAATGCTCAGTGTCGATGAGGGCGTGCTGCTGCGTTGCGACGACGTGGTTAAAATCACGGTTTATGGGGAAGATGATTTGACGACGGAAACGCGGATCGAAAAGAACGGCACCATCCGGTTTCCTCTTTTGGGCGCTGTGCCGTTGGCGGGCAGGACGATTGGACAGGCGACGGAGGAAATTCGCCGACTGCTGGTGGACGAACGCTTCATCAGAAATCCGCAGGTAACCCTCACGGTTTCAAGTTACGCCATACAGACGGTCACCATTCTGGGCGAAGTTAAAAAGCCGGGCGAAATTGAAATTCCGCAGGAAGGGAGCTTGGATTTGTTGGGGGCCATCGCGCTGGCGGGTGGATTTACCGATCTGGCCGATCTTCGCGTCATCGTAAGACGATTAGTCAACGGCAAGGATGAAATTCTTGAGGTCGATGCCAGAAAGCTGGCGCATGACAGCACGGTCAAGCCGTTTTACGTGCAACCAGGCGATACCATCACGGTTCGACAGAGGATTTTCTAAAATGGCCCTGAACAAACGAAATCATTTGCCCTTGGCGCGCGCCAAGGCGGGATCCCCGGAACCTGATCCCGCCGCAATGGAAATTGCGGACAGTCCGGAACAACCGGATATCCGGCCGGAGCGCAGCTTGCTCTCGAAATTTCATTTTGTTTTCAGACACCTCTGGATCATCGGTCTCTCTGTCATAGCGGGCCTCCTTATTGCCATTGGTTACGTGATGAAGGCCACCCCTATTTATCAATCAACAATTGTTCTGCGGGTAGCCCAGCAAGAAGAGCGTGATTATAACCCGAACAATGCCAGTAACGGTGAAGACGATCTCAGGGGTGACGACATTCTCAATACCATCACGCAAAGTTTAAAGTTGGACAGTCTCTATGACCGAGTGGCAAACGATCCCGCCATCCTGCAAGATACCAATATTGTTCCGGCCCAGGATTCGGGAGCTGCGCGCCCATCCAACGAAGAGTTGGCCAACAAGATACAAACGGCAACTTCCGTAGTCCTCCGACGGGGAACGCGATTGATTGATGTCAGCGTGAAAAATCCCGTTCCGGAGGCTGCGCAGAAGCTGGCGATGAGCGTGGTCAACCAGTTTATTGCGTCAAGCGCGGAAACCGACATCGGAACGTCGAGCGCCAAAAGAACGTTTTTGCTTGATGAGGTGAATCGCACCAAACTCAGCCTACAAAAGTCTGCGGATGGACTGGAAATTTATAAGGAAGCGCTTCGACAAAAGCAGCGGGTCGATGACCAGCAGAAGGTTGTCGATGATTTGTCCCAACGTTACCTAGAAGCGCACCCCAAACTCATCCAAGCGCGTTCCCTGATGGCCGACCTCAAGCTTGGGTTTGACGCGGAAATAAAAAAAGTGATCGCCAGTTCTCCGACCGAAGCGGCGTATTGGACTCAAAATGAAAATTCACAGACACCGGAGTCGCAGGATGATCTGATTGCCTCGGAACTCAAGTTGGTCGAAGCCCGTACGAGTGTGCTTCAGAGCGAGGTCGATACGGAACAAGCTCTCTTTGACGGTCTTCTAAAACAGATGCGCGAAGAGGATGTGCAAACGGAATCGGCCCCGATTGAAGTGAAGGTGGTGGATCCGGCCAATCTGCCGGCACATCCCGTTTATCCCAACCCGCCCAGCGTCATTTGCAGTGGTATCCTTGGCGGGTTTATTTTGGGCATGGCCGTCGTCATGTTGTTGCAGCGTCTTGATTCCACATTCAGCAGCGCAGAAGACGTTGAGCAGTTTACCGACCTGCCCGTCATCGCGACCATCCCGCTCATTTCGAGGTCGAATGCGGCCAAGCGTCCCCGACGAGAGGCTAAAGCCGACGGCAATTTCCCGTCAGGTGACAAAAGATACGAGGACATCGTGCTGATAGACGACCCCTCCGGCATTGCCGCCGAAAATATTCGGAATCTCTGGGCGGCACTGGAACTCGTGGGCAAGGAGGAAGATCGTCGCATCACTTTGTTTAGCAGCGCCCTACCCGGTGAAGGTAAAACCTTTACCAGTTGCAATTACGCCGTATCTCTGGCGCAGCACGGATTGAAGACCTTGCTGATCGATGCGGATTTGCGTCGTCCAGGGGTGCCGACACGGTTTCATTTGGAAAATAATCGACCAGGACTCACCGAGCATGTGGCAAAAGGCGTGAATCTGAGCGAGGTTGTTCATAGGAATGTTGTCGAGAATCTTGACATTATGCTTACGGGGGGCAAATGTCCAAACCCTGCGGAATTCCTCAGCGGCAAAGGATTCATCGAAACGCTGGAAGGCGCCTTGCTCAAATATGACCGCGTGGTGGTCGATTCACCACCTATCATCTTGGTTTGTGATACTCGACTTATTGCTCCTTATGTTCAAACCATATGCCTTGTGGTGAAAGCTGAAAGCACGTCCCGGCATGCCGTTCGACGGGCTCTCTCCTTTTTGGAGATGGCCCGTGCCAGGCCTGTTGGAATTATTTATAATTGTGTTCCCTCATGGAGCATTGATGAATACCACGGCTATTCCTACTCCGGAAAATACAAATACGGAGAGGCATATGGTGAGAGCAAGTAACCGTCTTTACCGGGGCTGTAATATTTCCTGGGAATTTTGAAGCCGTTTCGAGTCGTTCGCCGTGCTCCAGGCATAAGCGAAGAAAATGACGGCATAAAGCTGAATTGAAGCCACTTGCAGGGGGAAATCGACAAAACTGTGAAGAGCAAGGCCTCCCAAAGCCAGGCCGGCAGTCCGATAAATGATGCGGTCATGGGTTCTTAGGGAAGACCGTAATCCCCGGAGGATCGCCATAATAATACTCCCAAATAAAAGGACCGACCAAAAGAGCGACCCCAAGTAGCCATATTCCACCACCGTCTGAAGATAGTCCTCATGGGCATAGACCCAGAATCCTTTAATTTGATCTCCAAGATAGAGAGTGTGAAAGGGAAACACCCTCGAAAAAGTGCCCGGACCAAAGCCGAGCCAGCCCGCTTCTGGAATCATGCGGATACAAGCCCCGTAAACCAAAAGTCGACCCTCGGTATCACTTGAATTGTTTGGATTAAACATCTTATCCCAGCGCCCTTGCAATTGGTTGGTGATGCCGCCGTAAATTAAGATTGCGACGAAACCCAGAATGAAAGCGGCGGTCAGAATTCGTGCGGCATAACGTGATCGAATTAAATTGTTTCGAAAGAAGGAGGCAAAACTTAAAACAGCGGCAAACATCATCAAAACCGTAATGGCGGCGGCGGCTTTGGAGGTGTTGACAAAACAAGCCGCCAAGCCCATGACCAGGGCACATGACCAGATGGCCCGTTCCACATAGGCATAACCCTTGCGCCAGCTATGAATGAATAGGGAGAGTAAAACGGGCCAGACAAGGTTAAGATACGCGCCCGCGTTTGCGTGATAACGATAAGGCCCGAAAAATGTCGGGAGAATGTACGGGTCCTGGTACATCGATATAATTGAGTCGGGGCCCAATCCCTTTTGAATCAGTCCATAGACGATAATCGAGCAGCCGGCTATTCCCATGGTGCGCCAAAGCCGCAATTTCCAAATCTCATTGGCCATCAAATCGCAAGCCACCAGAAAAGCCGCAGTCATTGCGCAAAGAGTTTTAAGCGTGAAAAGACTGGCAGCCTTATCCCAAGTGCCAGGCAGATGAGGGAAAGGTTGGATCAGTGGAACAAACTCCCAAAAATCATCATCCAGATAAGACCGCGCATTGAAGCACATCCACAAGCCCTGCAAAACTAGCAGGGCAAGACAAACGGTGGGAATGAGGGGATAGCGGGGAAATCGACCTTCCAAAACCAAGCTAGAAAGATGGAGCCCAAAGCAAAGCAGGAGTCCATCATCAAGAATATTCACCAACGTGGGACGGGTGCTGCCGTAAGCCCAGGGGGCATAAAAAAGCAGAGCCAGCAAAAGATACCGCGCCAGCGTCTGAAAAAAAGTCCGCTCAACAACGACATCTCGATATCGCTGCCTGATATATTTCAAGTTTAACGCGGACACGGGAAACCAGACTAAAACAATTGGAAAAAAAATCAAAACCTGTTGGAAGGATTCGGGCTTTACCACAGCCATCAATCTAAAAAATGAACTTGCCGCAAAACCGACTCTTGCTAAAAATCAACTGCGTGTGCGCCTGCAGCATAGAGGATAAATATAGCTCTCTTGGCGGGCCATCTGGTTTTTTAGGTTCTCCACTTGAGTCTGAGAATTATTGTCCCGATAGAATTGGGAAATACCGTGGTTTTACGCATGGATCCATTCATTGGAATCCCGCCGGCGGGGCCTATGAAACACATGGCCCTATACGAGAAAAGTGGTCTCAGAGCGGCTGGGAAGCGGGACCCTTGGGATACCCTATTTCTGATGAAATGGACTGGGCTGCGTATGATCTCTGGGACATGTTGCCGACCGATTATATTAAGTGGACCTATCCGGAATTTGAATTGGGCCTATGGCTGGATAAAGAAATAATTCACAGCGATTTTGAAAAACTTGGGCGCTGGTCGAAATTCGAGCATGGTTGCATTACCTGGTGGCAAAACATCCAGCCGCCCAAAGAATCAGATGTATGGATTTGGTTGAAAGCCGGGCAATACTATATTCCGAAGCTTGGCAAGGCTCTTCCTAATTATAGTAGATCAAAAATATCAAAAAAAGCCCGCTTGGGAGAAGATCGGGACAAAATCAACGAATTGCTTAGAGCGCAAGTTGTGGAACTTCATGAAAAGGTGAAGGGAATTGTTGAAAGCTCGACCCAGACCACAAAATTGCTGACTCAGAGCGAATGTCGACTGTTGGATGAAATGATGAATTTGCGCGATGGTATCGAGGCGCTTCAGACGGGAACTGTACAGGCAGATGAAAGTCTTTCAGGCATGAAAAATAACATTATAAGTTTGCGCGATGAGGTCGTTACGCTCCAATCGAAAACATCGCAGGCAGAGCAAGAACTTTCCAGGGCGCTGCTTTCAAAAGTGCTGAATGATGTCAAATCCATGGGGCAAATTCGGCGAACAAGGCTTATCTCATACGCTGCACTAATCATGGGAATTGTTGCCGTAATTGTTGCATGCATCCGATGTCTTTGAATGTTGGATCAAGTTTTTTCTCGACTCTGACTAACCTTTCGCTGAAGCGAACTTTTGCCTTCGCTCCGGAATCGGCTTGGGAATCAGTAGTCTTTCCATTTTTAACAGGCTGTTATTTAATTTGTTTTGTCTAAAGAGTTCATTGTCATGAATGAGACCCCCGCGACAGAGTATCGTTACTGGGCCTTTATCTCCTCCTCCTCGAAGGACGTCGCCCTGAATAAACGGCTTTTTCGCCGTTTGGAAACCTACGCCATTTCGAGTGGCCTCGTGGGACAGGCCGGAAGTGAGGGGCCAATGCCGGAGAAATTCTTCCCCTGCTACCGTGATTGTGGCGAGCTGCGGCCCGTTTCAGATCTTGCCGCCACCGTCAATGCTCTGCGCGCTTCCGGTTACCTGATCGTTATTTGCACCCCGAATTCCGCCAAATCCATTTGGGTCAACGAAGAAATACGCTACTTTAAATCCTTGGGCCGGGCGGACCGCATTTTGGCAATTGTTGCCGCGGGTGTGCCGAATGCAAGCGGCCAAGCTGCCGATCAGGAGATGGAATGTTTCGCGCCGGCCTTGCGCTATAAGGTGGATGAGCGTGGCCGATTGACCAAAGAACGGGCCGAACTGATTGTGGGCGACCTGCGTACCGGCAATTCCGGCAAGGCCCATTCTTCGCTCAAGGCTGCGGCAGGCTTCATCGGGCTGGGCTTGGCGGCTCTTTTCTGCCTGGGTGTCGCCTTTTGGTGGTGGGACCACACCCGTATTCAGACCGCTTATTATCAGCAAATCAGCACTCGCTACAGTGTGCCGGAGGGGATTGAAAAGTTATCTTACGACAAAGTACAGCATCGGACCACCAGTTACCAAATCGAGTCGAGCCGAGGCAAGGTCCGGCGGATGATGGAAATCAACGGCTCCGGCTATCCGGTGGATGATCCCGACAGACACGATGCTTCCACGGAGGAAATCCACTATCGGAAAAACGGTAACGTCGATTTTATCACCTACCTGAACCATGGCGGGCGCGAAGTGTTTCGGGAAACCTACAGCGATCTGCCCGGCAGCGATAGCACAGGGGGCAAGCGTCATTGGATAGTTTTTGAGCGTCATGACCAAAACGTCCAAGCCGCCTTGGCTGATGACTTCTCTCTTTTGAGTCGGGGTTCCCACGACAAAGAGAGCGGGACGAACGCCAAATCAGACATCAGGGGTGAAGTTATAGACTACTCTGCCGAGGGACGAATAGCGCGCGTCCAATACAGCAATAGCAGCGCCACTCAGAGACCCAACAGCGAGGGTATTTTTGGCAGGTACTTTGGATATGCCCCATCGGGGCTCACGATCAAAATTTCAAATCTGGGGTTGGATGGCAAAATGTTGCCTGATAAACGCGGCGTGGTGATTAAAATTTGGACCTTCAATGCTTCTGGCAACCCAATCGAGGAGTCTTGTTTCGGTGTCGACGGCCGACCGGTGCCGGATCGAGATGGCGTAGCCAAAGCCATTTCCAAGTATGATGAGTGGGGTAATAAAATCGAGGAAGACAACTTCGACGCTGTCGGCCGACCGACGCTCGACAAAGGGGGCGTTGCCAAAGCGGTATTCAAGTATGATGAGCGGGGCAATAAAATAGAAGCAGCCTGTTTTGGCATCAAGGGCAGGCCGGTGTTTGACAAAGAGGGCGTTGCCAAATTAACCGCCAAGTATGATGAACGCGGCAACGTCATCGAGACGGCCTGTTTCGGCGTCGATGGCAGACCGGTGTTCGACAAAGAGGGCGTTGCCAAGGCGGTTTTCAAATATGATGAGCAGGGCAATAAAATCGAAGCCGACTATTTTGACGTTGAGGACAAGCCGGTATTCAACAATGACGGCCTTGCCAAAGAGACGGACAAATATGACGAGCGAGGCAATATCATAGAGCGGGCGCGCTTCGATATCGATGACCGGCTGGCGCCCGGCAAGGATGGCGTTGCCAAAGTAACGTTCAAGTATGACGAACAGGGTAATAAAATCGAAGAGGACTACTTTGATGTTACCAGCCAACCGGTCATCGACAAAGAGGGCCTTGCCAAAAAGACTCTAAAGTATGATCAACGGGGCAACGTCATTGAGCAGTCCTATTTCGGCGTTGAGGGCAAGCCGGTGTCCGACAAAGACGGCGCTGCCAAATTGACGGCCAAGTATGACGAGCGCGGCAACGTCATCGAGACGGCTTGCTTCGGCGTCGATGGCCGACCGGTGCTCGACAAGGAGGGCGTTGCCAAAGCAGTTTTTAAATATGATGAGCAGGGTAATAAAATTGAAACGGACTATTTTGGCGTTGATGGCAAGCCGGTGTTCAACAAAGACGGCTTTGCCAAAGAAGCGGACAAGTATGACCAGCGGGGCAACGTCATCGAGCAATCCTACTTCGGTGTCGAGGGCAAGCCGGTGTGTAACAAAGACGGCGCTGCCAAATTGACGGCCAAGTATGACGAGCGCGGCAACGTCATTGAGGCGGCCTGCTTCGGCATCGATGGCGGGCCGGTGCTCGATAAAAACGGTCTTGCCAAGGAAACTTTCAAGTATGACGAGCGAGGCAATGTCATCGAGACGGCCTGCTTCGGCATCGATGGCGGGCCGGTACTCGATAAAAACGGCCTTGCCAAAGAAACATTCAAGTATGACGAGCACGACAACGTCATTGAAGCGGCCTGTTACGGCGTCGATGGCCAGCTGGTGCTCGGCAAAGACGGTGTTGCCATGGCGCTGTTCAAGTATGATGAACAGGGCCATAACATCGAAGCCGACTATTTCGATGTCGACGGCCAGCCGATGTTTGGCGCAGAGGGCTTTGCCAAAGAGACGGTCAAGTATGACGCACGGGGCAATAAGATCGAAGCTGACTATTTTGGTGTTGATGGCCAGCCGGTACTCGACAAAGACGGCTTTGCCAGGGAGACCTTTAAATATGACGAGCGCGACCGCATAATCGAAGGGGCCTGCTTCGGCGTCGATGGCCGTCCGGTGCTTGGCAATGCGGGCTTTGCCAGAGAGACCTTCAAGTATGACGAGCGTGGCCGCATCATCGAGGGGGCCTGCTTTGGTGCCGATGGCCGGCCGGTCGAAATTGGAGGCGCGTGCCGCATCGTCTACACTTATGATGCGACCGGCAAGATCATCAAAACCGACCGTTTCGACACGAACGGTCAACTTGTCCCCATTCCATAATCATCGTCGCGAGGCGGCCGCGGCCCGGACAATTTGGGCAATTGTCAAAAGGATGAAAATTCGTAAAGTTGGCGGATACGCCAACCGTCATTTTCAACGCGAAGCGGGATGATGATAACCGGGAGGAAGCCGTGAACAGGCACACGCACATTCTTCGAATTCACGCGGCGATACTGGTTTCGTTCGCGGTTGCCGCCGTGCCAGTCGTGGCGCAAAAAAAGTACGATCCGGGCGCGACAGACACCGAAATCAAGATCGGCACCATCATGCCTTACACCGGGTCGTTCTCGGAATATGGCGCGACCGGGCGCGCCGAGGCGGCCTACTTTCAGATGATCAACGATCTCGGCGGAATCAATGGTCGCAAAATCAACTTTGTAAGCCTCGATTCCGGGTCCGATAACGGCAAAGCCGTGGCCTTGGCCCGCCAGCTCGTGGAACAGGAGCAGGTCCTGCTGACCGTCGGCATTTGGGGCGCTCCCGTCAATCTGGCGATCCGTCCCTACATGAACGAGCAGAAGGTGCCGCAACTCTTCGTTGCGTCAACGGATGCGTCGCTGAACGATCCGTCCCATTTCCCGTGGACGATGGGATTTCAGCCCAGCAAGCGAGTGGAGGGAACTATTTATGGCAGATACATCTTGCAGACCAAGCCTGAGGCGAAAATCGGTGTGCTCTATCCAGATGGTCCGTCCGATCAGGAGTGGCTTCAGGGCCTGCGCGACGGTCTTGGGGACAAGGCGTCGGCCATGATCATCAAGGAGGTTCCCTTTGCTTATTCCGATCCAATGACGATCGATACACAGCTCGTAGCGCTTAAAAGTTCGGGCGCCGATGTCTTCATGAATCTGGCGGTGGGCAGGTTTGCGACGCGGGCAATACGCGAGGCTTACGACATCGACTGGCATCCGCTCCAGTTCATCCCAAATGCGTCCCTTTCCATTTCTTCTTTCCTGGAACCGGCAGGTTTGGAAAAAGCCGTCGGAATCATTACCAGTGCCCGCTCCAAAGGCTGGCTGAGCCCGCGATCCCAAAGTGACCCCGCCGTGCGTGAATTTCTCGACTGGATGAACAAGTACAATCCGGAAGCGAGCCTTCGCGATGCCAATTATGTGTATGGCTATGAAGTCGCGCAGACGACCGTTGAAGTCCTGAAGAAATGCGGTGATGAACTAACGCGCGAAAACGTCCTAAATCAGGCCATGCACCTCGATTTGGAACTGGGGATGCTCCGTCCCGGAATCCGCATCACGACGAGTCCGACCGATTATCAACCGATCAAGCAACTTTATCTCATCCAATTCAACGCTAAGGACTGGGTTCCGCTCGGCAACGTCATCGGCGAGTGATCAAGGCGGATTTCTGCTTGCTGCGACGGTCGGAGAAATTCTAATATCACCGGCTCAGCTTGAGACGAAACCGATGAAGCCGAAAGGCCGTTTCGCTCAACATCGATTCGTTGCGAGTCGAGCAATTGCCAGGGTAGCTCAGCGGTAGAGCAGGGGACTCATAAGCCCTTGGTCGGGGGTTCGATTCCCCCCTCTGGCACGTTTCTCAGGCTCCTTTGTAACGTGCCATGGAATCTGGTCGGTGAATCCCGAGCCGCTGCTCTTCAGAATTATTGATTCAGCGCCCAGCCCGCTTGGAGCGCCGCCAGAAGACTGTCATTTATTCGACGGTCGCTCCCGTCACTATTTTCGGTTTGCAATCCCATGCCTTGCGGAGAATCGGTTGATTTATCGTTCCAATAGGTCCAGCCAAAGCCGGAATCTTCAAAGAGGGAAGTGCACGTGCCGACCCATTGACTTTGGTAAGCCTTGTCTACGGCTTCGCACCCAAATTCACCCACCCATACCGGGACTTGGAATTTGTCGGCGAAGGCCGTGGCCTGGGCCATTTTCTTTTGAAACGCATCGTGATCGATATCGCCTTTATTGTGGAAGAAGGCCGCCGCCAGATACGTCTCCCCCGTCGCCTGATCGAGCTTCAACCATGCGGAGACATGATAGCTCTGGCCCGGCTGAATCCCGATATACTGCCCCGACCAGCCACCATAATCGGTGGTACCGCTGACTTTGAGGCTACCCGGTTTATCGTGCCCGGTCGACGAGTCGAATGTCAGGGCGGTGGACGTTCCCCTCTCGGGCCGATAATCGTCCGTATCTGCGTCGAAACTTGAGGACTGCAAAACCTTCTCTGAGGAAGGATCGTCCACCTCGACGTCATCGAACCAGGCCGACCCGGAGTTGTTGTCCGACCGCAGCAAGACGCACATTTCGTCTGAGGCGGGGGGAGCTGTGAAAGTGTACTCGATCTTGACCCAATCCTGACTGCCGGAGCTTTTATTGTCCTGTGTGTCCGTACTGATCCAATCGTCATGGTAATGCCCCGACGCTTCATAAAAATGGAAGGTGTAGAGGATATTATTGTCAGAGAACTTCATCGCATCCGTGAGATTGTCCGATCCCGATCCGTGATCGCCTCCCACCACAATGATTTTATCGGGATCCACGGCCCGAATGGCGGTTATTGCACGCTGATCGATGTTAACGAGCGCATTCGGCGTTTTTTGTGTCGTGTCGGGTTCGTTCATCAGTTCGTAAGCGGCGACCTCCGTACGACCGTGGTAGCGCCGGGCGATCTCACTCCACAGGGCAACAAAACGGTCCTGCGCGCCCGTATCTGTCCAGAGGAGATTGTGGCCGCCCGCACAATAGGGGAGCGTACTTTGGCCTCCCGGAACGACGTGCATATCTAAAATGACATGGACGCCGTAACGCTTTCCCCATTGGACCACGTCGTCGAGGTCCTTAAAGCCGTCTTCCTTCCAGACGGGGGGATTGGCGTCGGTCTCAAGGTCGTAGTACGAGAACGCAAGCCGGACGGTGTTGGCTCCCCATTTCGCCACATTCTGCATATCGGCTTCCGTATAACGGGTTCCGGACAAATGCCACCATCCCCAGTCAATACCGCGCAGGCGAATGGGCCGGCCATTGGCCACGATTTGGTTGCCCTTAACCTTCAACGCGGGGAGGTTGGCAACAATTCCAACCGAGGAAGGTGGAGCATTATTGGTGGCATCGCCCAGGAGGAGCTGGGCCGAAATCGCCAGACCTGCAAGGATGACGAGTGATCTAATGAAAGTAACCGCGAATAGCGGCTTTCTCCAATTGTTTCCTATAGGCACAAAGATTACGATACAAATAGGAGAAGAGTGGACAAGCTTTACGAGATACCTTGCGGAAAGCGGGGTTCGGGTGAGCGGTAAGATAATTCACGATCTCGAGTAAACACAGCGGAAGATTCTGAAAACTTCTTAGAGACTTTTGCCGCCCGGTCAGACTGCGAACCTATCCCGCGCATGGCGGGCCGATCTTCCCGCCTGGGCAAGGAAGTCGCGTGGGCTGGTCAGGGTGTAGCGTTTGAAGGTCGTGGCAAAATATTGCGAGGAGGAAAAACCGAGCGCGTGGGCCACTTCCGTAACGCTGCGGGTTTTTAGGAGTGAGGTCGCTCGCTCGATCTTTTTCCGGAGCCAAAATTCTGCTGGTGGCACGCCCGTCTCGCGTTTGAATCGGGCTTTGAACCGCGATTCCGAAAGCCGCGCTACGTCGGCCAGCCGGGCCACCTGGATCGGTTCCTCAAGCCGCTGCTCGACGTGTCGGAGCACCCGCTGGATCAGCGGCGTGGCCAATTCTCGCGCCCCGCTGTGGGAGGACTCAATGGTGAGGGTGAGATAGTCGAGCAGCAGCGTTTGCAGGCGCAGCAGGCGAAGCGCCGGGAATGGAGCTGGTTTCCTTTTTGACAAAAGTTCGATCATTTGCCCGAGGATGCGCGAGCAGTTGGGATGGGCGCGAAAATGGCGGGTGGGCATCCGTTGCAATTCGCGCCGAAGCTGCCGAGCCATCGTTTCCGAAAGGCCGAGGAATTTTTCCACCGGCTCCAGCTTCAAGATCAGCCAGTAAAGAATTCCCCGTTCCTGCGGCAACCGTGCCGTGTCGTGAATTTCCCCCGGCAGAGTGAAGAATTGATCGTTGCCGCGCAGCCGGTAGATGCGTCTCCCGACCCGGTAGGTCTGTTCACCCCGTTCAAGGAAACAGATCTCGATGGCATTAGGATGTGAGTGGGGGAGCAAGCCCGATTGCGATGCAGCGATCTGGTACCGCCCGAACATCACCAGGCCCGGCAGGCGCAGATCAGGCTGAAGAAAGACCCATCTGGAACGGAAAAATGGTGAGGAGGCCATGTTCGATTTTGTATTACAGCATAAGATTGAAAGCATCCATCACACAAGCCGGAGTAAAAGGGAGCATGGAAACTGAAGCCTTTATCCAGGAACCCGCCGCCGCCCCGCCGCGTCCCATCTCATGGTACCGCACGCCGATCGATTCCGGGGAATTCAAAAAGCTCCATGAAAAGAGCGATGTTTTCGGCTGGCTTCAGAGCCTTGGCTATCTGGGCGTGCTCGTCCTGACGGGAAGCACCGCGTTCTATGCGGCAGAGCACTGGCCTTGGTGGGTGACGATGGCCCTTCTCTTTCTTCACGGCACCTGCTTCGCGTTTCAAATTAACGCGGTCCACGAGCTTTGCCACAATACGGTCTTCAAGACAAAACTTCTCAACGCGCTCTTTCTCCGTATTTTTGCCTTCCTGGGCTGGATCAATTTCGAGATGTTCCAGGCCAGCCATGCCCGCCACCATCGCTACACCCTCCACGCCCCCGACGATCTCGAAGTCGTCCTGCCGATTAAATTGATCATCGTACATGTTTTCAAGACGGGTTTCATCAACCCCATGTGGGTCTGGTGGACCCTGAAGCAAACCGTCCGGATCGCCTACGGCCGGTTTGAAGGCAACTGGGAACTCGCCCTCTTCCCGGAAGGTGGTCCCGAACGCCGCGCGCCGATGAACTGGGCGCGCACCCTGCTCGCGGGGCACGGGCTGATCCTCCTTCTTTCCATCTGGTTTCACCTCTGGATGCTGCCCGTGCTGATTACGCTGGCGCCCTGTTACGGCTCGTGGCTCTTCTTTTTTTGCAATAACACACAGCACGTCGGCCTGCAGGACGACGTGTCCGATTTCCGGCTCTGCTGCCGCACTTTCACGCTCAATCCGGTTGTCCAGTTTCTCTACTGGCACATGAATTATCACATCGAGCACCACATGTACGCTGCCGTGCCCTGCTACAACCTGGGGCGGCTGCATCGACTCATCAAGCACGACCTTGCCCCGTGCCCAAAGGGCATCGTCGCGACGTGGCGGGAGATCGCCGCGATTCTCAAGATCCAGGAAACCGATCCCGGCTATCAGCACGTCGCGCCGCTGCCCGGCACGCGCCCGGCAGCCGCCTAGTCGCTTTCCCGTGCCAGGCGGCTCGGCCGCTGATGTCCTTGCCGGCGAATCGAGTTCGGCTTGCAACGGCTTGCGATCATCTAATTCATTTTTTGCCCGCTCCAGCCTTTCTTTCCGCAAGGTTCTGGTAAAATGGGCGGTGACGAGGAAACATCTTCCATGCCCGGCATCATCCCCCCCGAAGTCGTCGAACAGGTGCGCCACGCCACGGACATCGTCGACCTCATCGGCAGCTACGTGCCGCTGAAAAAGGCGGGCGCGAAATACAAGGCGCTCAGCCCCTTCAACAAGGAAAAGACCCCCTCCTTCTTCGTCGATCCGGGCCGCCAGATGTTCAAATGCTTCAGCAGCGGCCACGGCGGCGACGTCTTCAAGTTCCTCATGCTCCACGAGAACATGACCTTCCCCGAGGCCGTGCGGCGGCTCGCCCAACGCGCCGGCATTGTCATCCCTGAGGGCGGCGACTACGACCCCCGGGCGCGCAGCCAGAAGGAGGAACTGCACGCGCTCTACGTCGCCGTCGCCGCTTGGTGGCAGAAGCTGCTCAAAAACGATCCCGCAGCCGAACCGGCCCGCGCCTATCTCAAGAGCCGCGATTTTCCCGAGACACTCGCCGAGGAATTCGGCCTCGGTTACGCGCCCGAGGGGTGGGACACCACGCTGAAGTGGGCGCAAAAGAACGGTTACAGCTTGGAGGCGCTCGAAACCGGCCGCCTCATCGCCACGTCCGAATCGGGCCGCCGTTTCGATTTCTTTCGGGGCCGGCTCATGATCCCTATTCACGACGAATCGGGTCAGGTCGTCGCCTTCAGTGGACGGCTTCTCGATCCCGAGGCCAAGGCGCAGAAGTACGTCAACTCACACGAGACCCCCATCTTTGTCAAAAGCCGCATCCTCTTCGGCCTGAACAAAACCAAGCGATCCATCATTGAGGCTGAAAGCGCCATCCTTTGCGAAGGTCAGATCGACCTCATGCGCTGCTGGCAAAAAGGGGTTCGCAACGTCGTCGCCCCGCAGGGCACCGCCTTCACCGATCAGCAGGCCCGCATCCTCAAGCGCCTCGCCAAGGAGGTCGTCATCTGCTTCGACGCCGACAACGCCGGGCAGACCGCCGCGCAACGCGCCATTGACGTTCTCCTCAAGGAAGGGCTCCAGGTCCGCATCGCGCGCATTCCCCCGGGTGAGGATCCCGACAGCCTCCTGCGCAAGCAGCCGGTCACCGTCTTTGAAACCATCCTGCGCGAAGCCAAGGACTACACCCGCCACCTCCTCGACACCGCCTGCGAACAGGAGGACATCACCAGTCCGCGCGGACGCGGCGCCATCGCGCAAAAAATTGCCGTCGCCATCGCGAAGATTCCCAACGCCGTCCAGCGCGAGTCCTTTCTCATCGAAGTCGCGCGCCGGCTTCAGGTGCCCCGCGCCGCCATTGAGGAGGAAGTCCGCAAGGCCGAGGCTCAGTTGCGCCGTGCTGAATCGTTCCAGAACCGCGCCCAAACCGACCCTACCAGAGAAACCGCAGACGGCATCGCGGAGGCAGAACCGCCCGAGCCGCTCCAGCCCGACAAGCTGGTCGAAACGCTGCTCTCCCTTCTTCTCAACAATCCCGATCTCGTGCCGCAAGTCAGCCGCCGACTCAACCCCGCCTGGCTCGAAAATCTCGACGGTGCGGAGGTGCTCCTGCAATTGCTCGATGCCCATGCCCACGACGCCTGGCAGGACGCCGCCCAGTTCCTCGATGAGTGCGACGACCGTGCCCGCGATTATCTCTCCGGGCTCCTCATGGAGCCCATCCCAACACCGACCGAATCAACCCTCGAAGCCTACACCAAAAAACTGGTCCAGAACTTTGACCAACGCTGGAAGCAGCAGCGGCTCCAGTTCCTCAACCTTGCCGTCAAGTCCGACGAGCTTTCCGTCGAAGAACGGATGAAATATCTCAGGGAAATCCAGGAAATTCGCCGCCAGTTTCACGGTCTTGGAATATAACGGCGACAGTAATCATTGCATCAAGAGCTTTGCGCCTGTTGCTCAGGCCCCTATAAAGGATCATAGCCAACCCCAACCTCCCTTCATGAAATCGATCCTGATCCTCTTCGGAGCTACTCTTCTTCTTGTCCTCACTCCGCTTCGAGCCGATCTTGTCTTGCAGCCGAGCGACATGGTGGCGATCTGCGGTGATTCGATTACCGAACAGAAGATGTATTCGGTCTTCATGGAAGATTATTTCCTGATGTGCCAGCCGGTCGAGGGACTGCGCAGCGCCCAGTTCGGGTGGAGTGGAGAGAAGGCCGGGGCATTTTTGGCGCGAATTGACAGCGACGTGCTTCCCTTCAAGCCGACGGTGGTTACGACCTGCTACGGAATGAATGACGGCGGCTACATGGCCATGACTCAGGCTACCGGAGATGCCTATCGGCAGGCGATGACTGCCTCGGTGAAGAAGCTCAAGGCCGACGGGGTCAGGGCAGTCATCGTCGGTTCTCCCGGTTGCGTGGACGGTGCTGCTTTTTTGAATCCGAAAGTTACCGCCGAGGAGTACAACAAGACTCTGGATGCCCTGCGGGGAATCGCCCAGGAGATTGCCCAGAAGGAAGGGGTTGGTTTTGCCGACGTCTTTACTCCCATGATGGAAGTCAACGCCAAGGCAAAAGCAGCTTACGGGGATAAGTACCAATTTGTCGCTGGCGGCGGCATTCATCCCGGTAACAACGGCCATATCGTCATGGCCTACGCTTTCCTCAAGGCGCTCGGTTGCGACGGAGCCATTGGCACGATCACGGTCGATCTCGGTGCTGGCACCGCCGTGGGCACTCCGGGCCAAAAGATTGTTTCCTGTCAAAATGGGACGGTTGAAATCGAAAGCACCCGCTATCCTTTTTGTTTCCAGGGCGATCCCGATAAACCCGATCAAAACGATGCCTGTGTCTTGAAATTTTTCCCCTTCAACGACGATTTGAACCGCTATCTCCTCGTAGTGAAGGGACTCAACGGTTCCAAGGCAAAAGTGACGTGGGGCTCGGTGACCAAGGAGTTTTCCGCCGCCGACCTGGCCAAGGGAATCAATCTAGCCGCCGAGTTCCTGGTTAATCCGTTTTGCGACCAGTTCAACAAGGTCACCGCCGCGGTCCAAGCTCAGCAAGCCCAGGAAACCTTGCTGGTGAAGTTTTTTCTGCACTACATGCCCGCTTTCAAAAGCATGGCGCCCAACTCGACCGCTGGGCTGGACCAAGTCGCCGCTGATGGAACCGCACGGGAAAAGAATCTCTTCGCGACCGCCGCCGCCCTCGTGATTCCCGTCGATCATACGATTAAGATTGAGTCGGAACCCTAACCCTGAAATGGCCCTCAAATAGGGCGGTCTTAATTTGCAGTAGTCCTGGCCCCCCAACGGGTCTTCTTCACGCCGGAATATAATTTTGTTGAGTTTAAAGAATCCCTTGACCTCGCGTGTTTTTTACAGGAAACTACTAAGTTCTGCGTCTTCCACCGATTTCCACACGTCCTATGCCCAAATCGAGCCGTTCCGTCACCCCAAAATCCTCCTCTAAAAATCACCGCCGCTCTGCCCCGGTCGCGCGGTCAGCCGCCAAGGCTCCTTCCGCTGCGCAGAAGAAACCGGAGAAAAACGGCGCGAGCCATAAGAAGAACGGCCACAAAGCCGATCCGAAGACTGACGCCCAACTCGCCGCGCCGTCCCGTTCGCTGACCGAGATCGGAGCTAAGGACGCGAAGGCCCAGGCTGCGTGGACCGGCCAGCCCGAGCGTCAGGAACGGCTGCGCGACCTCGTCAAGCTCGCCAAGGACCAAGGCTATCTGACGTGGGACGACCTCAACGAGGCCATTCCCGAGAGCATAAACAATCCCGAGGAACTTGAAGCCATCATCATGTTCCTGCGGAACCTGGAGATCGACGTCATCGACGCCTCCGAGGTCGACCGTTACAAGCAGACCGCCGCCGGCACCGAGGAGGAACTCTCCGACGAAGAAAAAACCGACGCCAAGCTCGACATCCTCGACGACCCCGTCCGGATGTACCTCAAGCAAATGGGGCAGGTCCCCCTTCTCACCCGCGAGCAGGAAGTCGAAATTTCCAAGCGCATCGAGGACGCCGAAAGCATGGTTCAGAAGCACCTCAACCGCTTCGGCTTCACCGCCCGCGAGTACCTCAACCTTGCCCGCAAGCTCGAGCAGGGCCGCGAACGCTTCGACCGCGTCATTCAGGACAAGAAAATTGACAGTCGCGACAAGTACCTCTTTACCCTCAAGGCCCTCGCGCGCAGCGTCGAGGCCGCCAACCAGAAAGCCGACCATGCCTACGCCAAGGTCGTTCGCGCCGGTGACAACAAGAGCGCCCTGACCAAGGCCGAGAAGGAATTTGCCAAGGCCGACGCCGCGCTCCAGAAGCTTTTCGTCCGCTTCTACTACAAGCAGAAAGTCACCGAGGAATTTGTCGCCGTCTGCGAGCATCACCACCACGACCTTGTCGAGGCCCAGCGTCAGCTCGAAAGGCTTCACAAGTCGCGCAGCAAAAGCCGCGAACACAACGCCCACGTCAAGGAAAACGAGCAGAAACTCCAGGAAATCGAACAGCAGGTTCGCATGCCGCTGGCCCGCTTCCACGATGACTATCACCATCTCATGGAATGGCTCCGCAAGGCCCACAAGGCCAAGACCGAGATGGTCGAGGCCAACCTGCGCCTGGTCATTTCCATCGCCAAGAAATACACCAACCGCGGCCTTTCCTTCCTCGATCTCATCCAGGAGGGCAACATGGGCCTGATGAAGGCGGTCGAGAAATTCGAGTACCGCCGCGGCTACAAGTTCTCCACCTACGCCACATGGTGGATCCGCCAGGCCATCACCCGCTCCATCGCCGACCAGGCGCGCACCATCCGCATCCCCGTCCACATGATCGAGACGATCAACAAGCTCATGCGCGTGCAAAAGCAGCTTGTGCAGGAGTTCGGCCGCGAACCCACCCCCGAGGAAGTGGCCGAGGAAATCTGCCTGCCGGTCGAGCGCGTCCGCGCCGTCCTGCGCATGGCCCAGCAGCCCATTTCGCTCCAAGCCCAGGTTGGCGACAGCGATGACACCACCTTCGGCGATTTCATCGAGGACAAGACGGCGGAGAATCCCTCCGAGATGACGGCCTACGCGCTTCTCAAGGAAAAAATCCGCGATGTGCTCGACACCCTTACCGAACGGGAGCGCGCCGTCCTCGAACAGCGCTTCGGTCTCGTTGACGGTTACTCCCGCACCCTCGAGGAAGTCGGACGCCAGTTCCGCGTCACCCGCGAACGCATCCGCCAGATCGAGGCCAAGGCCCTCCGCAAAATGCGCCATCCCACCCGCATCCGCCATCTCCACGGCTTCCTCGAAGCCGACCAGGACGCCGGCGTGGCGTAAAGTCCCCGTTCCCGGGCCGGGAGCGTAATAAGTAAAACTAGAGACATCAGTGTGCTGCCTTGGCGACCATTTGCCCTACAGGAGCGCAGGGAGGCAGGACTTTAAGGATAGAGAGGAAAGTTGGCGCACCGATTGCATCTGGCAGCCAACCGCCCAAGGCACTCCCTGTTCGGAAAATAAGAGTCCCTGTTCCAGGGTCGTCTGTAGCAACGGCAATACTCCGGCAATGGCATAGGATGCCTCCTGCCCCGCGTCCACCACCGACTTGTACGCTGTCGGAATGGTGTGGATCGCTCCCGAGGAAAGAATCATCCCATTGGTGAGCAGAACATAGCCCCGCGTATCGGCAAAAAAGGTGTCCGGCCTTGGACGCCGGCCCAAGGCATACAGAATGAAGTTCTCGTAACAGCGGCTCCGGTATTGCGCCGACGGTTCCTCAATGTCCGGCCACCCCTGGTTGTTTTCCAACCGGGTTCCATCGGCGCTGATCCAAGCTTTGCCCCGACTGCCGGTCACCACAATCTTGTAGGGACTGGTTTCTTCACAGGCGTGCGTCAGGGCCGCCGTCAGCTCGATCCCGCCCTCGAGTAAGGCTCGTAAACAACAGGTGTCGTAGCTCTCGATGGGGCGGGCGCGATAGAGCTCCGCCTTCACCTCCAGCGGAACCGCAAAACCCGAAGGTTGGGGCGAGGCCAAAAACATCGCGTCATGGAGGACATGGGCCAGCGCGTTGGTCGCCGGCCCGTCAAAGACGGGAACATCCCCCAGATGGAGCTTCCCGGCCCAGCTGTTGCGCTCATAATACTTGGTCTTCCGTGGCCAGGCGGCGGTGATGCGGATCGTCTCGATTTTTCCCAAGCGGCCTTCCACACACCAATGCTTCAACGTCTGAATCGGCAGCGAGGCGATATTCTGAAACGCCACCGCGATTCTCCGGGACGCATCCAGGCGTAGGAGGGAGTCCCACTGTTGGATCAGGGGCACAGGCGGCTTTTCCAAAAAAACATAAAGGTCCTGTTCCAAGGCCGCGCGACAGAGCCCCTCATGCCACGGTATCGGTGCCGCAATGCTGACGGCCTTGATCTTCCGCTCCTGCTGAAAAAGTCTCCCGGGCTCTTCATACCAGGGGACATGGTGCTCTTCCAGGTTGGCGCGTACTTCCTCCAATCGAGAGATCGCCGGGTCGGCGACGGCGGCAAGCTCGATCAATCCCTTTTTTTCGAGCGAAAAGAGCGCATTGAGGTGAAACGTGCCATAACCGCTTGCCCCAAAAAGAGCCATCGGCAGCTTGTCATCCGCGGATGGAGTAGGCAATTCGGCTTTCTCCAAAGAAAGGTTGGATGCTTCAGGCGGCATGGTGAGATTTTATTTGAAAGTGCCTGCTGATTAAGCGTTTTCCCCCGGAGGGGTTTAAAAACGATTGTCAGACAAGGCTAGGGAATTTCTATCTATAAGACTCAAGAAAACGGATGTTAAATAAATTACTGTGACGGGATTGGCGGTGCAATTGCATTTTTGCCAATAAATGAGGGTGAAAATTTTAATAAATGAGAGGGCAAAATCGAATGATACTATAGACAAATCGCCGTGATGTGAGCGATTGTAACTTGGAACATATCTCAAAATAAATCGAGTCAGCCGAGGATGCTTCCAAATGAATAAAAGTTGAGAAATAGGGGAATGGGCTTTTTATTACAGGCGAAGATACGTTTGTAGATTTTGATCCAGAAGTGGAAACAAGAATCAAAACTAACAATTCAGCATCTTACAGGGGAAGGGAGGGTGCCGGTGGAGGGACTTGAACCCACACATACTTGCGTATAACAGATTTTGAGTCTGTCGCGTCTGCCATTTCGCCACACCGGCAGGTTGATAGCCAACCACTTGCGGGAAGGCATCTTAAATCGCTCACGGTTTACTTCAAGGATATTGTTATGGTGCCGTTCGGCGCGATCCTGTCGTATTTGAAAACAAACCACGACGGGATTTTATGGAACAAGTTCCATCGCCCGTTTGCCGTAGGCAACGTAGCTTTGATAACGATGCTCCTCCAGTGACAAGCCGGCGGGACAGGTCGCGGCATCGATCTTCAGGTGCGGTTCAATGGAAAACGCGCCGGTGTATCCGGTGGCCAGAAGATCGATCATGACCCGGCGAACGTCACCTGTGCCTTCGCCCGGGAAAACGTGGATGTGCTCTCCTTGCGGGCCGTGCACACCGTCCTTAATATGGAGGTGAACGATGTAGGGACGAACGTGGGAATAGAATTCCCAGGTCGATTGGCAGGCAGCCGGATCTAATCTTGTGAAATCGCGGTCGAAGACGCAGTTGCCGGTGTCGAAGACGAGTTTCAGGCCCGGAACTTCTTCGAGGAGACGTAGCGAATAACTCCATCCCATTCCGCCGTAGTTGCTGCAGTTCTCGTGCAGCACCGTGACTCCTGCGTCGTCCATGATCTTTTGAATCTCTCTCAGGCGCCGAAATCTCTCCACTTCCTGCTGATCTACTGTTTCGGGAAGAATGGGATAGCTCATGATCCGAATGAAACGGCTGCCGATTTTGGGCATGCGGGCGGCCGCACGCTTGGTCTGCTCGAGATCGATTTCAAAGGGCTTTTCAATGCTCTTGCTGCCATTGGCTATGGCGGAACCCCAGCAATGGATGTTGATACCGGCCCGTTCAAGTTCTCCGGCCACAACGTGAAACGCTTCGTCGGGAATGTCATGGAGATTTCCGGAAGGAAATCCGGGAACAGTGACATTTCTCATCTCGATGTTTCGCCAGCCCAGTTCGCGCGTGGCGCGGACTTGAGTGGCCAGATCACTTCCGGCTTCGTCGGCAAAACCTGAAAATACATTGTTCATGGACGTTTTAAGTTGGCCTGATCCGACGTAACCTTGTCGTATTGAAAAACACGCCCTAGTGTGGATGAAAAGCACAATCCCGTCGATAGCCCATGAAGGACCTCTTATCTCTTAACGGCAAAGGTGCGCTCATCACCGGGGGAGGAACCGGCATCGGTCTGGCGATCAGCCGCGAATTTATTGAAGCTGGAGCACGGGTGACGATCACCGGACGGCGCGAGGATGTTTTGCGTGAGGCGTGCCGGACTCTCGGCGCAAACGCCTCGTATCGCGTCTGCGATGTGTCCCAAACCGCCACCCTGCCCTCGCTTGTGGACGGTCTTGAAAGCGAGCGGTTCCCGCTCGATATCCTCGTCAATAATGCAGGTATCAATTTGAAAAAGGCCGCCCTCGAGGTGACGGATGAGGAATTCGGCCGGATTATCCAGACAAACCTCAACGGTCTCTTCGCCCTCACGCGCGAGGTAGGCCGGCGGATGGTCGCCCGTCGGCGGGGTGCGATTTTGAATATCACGTCCATGGCGGCTTTGTACGCTCTCACCAAAGTCGCCGCCTACAGCGCTTCCAAAACCGCCGTGCTCGGCTTGACCCGTGTTCTGGCCGCTGAATTTGGTCCCAGTGGAGTGCGCGTGAATGCAATCGCTCCGGGGTTCATCTTTTCGGATATGACGGCAAAGGCCCTCGATTCCGATCCTGATCGCAAGCGACGCGTGATGGAACGAACCCCGATGGGCCGCATGGGCCAGACGGAGGAAGTCGCGGCGGCAGCTCTTTTTCTCTGTTCAGACGCCGCGAGCTTCATTACCGGGGTCAACCTTCCTGTAGACGGCGGCAATTCGATCGGCTTTTGATTATGGCTGAGCACACTCCATGGCTGGAACAAACCTGGCGCTGGTTTGGACCATCCGATCCGATTCCCCTGCAACACATCCGCCAGGCCGGCGCCACCGGCGTGGTGACGGCTTTGCACCACATCCTCAACGGGGCTGTTTGGCCGGTGGAGGAAATTCGCAAGCGCAAGGCGGAGATTGAGCGCGCCGGATTGTGCTGGTCAGTCGTGGAAAGCGTTCCCGTGCACGAGGACATCAAGCAGTCCACGGGCAATGCCGCGGGCTATCTCGTCAATTACGGACAAAGCCTGCGCAATCTCGCCATGTGCGGCGTCAGGGTCGTCTGCTATAATTTTATGCCCTTGCTCGATTGGACCCGCACGCAAACGGCCTGGTTGCTGCCTGACGGCGCGGAAGCGTTGCGTTTTGATGCTGTTGATGCGGCCATCTTTGATCTCCACATCCTCCAACGGCAGGACGCGGAAAAAGATCATTCTCCGGAGATTCATCGGCACGCCGCCAAGCGTTTTGAACAAATTTCAGCTGCACAAAAGGAGGAGTTGATGCGAACGATCCTTCTTGGCCTGCCGGGCACGGTCGACAATATGACCTTGGACGAGTTTCGCGAAAAGCTGCGGCCTTACGCGGACATCGACTCGGCTCGCTTGCGTGAAAACCACGCTGCATTCCTCCGCCACGTTGTTCCCATCGCGGAAGACTGCGGCGTTGCCCTCTGCATTCATCCGGACGATCCGCCCTTTCCCATCTTCGGCTTGCCACGGATCGTCGGCACGGCGGATGACCTTGCGTCGATTCTAGCCGCGATCGATTCACCGGCCAATGGAATTACCTTCTGCACCGGGTCACTTGGCGCCCATCCGGCGAACGATCTTCCCGTCATGTTCCGGCGCTTCGGCTCCCGCGTCCACTTTCTGCATCTTCGGAATGTCCGGCGCGAAGCCGACGGCAGTTTTTTTGAGGCCGGACACCTGGAGGGCAGCACCGATATGGCGGCAGTGATGGAGGCCATCATCGAGGAACTCGATGCGCGGGCGGCGCGGGGAGATCGCAAGCCTCTGCCCATGCGGCCGGACCATGGTCACCGCATGCTGGGCGATCTTCAGCACAGCTTTTATGCCGGCTATTCCGCTATTGGGCGGCTGCGCGGTCTGGCCGAACTGCGCGGTTTGGAGAGGGGTCTTCGCCACAATTTGGGAGCAAGACCATGAGCCACCCCTTCATTCACGAGGATTTTTTGTTGAGCAACGAACCGGCGCGCGTGCTTTATCATCAATATGCCGCCTCTCAACCCATTATCGATTTTCACAATCATCTCTCCCCGGCGCTCATCGCCGGTAACCATCAATTTGGAGATCTCGCCGAACTCTGGTTGTCGGGAGACCATTATAAGTGGCGGGCCATGCGGACGAATGGCATTGCGGAGCGTTTCATCACAGGGGATGCACCCCCGCAGGAAAAATTTCAAGCTTGGGCGGCAACCGTTCCCTACACGATGCGCAATCCACTCTATCATTGGGCGCATCTCGAGCTGGCGCGTCATTTCGGCCTGACCCAACTGTTGAATCCCGAGACAGCGGCCACGATCTGGCGTGAGGCAAATGCCCAACTCCCCGGCCTGCGCGTGCACGATATATTGAAGCGTCATCACGTCCAGGTTCTTTGCACGACCGACGATCCAGCCGAGCCGCTTGATCATCATCAAGCCGTCCGCCAAAGCGGACTGCCGACCCGCGTCTATCCCACGTTTCGTCCGGACAAGGCGCTGCAAATCCGCCGGCCCGTGGCGTTCAACGCCTGGCTGGAACGTCTCGAACAAACGGCTGGCACGACCATCGGAACTTTCGACGACTTGCTCAATGCGCTCAAAAAACGTCATGACGATTTCCATGCCGCGGGCTGTCGTCTCTCCGATCATGGGCTCGAGGTTTGTTACGCCTCTCCTTGCAGCCTAGGCGAAGCCGGTCGAATTTTCCGCGCGGCCCGTTCGAGATGCGAATGCTCGGTGGAAGAGCAGGCCGTCTTTGCCTCATTCCTGATGCTCGAATTTGGTCGGTGGGATGCTGCCAAAGGCTGGACCAAGCAGCTTCATCTCGGTGCGATGCGCAATAACAACAGCCGGTTGTTCGGAACCTTGGGGCCCGATACCGGTTTTGATTCCATCGGAGACTTTCCGCAGGCCCGGGCGCTTGCCGCCTACCTGAACGCGCTTGATAGCACCGGCGAACTGCCCCGTGTTATTCTCTATAACCTGAATCCTGCCGATAATTATCTGTTTGCGTCGATGATCGGCAATTTTCAGGACGGCAGCATCGCGGGGAAACTTCAACTCGGCAGCGGCTGGTGGTTCCTTGACCAAAAGGAAGCGATGGAATGGCAGATCAACGCCCTTTCCAACCTGGGCCTGCTCCGCCGGTTTGTCGGCATGATCACCGATTCGCGCGACTTTCTCTCTTTTCCACGGCACGAATATTTTCGGCGCGTGCTTTGCAATCTCCTCGGTCAGGGCATGGCCTCCGGCGAGTTGCCCGACGATCCGACTCTCGTTGGCCAAATGGTGAAGGAAATCTGTTTCAGCAATGCCCGGGATTATTTTTCGTTTCCACCACGGTAAACGCCATCTCATGCCCCGCCTGCCCGACCGCTTCGATCTCTGGGTCCGCAAAGCGCAGGAATGCCCCGATCCCGACCGCGCCGCCGATTACGTCTTCGGCGCTCTTGCCGCCCTCGGCCACTGGCACTTCCTCAATCTTGGCACCGCTGAAAATCCCCGTCCCGCTGACGCCGGTCTCGACGGCTCCCGGCATCTCCTTGTCTTCTCCGACCCGGATCGCATCGGGGAGCTCCTGCCGCAAGGCCGCGACTCCGCCGGACCTCTCCCCGTCATCGCCATCCCGGTTGCCGCCGCCATGACCTGGTGCCTTAAGCGCCGCGCCGATGGTATTGCCGGGCTCCTCGTCAATCCCGGCGACGACGCCTTCGCCGTTTCACTCGACCATCTCGCCGCTTTCCACCGCGAATGGACCCGGCGTGGTGCGCGCCACGCCTCCGGTTACTGGATACCCAACCTCACCACCCAGGAGGAAGATTTTTGGCAGGAGCATGGGTTGTAAAACGACCCTTTCCGCTTGCGTATCAGGTGCTTTGGTTTGACCGCCTCTTCTGATGCGCCTAGCTTGTGGCCATGAGCGAATCGAGGACCTCTTTCGAACCGGATGACATATCCCTCGAATCCCTTCGCCGTTCGTTCCCCACGCTGACGCACAAGCTCGACCTCCACCGTCAGCTCAACACCATCAAACCCGATCTCGAGACCATCGAAGAGCGGATCAAATTCCAGGTCCAGGAATTTGACCCCGGCATCTCCGGCTACATCAGCTATGCTCTCGACAGCAGCGGCAAGCGCATCCGCCCCGCCCTCGTGCTTCTGGCCGCGCGCGCCAGCGGCGGGTCAACCCCGTCGCACCTTGACCTCGCCGTCGTCGTCGAACTGATCCACCTCGCCACGCTCGTTCACGACGACATCATGGACGGCGCGGCCAAGCGCCGCGGCAAACCGACCGCCTTTTCCAAGTGGGGCGCGGAACTTTCCGTGCTGCTCGGCGACTGTCTCTTCTGTCACGCCCTCAAGATCAGCTCCAATTTTTCCGATCCCGCCATCGGTCGCAAGATTGCCGAGGCTTCCAACGAGGTTTGCAGCGGCGAAATCCTCCAGACCCAGCGCCGCTTCGATCTCAAGCTCAGCATCGCCGAATACATCAAATTCATCTCCATGAAAACGGGCGCTCTTTTCCGTGTCAGCACGGAGCTGGCCGCCATGCTCAACGGGTGCCGCCCCGATGAAGTGCTCGCCCTGCGCAATTACGGCGATTACCTCGGCATCGCCTACCAGATTTACGACGACTGCCTCGACCTCGCCGGCACCGAGGGCGCCACCGGCAAAACCGTCGGCACCGACCTTGCCAAGGGCAAACTCACCCTGCCGCTGCTCCACGTTCTCGCCCAGGCCGGGCCGGCGGAACAAGAACGGCTCCATTCCATCATTCTGCACGGCACGCCTGAGAACCGCACCGAACTGCTCGCTCAGGTCGTCGAGCGGGGCGGGCTCAGGAATGCCGTGCGGCGCGTGCAGAGTTATCTCGACCAGGCCATCGCGTCGCTCCAAGTCCTGCCCAAGACACCCTACCGCGAGACGCTGGAGGACATCCCCCGCGCCGTCGCCGAGCATGTTGCCACGCTGGCGTAGTCTCCGTGGTCTCTTAATCTGTGCAATCCCTCCGCTGGCCTCTCCTCTTTGGCGCCGTCCTGGGCGTGTTGATCTTTACGCTTTACGCCTCATTTGCTTTTCGTGGCGTTGCCGCCTGGATGATCGGCCTCGTCTACATCGCCTACGATTCGCTCCTGCTCGGGTTCATGGTTGTTTCGAGCCAGGTTGCCGTCGTCCGGCAGGACCGCAAACGGCGCGCCGCGCCCGCGTATCCGCCGGGCCTGCCAGGTCTGCCAGACCGGTCCGGTTTGCGCCCCACGGTTACCGTCCTCATCTGCGCGCGCAACGAGCGGGTCGTCCTGCCCGAATGCCTGCGGGCGCTCGACGCCCAAACCGAACCCGCCGACGAAATCCTCATCGTCGATGACGGCTCGACGGACGCCATGGTCGATTGGCTCACCGCCGAGTATGATTTCACTTTCGAGCCGCTTGGCGCGTCGCGGCTGGGAACCTCCCTGAGCTGGCCCGGCCTGCGCCTCCTGTGCAAACCGAACTCGGGCAAGGCCGATTCTCTCAACCTCGGCTGGAAAATGGCCAAGGGCGACATCATCATCACCCTCGATGCCGACACCGATGTCGAGCCCGGGGCGCTTGCCGCCATCCGGGACGGCTTCATCGAAGACCCCGACCTCGGCATTGCCGGTGGCGTTCTCGTGCCCGTCTGCCGGCGGACCCCGTGGGCCGGGTTCTTTCAGTTCTTCCAGACTTTCGAGTACGCGCGCGGTTTTCTCTGGCGGCTGACCTGGATGCAGTACGACATGCTCCTGCTCATTTCCGGCGCGTTCGCCGCCTACCGCCGCTCCGTTCTTGAAGCGGCCGGGGGATTCGACACCTCAAGCTGGGTCGAGGACTACGAACTCACCCACCGTGTTTACCGTGACGCCTACGATCATGGTCGGCGCGTGACCGTGAAGACCCTTTCCGGCGCGCGTGGCACGACCGATGCGCCCGCCGCCGTGCGCACCTTCCTCAATCAACGCCGCCGCTGGTTCGCCGGATTCATTGCCACCCATTTCAAGTACCATCACATGGTGGCCAATGAGCGTTACGGCGGGGTTGGCCGGTACATGATGTGCCTGAAAACGCTCGATTTGCTCCTGCCGATCTACGCCTTGGCAACGGCGGTTGTTTTGATCGCAATCCTGTCTGTGAGGCATTCTTTGGATATCTTTATCGTTAAACTAATCATTTTTAAGCTAATTTTTGACATTTCGCTCCATGCCTACTCCATCGTTCTCTATCAACGCTGGCTCGGCATCCCGCTTTCCCGCAAGCTTTGGGTCCAATCCATCGGCGCCACCCTGACCGAGCCGTTCGTCTTCCAGATCATGCGCCAGCTCGGCGCCGTCTTCGGTTGGCTCGCCTTTCTCCGCGGCCAGATCAACTGGATGCCCCAACGGGCCGCCGTTCCCGAACCGGTGACGACCTGAGAGACCATCAGAGCCTGCTAAATTCAGCGCGATGGAAGCAGGCAAAAACGGTGTTGCTCGGAAAGAACAGATGGCCCAAACCTCCCGGTTCAAGCTGGTGCAATGAATACGGATCAAACGCTCAACGTGCCGGTCAAAAAGTCTGTCATCCTGAGCGGAGGCGAGCCGGAGGATATCTATTGTCCCAGAGGCCACCCGAGCCGAAGTCGAAGGACCCAGCCCTCTTAACCTCTCAATTTTGAAAACGGGCTACGTTTACATCCTGAGCAGCCACTCCCGCCGACTTTATATCGGCGTGACGAGCAACCTGGAAAATCGTGTTTGGGAGCACAAAGAAGGCAGGATCGAAGGGTTCACCAAAACTTATAAAATCAATCAGCTCGTTTATTACGAGGTTTACCCCGACATGCTCAGCGCGATTGCGCGGGAGAAGCAGTTAAAAGGCTGGAGCCGGGCAAAAAAGATACGGCTTATTCTCGAAATGAATCCCGGGTGGGAGGACCTGCGCCTTCGCTAAAGCAACGTAGGTCCTTGTATCTGTATTTCTGGACGGATTAAGGCTGCTGGGATGAACTTGGGGTCTTAACCCAACCGAGAGAGTTGGAGTCAAGATTGCAACTTGGCCCCAACCGGCGGCGGTCAGATCGTCTGATCCTACACCCCTTTTTCGAGGAGGTGGTGTCGAAGCTGGATCGACCGTCGCACTCTCTTGGTTAGTAACTTGAACCGTTGCCGGAACCGTACGGGGTTGCCCTCGCACGAGTTCGCATCAACAAGGAGAAGTCTAATCATGAAAGTGTCCTTCGTCGAGGTTGGAGTCGATGTGGCCAAGGCCGATTTGCAGGTGGCCACCGCGACGCAAAATGTTCGTTATCTCAACACCCCGGCGGGTCACCGCCAGTTGATTCTCTGGCTGCGGGGCCTCGGCGCGGTCCGGGTCGTGCTGGAGACCACCGGTGGTTATGAGCGGCCCTTGGTGGAGGCCCTGCACGCTGCCGCCGTTCCGCTGAGCGTGGTCAACCCGCGTCAGGTGCGTGACTTTGCCCGCGCCCAGGGGCGTCTGGCCAAGACCGACCGCATCGATGCCCGCGTACTCGTCGATTATGCCGTGGCGCTGCGGCCCAGGCCGACCGCGCCCGCCTCCCCGCAGCAAAGGCGCCTCACCGAATGGGTGCGCACCCGCGGCCAGCTCATCGCCTCGCGCGGCATCGTCCACAACCAGCTCGAGCACCTCGTCGATCCTCTGGCCCGGCGCGCGTTGTTGGAAATGGTCCGGGCTTTTGACCTGCGCATCCGACGCTTGGAAAAAGCCCTCGCCGAACTCCTGGCCGGCCAGCCCGATCTGGCCGCCAAAGTCCGCCAGCTGACGCAGGTTCAAGGCGTCGGCCCCACCACGGCCGCCCTGCTCCTGGCCGAGTTGCCTGAACTCGGCACACTTTCCAAAACCGAAGCAGCCGCTCTCGCCGGCCTGGCCCCGCGCAATTGCGACAGCGGCCAGTTCCGCGGTCAACGTCACATCGGCGGCGGTCGTCACGCCGTGCGCACCGGCCTCTGGATGTCCACCCTCGTCGCCGTCCAGCACAATCCCGTCTTAAAAGCCTTCTATCAACGCCTGCGCACCAACGGCAAACCCGCCAA
>JAJSLI010000016.1 GCA_021272315.1 Methylacidiphilales bacterium | reverse complement strand
AGATTATGGGTCTTGAAAAGGACATTCACTTTGACTGCCCACAAGCAGGAATTCCTGTCATTTATCAACGAGGCTGGAAATCCATCTCAAGCGGGATGGAAACAGACGCTTTTCAAAAATTCCGATTTGCGTGCTCTGGTTCTCGCAAAGAATGTTGTCCGGCACACCGTGCGGGTCAGGGGCCGGAGTTTTCGGTATGCAATTTGTTTCAACGGCTTCGCGGAAATGGTCCCGGTGTGACTGGAAACGAACCGTGCGCGTCGCCATGAACAAGAAAAGCCCGGCTGGCGGATGGCCGGATTGAATATGGCCAAGAAGGTCTCTATGGAAACAGTTTTAGCGTTTGCAACCGGTGCGCTGGCTTCGGTCACGGGGATGACAAAACGATTTTCGACAAATTCGAGTATGTCGCGGGACAGATGCGCCTGTCGGTCGAAAAGATCGATGACAAGGAATTACGGCAATTTTTTGACGACGAAAGCAGGTTAACTTCGGATTAACTCGCCCAAAGATTTCGTCCCTGCTGATAGAATCCCATTCAAAACCATGCTCGAAACGGTCATAGCCGGGCTGAAAAGCATGATCGACCTGCGCAAAAAGGCCCGGGATGATAAAAAAATCGGCCTTGAAATTAAGGCGCTGGAGCGGGAAACACAGCAGGCTGAACGGCTCATTACCCCTGCGACTATCGCCGATGTCGAGCGGTACGACCCGAAAGTCAAAAAGCTAAAGGACGACTTCAGTGCGCAATTCAGCCCCAAAGCGGATTATCAACCGCCTCGCAGTCGTCCCCCTATTATTTTCTATACGGTATTCGACGTTGTATTCCGCCTGCTATTCCTGCTGTTCGTGCTCTTTGCTCTCTATGGGCTGGCGAGATTGGTGAGCCACTTTTTGTGAACGGTCCCACCAAGAGATTCTGAACGTTCGTCGAGACGAAAAGGGGCAATCTGCCGGTCGTTATTGTGCAGGCTCCTTCAAAGCGCGTCGCCGAATTGGAATTCAGCGGCGTGCCGACCTTGGCCTTCGGCTGGATAGTCCGCGAAGGAACGGCAATTGAATTAACGCAGTTCTTTTTGCCGCTGGAGACCGCTAAGGAGGGTTTACGTGTTTCGTACTCAATTCTGGTTCGGAAACGGTGGCGCGGAACGCACCGCGAAAATCTTCGGTACTCTCAGTCCACGCCTCATGCTTCATCGCACCTCGAAACCATTCGGCGTCCGACTCGTTGAGGCGGTTGATCAATTTTGTCTCTACCTCTTCTATTTCATCGGAGAGCCTTTGCTCTTCCCTGTTTCGTTCGAGCGCAGCCAGGGCCTCCCATCCTGCCAGGATCGAGGCATACCGGAGCAGCAATGCCTCGTCTGCTTTGATCTGGTCAAGAAGGCGTTGGTTTCTTCGTGCGATCTCGAATGGTTGATCCTCCATGATTTCCTCTATGAGAATCTCCCGGGGCTTCGCTGGCTGAGCCATGCCACGGATCACGGTTGCGTCGGTGATCTCTTCCAACGTGATCTCGACCATCATTTTGATCTCGACGGCGAATTTCATGTCGTGGAGTGTCTTGGAATTGGGGGCGGCGTCAATGCCTCTATAGAGGGACGCGGGTAGGCTCGAAGGGCCTCTCGGGCATCAAGCGGGCAAGCGATTGGAGGTAATGGTTCGACCGCGCCGAATCAGCCTTGTTCCGATAACCCTTTTGCCGGAAACTGATTACGCGGCAGCCTGCCTCTAAGCCGCGACCCAGGTCGCGGGTAGCCAACAGTAAATGAAAGAATGGAGTGAACGCTTCGTCAAGCTCTTCGTGTGTGGAAAAAGCACACCTTAAACCTGTAACCCCTTCTCCCACAATGGGTTATCACCAAAAAATACCCGGATGAATCACCCCTTGGGTCTTTGTACTCCCCACTGACGCGCACGGCTGGAGCACCTCCACTCTGGGCAGTGAGCCGACGATTGGAATGACCGGCCTGTGTGGAACTTCGGCCTCGTTGACTCTGACGAATCGCCGTCGAACCCGCTTCAGCCGCCCCTGGCGAATCAGCCTGCCTATCGCCCGAATGATGATGATTTTGGCCCTTTCCCGGTCCCTTTTACATCGGGGGCGGCAATGTTTGACCAAACCGTTGACGGCGCTCATGAACAGCACCACTGCCCCGGGCTGACTGACGAAGAAAGACATGATTACCAGATCCCAACCGTCAGCGTGTTCGTTGGGATTCTCGACATGATGCTGGAATTTGCAGCGGTCGCGCTCAGTCTGGCGCTCTCTTTCGTTTTCGCGGTCGAGGAACAGGGCGGGTGGTTCGATGATTAGCATACACCTTATCTACTTGACCAGGCTTCCGCCGATAAATTGGCGTGCGGAGGCCGGTTATACCGATCACGGCCCATGCTCAGTTGCGGCGGGAAGGCGATGGCGTACCAATTAGGGCGCGCCGGAAAACTCAACAGTCGGGGGCAGATTGGTGCTCGTTAGAGCACCAACCGATGAGGGATGGTTCCAAAGTGGTGCGCGGCTAAGGAGGGATGTACCTGTCACAATTCTTGCATCGGTTGATGTATTGAAATTCGTAGTTGGCCGAGAAGGAATGAACCAATGTGATGTCGTGGTGGAGCACCACTTTGATGGCATCGTCGGGACAATAATATATGCCGTCCTCAAAGGTCATTCCGACGTGTTTGCCTGCATACCATATCAGGTTTACCCGGTTTTGAGCATCGACTTCAACACTTCCAGATGCCGCCGTCGTGACAGTGTAATCGAGGTAAGGTGTGTACTCCGGGCGGTCGAAAATGCTGAGAACTCCAGCGTAGTTCGTGGGCATTGTGTGCTTCATGAATTTCCCCAACTGGTATGTTGAACCGGTTATGTTTGAAGTCGGGGCGACGACCGGCGTTAGGAGTCCGAGGCGAAGGGCGCACTCGTGGCAGTAATGGTCGGCCATGACTGGAGGATGCCACCGCAGGACTTAACGTCAAATCTTTCCCGCTCATCCGTCAAAGGCGGCGGCAACGGGCAAACTTTGCGGGGTGACCGAAAGATCGCGCACAGCGGTCACAATTCCGAGGGACCGGGCATCCTCAGCTAGCAGCGGTTCGGCACGATTCCGATGCCAATACCCCAGGGCTGCGTGGGGGTGTACAGAAACCCTCCCCCATTTTCACCCTCACGGTACCCTTGATTTAACAGGGTTTCTTTTAGCGGCGTAGGCGTACATCAACCTTTGCATTTCTGAACGGGTTCCTGGTGGCCCGCCGACCGCCACCAGCCCAAGGCTGCTCCGGCTTTGCCGAATCGAATGGGGAGATAAAGCGCATTTCGCAGTTGACACTTGCGTTCTAAGTGTTTATTCTAAAATCATGACGAAAATAACAGTTACATACCAACTCGTGAGAAACCTGCTGGACGACACCGAACTCCGCAAATTCAATAAGCTCCTGGCCGACCCTGCCCCCGAAGTCAAAGCCTTCCTGGACGCCCTGGACCGGCCAGACGTTGCGCTCGGGATGATGTTCACCCCCGCTTTCGGGGTTCCAGGCATCGTTCCCGCCTGCATCGCGCTCAAGGGAAATAAGGCATTTGAGGCTGCCGTCGCCGGAAACGATTACCTCAAGAAATGCCTCGGAGCGGTCACCAAAGCCCGCGCAATGAGCCTGGGTCTCGCTCCCACGGGCCGGAAGGGTCGGATGGCCTCCTGGATGCCTGGATTTACGGTCGCCGAGGTCTATCAGGCCACGCCCAACATTGGGTCGGTCCTGTCGTTCGATCCACGCCCCCGCAAGGGACCGAACGCTTTCGACGCCGCCGTTCAACTGTAGAAAGGACGCCCATGAAGGATCATTCGGCTGTTTGCGTCCGGGTCTCGACCGCCGAGCAGCGTGTGGACTCCCAGGAACTCGAACTGCGCCGGTATTGCAGCCAAAGGCGGACGGTTTCCACGTGGGCGTTTGTCAACAATAAAATGTTGACGAAAACCTCAATCGAAAATCACGACGTTGGTCATCTTGCCGTCCGGGCACGGCGAAGGGCTGAACATCGGGCCGCTGTGCTTGATAAACACGGTGATTGGCTGGCTGCCCCCTCGAAATTCGACCGTGTACTGGGCCTTGCCAAATTCGACGGTGATTTTGTCCACCATGGAGCGCAAGAGGCTTTTGATTTCGTGTCGGCGGGAGTTCAAAATGGGACTCGTTGTGGGAACAAAATGGGACTGGGTTAGAGCGAGAATTTCCCGAGGATTTCGGGCCAGCGATTTTGTGGGGGTTGGGGTGGCTCTGAGACGACCCAGAACTGGCTTTGAGG
>JAJSLI010000014.1 GCA_021272315.1 Methylacidiphilales bacterium | reverse complement strand
GGGCCACTTTACTTCAGTTTATGAACTGAAAGTTTTTTATTAAAATACCTGAAAAATTAGGCTTTGCCGCCCCTGCTTCATCAACTGCTTAATTGTGGGGCATCAGCATTTGTTGTTCCATCATGGTGAGGAAGGCAGGCCCCAGGATCACGATGAACATGGATGGAAAGATGAAGAGCACGAGCGGAATCATGATTTTGACCGGGGTCTTCATCGCTCTTTCCTCGGCGCGTTGGCGACGCTTGATGCGCATGGACTGGGCCTGAATGCGGATGACATCCACCAGGGAGCCGCCGAGCCGGGCGATGTAGGTGACCGCCGTGACGAAAGACTTCAATTCGTCGATGCCAATCCGCTCGCCCATGTCGATGAGCGCTTCGTTGCGTCCCTTGCCGAGACGGATTTCGCGCAGGGTCAGGTTCAACTCCTCGGCCATCGGACCGTGGGATTTTTCCATGACGATGGTCATGGCGCCGTCGAGGGCCATGCCGGCCTCGACGCTGATGGAAATAAGATCGAGCGTGAAGGGGAGCGCCTTGCGAATTTCATGCTGGCGGGCCGCGGCCTTGCCCTCGACGAAGCCGAACGGCAGGCGATAACCGAGCAGGGCGCCGATGGCCAGGATGGCCGTGCCTTTGCTGAGGAGACTGTCGGGAATCCCACCAGCCATGGGAAGAGAGAAGAACGGGATTAGCACCATGAGCATGTAGGAAAGGGTGGTGATCTGAGTGGGAGTGACCTTGCCCTGCAACCCGGCCCGGATGATGGAGATCCTGGCGCGATTGAGCGAGGTGACCGGGGTAAGCTGGCTGAAGAACCTGGAAAGTTTGTCGACGATGGGGAGCACGACGCGGGTGAACGCGCTCTTGCTCATTTCATCCTGGTCGCGCAAGGAGGCGGAGCGTTGCTGCTGTCCGGCCGTGAGGCCCTCGAGGCGCTGGCTGATCGAGGTCGTTTCCGAGGAGGGCTGCAGGGCAAAGCCGATGAGCACCACCACGCCAAAAACGCATCCGAAGAAAAGAAGGGACATGGGATCCATGGTTAAACCTCGATATCGCAGATTTTATAGATGACAAAGCAGCCTACCAATTCCATGAAGAGGCCGCAGCCGAGCAGAATCGGGCCGAGATAGCGTTGGACGAGGTTAAGCCCATCTTCGTCGCGGACGGACCAGAGCAGTTTCATGTAGTCGTAATTGATCATGGCGATGACGGCGCCCAAGCCGAAGGGGAGCAGGCCGACAATGGCCCCGGAAAGCTTGCCCTGAGTGGTGAGCACCCTGATCTGGCCCTGGATGGCAATGCGCTGGCGGATCATGGCCGAGACCTGGTCCATGATGTCGGCCAGGTTACCGCCGACGTTGCGCTGGATGCTGAAGGCGCTCATGACAATTTTGAGGTCCTCGCTGGGCACGCGCACGAGCATGTTGTTGAAAGCAGTCTCGACCGGGATGCCGAGATTGGTTTCCTTGAGGAGCAGCCGAAATTCCATGCCGATGGGATTGGGCGAATCCTTGCTGGCAATATCGACTCCCTGCAAAAAGGTCTGGCCGGAGCGGAGGGAATTGGTGATGAGGACAAGGAACTCGGCGAGTTGGAGCACGAACTTGTTCACGCGCATCGAACGTTTCATCGCCATGATCGGGACATGAAGCACGGCGGTAATCCCGCCGATGGCCAGGGCCAGGTACACATTGTGCGTCAGAAGAAGGGCAAGGGCGGCGAAGACGATCACAAAGGCGGCCCGAAGGAGTAAAAACTCACTGGGTTTGAGCGGGATGTCGCATTGGGTAAGCTCTTTCTCCAGGTTGTCCATGTAACTCTGGCCGGTGATCACCGCGAAGGCTTTTCTCAAGGCGGCGGTGTCGAGGAGCGGCTTGCGCTCCAAGCCTTGTTCGATTTCCCTGGCCATGGATTCGGGATCCTTGGCCAAGTTTTTGAGTTTCTCGCGCAGATCGACCTGGGGTGAGGGATGGCGTTGCTGGTAGGCCCACGCACAGAGAAGAAGGATCCCAAAAATGCAGGCAATGAAGATGTCGTCGAGCATAACGATCAGGGATAGCCGGGGTTGTTATGGTGAAGGACGCTCTGGTAAATTTCGACGGGGATGTTGAGTTCGTTGGCGTTGAATTTGGTCTGGCATTTAGGGACAATGCCCAGTCCGCGGGTGATGCCGATGAGCCTGCCCTCGGGATTGATGCCGGTTTGCTCGTATTTGAAGATATCCTGCAGGGTGACCATGTTGCCTTCCATGCCCTGAACTTCCGTAATAAACACGCATTTGCGGCTTCCGTCAGCGAGACGGCTGATTTGAACGATGAGGTTGACGGCGCTGGCAATCTGCTGGCGGATGGCCAGCTGGGGCAATTCCATGCCTGCCATCATGACGAGCGTTTCCAGGCGGGCGATGGAATCGCGGGGCGAATTGGCGTGGATTGTGGTCAGGGAACCATCGTGGCCCGTGTTCATGGCTTGAATCATGTCGAGAGCTTCGCCGCCGCGGCATTCTCCGATGACGATGCGGTCGGGACGCATCCGGAGGCTGTTCCTGACCAGCTCACGGATCGAAACCTCGCCCTTGCCCTCGATGTTTTTCGGTTTGCTCTCGAGGCGGACGACGTGGTTTTGTTGCAGGCTCAACTCGGCTGCGTCCTCGATGGTGACGATGCGCTCCCCGTCCGGAATGTAGGAAGAAAGGGCGTTGAGCATGGTCGTTTTGCCCGAACCGGTGCCGCCGGAAATGAGAATGTTAAGCGTACAATGGACGCAGGCCTTGAGAAACATGGCCATGCTCTGGGAAAGCGCCTTGAATCCGATCAGCTTTTCCATCGTCAGCGGGCTCTTGCTGAATTTTCGGATGGTGATCACCGGGCCATTGAGGGCAAGGGGCGGAATGATAACGTTGACGCGCGAGCCGTCGGGCAGACGCGCATCGCAAAGAGGGCTCGATTCATCAACGCGGCGGCCCAGGGGCGAGAGAATCTTGTCAATGACGCGGCGGCAGCTTTCGACGTCGAGGAACTTGATCGGGGAGAGCGTCAGGCGGCCCTTTTGCTCGGTATAGATGGTCTGGTGGCCGTTGACCATGATTTCGGTGATGGTATCGTCCTTGAGCAGTTGCTCCAAGGGTCCGAAACCGACCATTTCGTCAATGATGTCGCCGAGCAGCTTGATGCGGAGTTGCCGCCCGATGGGCACTTTATCGACGGTAAGCCGTTCGTCCACGAGTTCCTCGATCCGCTTTTTCAGGGAGGCTTCGTTGCCCCGTTCCAGCAACTTGGGATCGAGCGCCTGGACCAGATAGGGCAGCAGTTGTTTCTTGAACTGCATGACAAATTCCTGGGCGGCATCGGGCTGGGCCGCTGTCGAACGCTGCGCCGCGGGGCCCGGCGGATGCAACGCGGAAGTTGATGTCGCCACGGTCGGCAGCGCCTGCGTGGAGGGAGGCAGGGCGGACGTGCCGGGACGGGGCGGAATGGCCGCGCCAGGCGGACGGGCGGGGATACCGCCGGGCCGGGGAATGCCCCCCGGCACGAGAGCCGCCGGACGATTAAAATTGGGTGGAGGTATCGCCATGGTCTTGAAGGATCAAGGGTTAAGATAGCACATCGCGCACCGGTTTACCTCACGCTTATTTTCTGGGACGGCTTGGAAGCGAGGAGTCCTTTTTTAGTCATCTTTGGATCTTCGAGCGGCTTTTCCTGCCAGCGGTAAAAGGAGAGTTCGGCGAGCTTGTTGAGGACGACCGAAATGGGGTGGTGCGGCTCGGCGATGACGATGGGCGTGCCGCTGTTGATGGAAAAAGTGACCGGGCCGGCGTTGCAGGGCAGATAGGCGGCAACGGGATGCTCGAGCAGCGATTCAATCTCGTTTTCCGAGATTTCAGCGCCGATTTCCGCCTCGTTGACGAGCACCTTGAGTTTCTGGTTGGTGACCTGACGGTCGCTCTTAAGGAACTTGATCAGGTTCTTGGCGGAGAGGAGCCGGGCGACGTCGCGGCTGGTGACGAGAAAGACGATGTCGCTGGTGTCGACGGCGGCGATGGTGGGGCCGGCCATGGCGATGCCGGTGTCGACCACGATGTACTGACTGAGCGTTCGCGTGGCCTGCATGATGGCGCTGCCGACGTTGTAGTCGAACCCGGACCCGTCAAATTCCTGGTTGGGTGAAGCAAGGTAGCGGAATCTCAGCCGCGGATGGGGCGCCAGCGTGTTGTTGAGGTATTCGGCGTCAAGGGCGCCACCCTGCTGAACCGCATCCATGATGTTGTTGCGCGGCACGTCATCCAGCATGACGGCGAAGTCGCCGGAGTTGAGGCTGAAATCGAGAAGCGTGACGCTGTCGTTGAGCTTGGCAATGCCGGCGGCCAGATTGGTGGCCACCACGGATTTGCCGATGCCTCCTCGCGCCGCGACAACCGAGATGACAAACGATTCGCCCTGGATGCCGGCGGGCGCGCGGTTCTGGTCAAACCGTTCCTGAGCCCGCGGCGCGGCCACGGCGAGAATCTTGGAGATTTCAGACGCCGGTATCGGGCCGACCAAAACGTCCCTCAATTCAAGCTGGAGCAGATTTTGCCAGACCTGGCCGCCTTCGGTGCCTTCGAGCGCGGGAATGATATAGATGTCCGGCGCCTTTTGCCGGATTTGGTTGATGAAGTCGAACCCGGTCATGTCGCCGAGGTTGAGCCGAACGATCAGCAACCGGGGATGGCCGGTGAGCATGGTGGCAGCGGCGAAAAGCCCCTCGCGCCCGGTCTGAGTCTCGCTGACGAGATTCAGGTCCGCGTTCGATTTGATGGCGCTGCGTATGGTGGCAGCGCGTTCAACATCATCATGGACGAGAAAGACATCAATCATTGTTCACGGCAAGGTCGAGGAAGGAGCCAGGTTCGGAGGCGCATTCGTAGTCGTTTGCTGTGAAGCATCGGAGGCCGGGGCCGCGTTGTCAACAGGCCTCGGGGAGGTCGAGTCGGCGGCGGGCTGGAGGGTTTGCATTCCGCCGGTGGCGTGGGGGGCCAGCGGTGGCGGCTCGACCGGTGTTTCGGCGCTTTGGGTGGCCTTCATGTCCTTGGGCGTTTCCGGACGAAGATCGACAGCCCCGGCATCATAACGGACGGGCTTGATGATGGGCACCTGGCCGTCTTCGCGCGCCATGTCCTGCAGTTCGGGAAAGAGCGGCTTGGGATAGCGGGCGCTGTCGGGGTCGCGCATGCGCACGATGTGGGGCGTGACCAGGACGATGACCTCATTATCCGTCTTGGCATCGGTGTGCCCCTTGAACAGGGCCCCGAACAGAGGAATGTTGGCGAGAAATGGGATCTGCGTGATGTTGTGGGAGATTTCGCGATCAATCAGACCGTTGATGGCGACAGTTTGGCCGTCGCGGAGATTGACGCGGGTGCGCGTCGTGCGAACAAAGAAGTTGGGCAGCGAAATTTCACCCCCGGTCGTCGAGACGGTGACGGCATTGAGGCTGCCATCGGGCAGCGTCAACTGGGTCGAGACGTTCAGCCCGATCAGGCCGTTTTCATCGACATATTTCACCGAGCTGTCGAGGAAAGGAACGGTGCCGGACTTTTCAATGGGCGCGCTGACCGTGCTGACTTTGCTGGCCGCGGCATCGCTGTCCTGCTCAACCGTAAAGCTGCTGCTCCCCGACCCGATGGAGGACGGAATTCCGTAGATTTTCTGACCCGTCGGTTCCACGCCGCCGGCATTGACCAGATTGAGCGGGGAGATATCGAGATTGACGCCGAGGAAGACAAAAGAAGCGGTCAGGGTGGTTATTGGGGGACTCGATGCGGTGGTGACTGAAGAACTGACGTAGGATTCGACCTCGCCTTCCGAATACCAACCGGGCTGGCCGTTGGTCAAAAAGATATCCGTCTCGCGCAATTCCTTGGTTATGCCCAAGGTTTCAAAGAGCTCCAGCGTCGCCTCGGCGTTAACCGCGCCGTTGATGCCGTAGACAAAGTTATTGATCAAGCCGGCAGGCGAAGCAAATCCCGCTTCCAGCGAATGGAGACCGCCGTAGGCAAAACCATTTCCAGTCATGCCAAGCGCAATGGTTGGCATGGAGCCGGCGGCGCCGCCAGTCCAGAAAAATCCGGTATTGCTCGTATCGGTGTCTTGCACCTGCATGAAGCGCACCTGGGTGCGAAGTTGAATGGGGTCTTTGACGGTCAAAAATGATACAACAAAGGGGCAAAAAGTGCGGGCAACGCGAATGACCCTGGCTTCTTCCAGGTCATCCTGCAGGTCGCCGTAAAGAAAGATTTTCTCGGGAATCGAGGTGTTTTCCGTGGTGGTGACAGTTTCGGTGGTATTCTGCTGCGGCTTGAGTTCAGTCGGTCCCGTATTATTCGGGCCTTGTTGCTGGTTCGAGGGGGGCTGGAAGCCGCCGCCGCGGATCGTCCCGCCCTGGGGAGTCGTCGTGGTCTCGGGTTCGACGTAATCACCGGTTGATTTCGTATAGGTGCTGGTGGTGATCACCGTGGGCTCGGGGAACTTGACGCGTATGGTCAGGCCTTTGACGTTGGCGATGCGCTGGATGTTATTGACGATGATCTGCTCCTGCTCGTTGAACTCGCTTTCGTCGCCGAGCTGGCCGAGCGTGGCCTTGACCACGACGTAGTCGGTGTATTGCTTGACAATGCGAACCGCATCATCAAGTTCCTCCTGCGTCGGCACCGTGCCACCGATAACGGCCTGGTCCTGGGTAAACGTGATCGTCAGATTGCGGTAGCCCTTGGCCGAGAAGGCGTTCTGGATGGCGAGGACGTCCGCCCCCCGATTTTCAAACGTTGAGATGAAGTAGCGGTAGATTTCGCCCTTGCTATAGACGGTCAATGTGGTCTTGCCGGGATTGATCGCTTCGACCAGGAGGACTTTGTCGGTGCTATCGGGTTGAACGACGTGAACGACACCCGCCTGGGAAACGCTTTGGTCATCGATCGGGTTGGGGAAGGAGAGCCGCTTCGACTCATTCAGATTGATGTAGAGCCGCTCGGGAGCCGGACTGACGGCCACGTCGTAGAGGAGGGTGCGACCGTCGCTCTTGACGGTCAGCGTGGCGTTGCCGGCCGACATGGCCGTGATCGTCAACACGTTGGGAGAACCTTCCAGTTTTTCAACCTTGATGACGTTGTCGGGGGTGACCGAGAAATCATCGATCGGACGATCCAGAGGCAGTTGCTTCGATTCGCCAAAAAAGACATCCATCGGTTCCGCGATGGGGGTCTGGGCACGAGCCAGCCCGCCCCAAAGGGCAAGCAGGCACCCGAGAAGCGCCAGACTACGGGGTGGGAGGAGTTGGTGGAGTTGTTTCATTCGTGGTTCCCTGCGATTGCTCAGTTGCTTGAATCTGCGCGGCAAGTTCTTTCACCCGTTCCTCTGACTTATCGACGTTCTTTTGGACTTTGCCCAGGTTAAGCAGATCGTAGTCTTCGGCATTAAAGGGCTTGACCTTGAGTTCGGCCTGGTCCTGCCTTCCGCGCAAGATCATGCTGAAGTGCGCGTTATGGACATTGGTCATGAAGATGAGGGCCTCCGCTTCTTCAGGTGTGACCTCGAAGGTGACGGCAATGTTTCCGCCCGCTGCGGGTACAGGCGTGATGCCATCCGTCATCTCGGTCTTGATCTGGGGGCCGGGTACGAAAAGAACTTTGACGTTCTGCAGGACGGTCTGGGTGTTGAGCTTGTACTTGTCGTCTTCCGTGGCCACGGTGTAAAGCAGATCGACCCGGTCACCGTCCACCACGAAGCCGCCGGTGTCATTAATATCGCCGCCCATGAAGACCGGGAGGGTGATCGCCCGCATCCCCGCTGGTATGCGCTGAGAGAGATAGGGAAGGCTCTTGCCTATATTCCGAGGAGTAAGAGGGTCGCCTTTTTCAATCTTCCGAGTGGCGTACCATCCAACAATATCGCCGCTCTTGTCGGTGTAGGCGTCGGGCAAAATCTCATCCGGTGTCAGCTTGGTCTCATAGAAGGCGGGGCTGATGCGCATCCCGGCCTCAATCGGCTGCGAGGCATAAAGAACGTTGCGCATGTTGGTTGGCGCAGTTGAAACCACGGGCTGCTGGTTTCTTCGGGCCTCGTCGATTTGCGCTTGGGCATCCGCCTTGGCCTTGTCGATTTGCGCTTGCGCGTCCGCTGCCTGCTTTAACTCAATCTGATGCCAAACGTAGACGGCCACGAGTCCGAGAACGACTGCACCAATGATCGCGTAGGGCGGTGATTTTTTTTTCACGGTCGTTATTTCCGGGCCTTAACAATTGTTTTCACGTATTCTTGTATAAAAAGAAACTATGAGTCAAATCTTTTTCTTATGATTTATGGTAAAAGTTCGCGTTACCACGCTTTTCAGAGGGAAACGGTGCAGAGGCTCCGAAAATAAATCGCCTGTCGTCCACTTGGCAAGCACGGCGTATTCCATGGGGTGGAGATAGTTGTGCTCAAAAACGGTTCCAAGGGCGCGAAGGAACCGTCGGTTGTTAAGATCTCAATCCGACTTATTCGTTGATCGCCGCCATGGTCTGGGCCATGAGCTTTTCTTCCTTCTCCCGGGCGGCTTCCACGTCGTAGTTGAAGTTATCCGGGTGATTGGCGCTCAGGGGGGACATGGCCCGCAACTTTTCGATCATCGGGGGGATGACCTGCAGCGCGTAGTCGATATCCGCATCGCTGTTGTAGTGACTGAAGGAGAAGCGGACGCAACTGCGCGCACGCGCGGGCGTGAGGCCCATCGCGCTGAGAACATGCGACGGATCGAGCGAGCCGGTCGTGCAGGCGGAACCGGACGAAGCGCAGATGCCGTTCTTGTCGAGCATCATCAGGATCGCCTCGGCCTCGACGAAATCAAACGCGATGTTGGATGTGTTCGGGAGGCGCTGGTTGCGCTTGCCGTTGATGTAGAGGTCGGGAAGTTTTTCCAGCAGCGCATCCTCGAAGCGGTCGCGCAGGACGCGGACGCGGGTCTGCTCGTCGGTCAGCCGTTCAAGCGCCAACTCCGAGGCCCGGCCCAGGCCCATGATCGAGGCGACGTTTTCCGTGCCGCCGCGTTTGCCCCGCTCCTGCCCGCCGCCGATGACGTAGGGCAAAATCTTGGTGCGGCGTTTCACGTAGAGCACGCCGACGCCCTTGGGCGCGTGAAGCTTGTGGCCCGACATGGAGAGAAAATCGATGTCGCTCTTTGCCACGCCGCGCAAATCGATCTTGCCCGGCGTCTGCACCGCGTCGGTGTGGAAGAGGACGCCCTTCTTCCTGCAAAGCGAGGCGATTTCCTCGACGGGAAAGAGCACGCCGGTCTCGTTGTTCGCCCACATGATCGAGACGATGGCGGTGTCGTCGCGGATCGCCTTCTCGACGTCCTCGATCTTGAGCGTGCCGTCGGCGGCGACGGGCAGGCGGGTGACGCCGTAGCCGTTCTTTTCCAGCCAGTCGGTCTGGTTCATGATGGCCGAGTGCTCGACCTGGGTGGTGACGATGTGCTTTTTGCCGGTCGTCTGCAGGGCGGACCAGATGGCGGCGTTGTCGCTCTCGGTTCCGCAACTGGTGAAGATGATTTCCTTGGGCGTGGCGCCGAGCAGGCCGGCGACTTTCTCGCGCGCTTCCTTGAGATGGCCCTCGACCCGCTTGCCGAAGCTGTAGGCGCTGGAGGGATTGCCGTAGTGCTCGGTCAGGAACGGCACCATGGCTTCAAAGACCTCGGGCGCAATGCGCGTGGTGGCGTTGTTGTCCAGGTAAACGACTTCGTTGCGGGAGGCGTGCATAAGGGTACGGTTGAACAGCTTAGAATACTCTCCCCTCCCCGTGATGCAAGCTTGTTTGCGTCCAGCATCCACACTGATTTTCAGACAGCCTCTAGTGTTAATAGAATTCCGGCAGGTCCACCTTGGACATGGGAATCGCGCATTCCATCACTATCTTCGCAGCCGAGACTGGCTCAATCACATCCTTTCCCATTGTGATGGCTTGTTGTATGGCTATCCCAAACAAAATTGGCCATTCCGTAGGTTCCTCGCAAATTACCCGCACAACTGGAAAGATTTTCGGCCAGATCACCTTGAGGTAATTGATTGGAAGGTCTCCGGGACGATATTTCGCCGGAATGCGTGGTATCCCAAACTCTGCGCTGCCAATCGTTGCGGCCACATGCTTAAATATTTCACCGACGTCGGGCGGCAAATCTCCCAAACTTTGTACTGCCCCGGCTGTCAGGCTCCAGATTGAGTGATTATCCTCCGCAAGGGGTTTGTTCAAGGCATCGCCAAGATAATAGTCTTTGCCGTCTTTTCCGTGGGCGACAGCCCAGGCAATAGGGCCAGTTCCGGCCTGAACTCGAACACTCATCTGGCACGAAAATCCAGCCAGAGCCCCCAACACCGTCAAATATGACTCGAGATGAACACCTTTCTCGCTCTTGAGTCCATTCATCAATCGTCCACTGATTTCCTTGGCCCCAATCTTGGGGCCAATCAATGGATCATTCTGTTTCCTCTCCGCTATTCTATCCTTAAGCGCCGCGAGCCAAGCGGCCTCTGCTTGAGGGTTAGGCTGGGTGGAAGTTTGCTTCTGGGGAGCGGATTTTTTCTGGTCGGAGTCCGACTCCCTCTTGCGAAGAAATTCAAACATGGAACTATCCAAGCTAGGAATGTTCCATAGACGAGCACAATCCACGCACGAATAATTGGAATCTCCGAGAGCCAAATCAATCCCGCTCAAACAACGGCTTGCGCAATTGCGCGAGGCCGATGGCGATGACGAGTAGCAGGTAGGCCGCGAGCAGGCTCAGGAGCAGCAACGGCAGCGAATAACTCGCGGTGAACACCGCCGCGCCCGCGATAAGGCCGCTGGTGATCTGCATGCCAAGGAGCGGAATCATCATGATCGGGTCGGCGAGCAGTTTCGGACGCATGCCCGGCTTGACCGGCGTGGCGAACGTCTCCCCCACGATGCTGGAGGCGACGCCAAGCGGGATGCCGGCGAAGAGCACGGCCACGGCCTCGAGCATCCGCCCGGCGACGAGCAGCCCCAGCCCGGCGAGCAGGGCGAAGCCGAGCGGCCAGAGGCAGCCGCTGAGCATCTTGGCATAGCGAAAGATTTGCGCGCCGCCCGGCGACATGCGGAGCAGGTCGTCGCATTCCTCGACCGTGCCGGCGGCGATGGTGAACATGCCGGAGAGAACGCCCGCGGCGAAAATGGTGAAGAAGGCGAGGGCGAGCCCGGCATCCGCCCGCCCGAGGACGAAGGCAATGCCGACCGGCGTGAGGACCTGCGCGATGCACTGGACCAGCATCATCGGCGTGCGGACGATGAGCCGCAGGTTCTTCCGGACTTCGAGCGCAAGCACGCCGGCGCGGAAAGGCCGGTCGGCGTCCCCGGGCCGGGCGGCGGTCTCGTTTTCGGAGAGATGCTGCGTCCCCTCGACGAAAGCGCGCTCGGTCAGACGAAGCGTGATCAGGGCCAGCGCCCCCGCCGCGCCGAAGATCATGGCGAGAGAGGCCGCGTCGCCCACCCCGGCTTTGGCCAAGACAACCAGGGGGGTGTGGCTCAGCGCGATGAACTTGTCCTGCATCGCGGGCGGCATCTGCGTTTCGCCGGCGTCCTGGCTCATCTGGGCGACCGAAATGCTGAGCGATCCGGCAAAAAACGTGACGCCGAAGATCAGGAGAAACGGAACGACCTGGGAAAAGAGCCGCGCCTTGCGCAGGCCGAGCCAGCGGATGAGGCCGAAGGAAAAAAGCCCGTCGACACAGGTGACGATGATGGCCAGAGCGAACCAGACGGCGTAGCCCCAGAGAAACCTGGGATTGCCGCCCAAGGTGAAGATGCGGACATCGATGTAGGGAATGATGATGAAGCCGTCGACCAGGCACGACTGGAGCGCGTTGCCGAAGAGGCGCGCGGCGAGGATGGCGCGGGGCGAAACCGGCGAGCTGAGCAGCAGGCCGCTGTCGTCCTGTTCGTGCAGCACGACCAACGCGCGCATCAGCCCGCCGCTGACCATGACGAACAGGAGAAAGCTCCACATGGCGGTGCTGATTCCGGCCATGAGGGCGGCCTTGTCGCTGGACGGGGAAAGGAACGCGTAGCTGACGAGCGAAAACGCGGCGAGATGCAGACCCGCGAGAAAGGCGAGTCCGAAGAGAACCCCGCCCGACTGCAGGAGGCGGTCGCGCCAGGTGTTGCCCGCCAGGTGTTTTCGGAGACCCTGCTTGATGTCGATCCAGACAAGCAGGAGCCCGGCCCGAAACGAGTGTGCGAGCGAATCGGCAAAGGAGGCGGTCGGGGCGAAGGCGTTCATCACCGGACAGCCTCTAAGTTCGCACCGTTTCTTTTTCCTCTTCGATCAACTGGAGAAAGACATCTTCAAGCGAACCAGCGGCGCGGCCCGAATGGGAGCGCAACTGGTCCATCGTTCCCTCGGCGATGATGCGGCCGTTGCTCATGATGCTGATCCGTTCCGCCAGCCGCTCGGCCACTTCGAGGATGTGGGTGGTGAGGATGACCGTGCCGCCCCGGCGGACGAACTCGAGGAGCATGTCCTTCACCATCCGCGCGGCGGAGGCGTCGAGCCCGGTGAGCGGTTCGTCGAGCAGGAGCAGCCTCGGTTCGTGAATGAGGGCGCTGGCCAGGGCGAGCTTCTGCTTCATGCCGCGGGAGTAAGACTCGATCCACTGGCGGCGGAGGTCCCAGAGCAGCAGCCTCTCGAGGAGTTCCTGGGCCCGACGGCGGGCGACGCCCGGATCGACGTCCCACAGCGCGGAGACAAATTCAAGGTGCTCCATCGAGTTGAGCTTGCCGTAAAGGACCGGGTCGTCGGGAAGGTAGGCGAGCGGGTGCCGGGCGCGCCGCGGCTCGGCCACGGCGTCGATGCCCACGACGCGAATCTCCCCGGCGTCGGGCCGGATCAGGCCGGAGATCATCCGCAGCGTGGTCGTCTTGCCCGCGCCGTTCACGCCGAGAAAGCCGTAAAGCATGCCGGTGGGCACGCGCAGGCTAAGTTGGTCCACGGCGGTCTTGGCACCGAAACGCTTGACCAGGCCGTTGATTTCGCAGGCGTACTCCATGCCCTCAAAGGGACAGGAAATCACCCGGCTTGTCAAAACCCCATAACTCTTATCAGAAGTTCCAAGACAGGGACGGCAGTCTGCTGCCATCCCATTTCCCTTGGAAAAGAATGACGCCGATTACGCCAGGTTTTGCGCGAGGCGGTCGAACGAGGTGTTCCAGCCGTCGTTATGGCCCTCGCGGGCTTGTTCGGTGACGAAACCTTCGTGGACGAGGTGGATTTCGGTCTTCCGGCCAACGGCTTTGAAATCGACCGTGACCACCGTTTCTCCTTCGGCGTTCATGGGCGGAGTCTGATGGGCCCAGGTAAAGACAAGGCGCGAGTTGGGGACGATCTCGCGGTACCTGCCCTCGAGGATCGTATCGCTGCCGCTTTCACAGCCGGTGCCCTCGATGTGAAAAGAGCCGCCGACGCGGATGTCTCCCTCGGCGTGCTTGAGTTTGAAACAGGAGCTGCCAAGCCAGGCGGTGAACTTGTCGAGATCGGTCCAGGCGGCGAAGACCCGTTCGACGGGGGCGTCGATGGCGCGGCGCAATTCGAGGCGGAGGTTGAGTGGAGCGGTTTCAGTTTTCATGTCTTTTTTCCTTTCTTTGGTTTTTTTGGGTTTTCAGTTTTAGGTGGGTGATCCTGCTTGAGAAAAGCTTCGAGATTGTCAAAAGCGTGCTCCCAGTGGCGGCGGTGGCGATCAAGCCAGTCGATGGCGTTGGTCATGGGTTCGGATTGGAGGCTGATGGTTGATTCCCTGCCCTCCTTGCGGCGCGTGACGAGTCCCGCGGATTCGAGAACGCGGATGTGCTTCGATACGGCGGGGAGGGACATCCGGAACGGGGCGGCCAGGTCGCTGATTCTTGTCGGCTGGGTGCTGAGACGCTGGACGATGTCCCGGCGGGTCGGATCGGACAGGGCATGAAAAACACCATCGAGTGGAAGCGGCTTTAACTTAACCATATGGTTTAGTATTAGCACAGCCCGCCAACGCGTCAACAGAAAACTTAACCTTTTGGTTTACTTTCTACGAAGCGGCAAAAAGCGGGACCCGATTCAGGAAGCCCGGTACCGCTTCCAATCCTCGAGACTGAGCTTGAGCATCTTGTGAGCGGCGGTATCGAGCCAGTCCTTGGGAAGTTCCCTCCACGCGGCGCGGATCCGTTTGCGCGCCTTGGGCGTGCCCAGGTGGATGTTGGCGGTTTCCTGGCCCATGCAATAGAGGAGCAGGGCGATGTCCTCGTGGTGGACGAGTTCCTCGATGTCAATGCGGCTGCAATCGGGGCCGAGACGGCGCACGAGCCAGCCGTTGCGGATTTCATAATAGGGATCGGCGCAGCGGACGGCGGAACGGACGATGGTTTCGAGCCACGGATTGCCCTCGCCGGCGGCTTTGCCCGCGGCCCAGAGACAGGCGGAGGGGACGACCGATTTGGCTTCGCGGACTAGGACGCCGCCCTGCCATTGAGCGAGCGCAAGATAGCGGCGTCGGCCGAGACTGCCAAGGCCCTTCGGCTTGGTGAGGACGCGGTATTCGGGCTCGGCGCCGCACGGGAGAATTTTGCGGAAGGCCTTGCGGACGGAACCGGGAAGCGGGTCCTCATGCGGGACGGTTTTGGCGTTGAAACGGCGCCAAAATTCGGCGGGCTGACGGAGGTCCTGGACGGCCATCTTGCGGAGCTTGGGATGGTGTTCCATCAGGACGAAGGGCTCCCCTCCCCGCTCGATCTGGCAGTGATAGCCGTCGGCAAGCTGGGCGGCAATTTCACCCGGCTTGAGCTTGAAAGCGGGGTAGGTCCGGGCGGCCAGGAGGGCGCTGACGGCGACGCGGACAAGGTCGTTGGTGAAGGCCATGGGGTACGCTTCGTCGAAATCGTTGACGCCCCAAACGAGGCGGCCTTCGGCGTCACGCCAGGTGCCGAAGTTTTCAATGTGAAGATCGCCGACGGTGTGGACGCGCGGGCCGCGCGCCAGCTTGGGACAGACTTCGGGCCAGAGCTGGGCCCAGCGGTAAAAGGTGGCGCGGAAGCAAAAAAAGGGATCGGCGCGCATCTGCGCGTGCTTGTACTCGAGGTCGTCCTCGACGACGGTGATCCGGCGCCTGAGCCATTTCTCGAACCGGCGGGTTGATTGCACGATGTCCATGAGGGGGAATGTTTACCAATATGTCCCGCGAACGGTAGTATTCTTTTCGAGGCGAAGCATTGCCGCCGTCCGCCAGGACCTGCCGTGCGCAGCACCAAATTCCCGGCGGAAGGAACGGAATTATTTTGGATGGAAGGACAAAACCGGTAGCATGATCGCTTCATGAAACTGATTTTCCTGGGCGATGTGGTGGGGGAGCCGGGACGCGACACGGTGCGCGCGGCGATTCCGGTCTTGCGCGAGCGGTTCAGCCCCGATTTTTTTGTGGTGAACGGCGAAAACGCGGCGGGCGGCAACGGCATCACGCCGAAGCTCTCCATCGACCTGATGCGGGCCGGCGCCGATGTCATCACGCTCGGGGACCATGCCTGGGACCAGCGGGAAATCGTGCCCTATTTTGCGACGGAACCGAGGCTGCTGCGCCCGCTCAATTTCCCGGCGGGGACCCCGGGCTACGGCTCGGTCGTCGTGACCGGGAACGGGAAGAAACTGGGCGTGATCAACGCGCTGGGCCGGACGTTCATGGGGCCGCAGGTGGACAATCCGTTTTTGTTGGTCGAGCCGGAAATCGAAAAGCTGAAACGGGAAACGCCCCACGTCCTGATCGACTTCCACGCCGAGGCGACGTCGGAGAAGATCGCCATGGGTCGCGCGGTTGACGGTCTGGCGACGCTGGTCGTGGGAACGCACACGCACGTCCAGACCGCCGACGAGCAGATTTTTCCCGGCGGGACCGCCTACCTGACCGACGCCGGCTTTTGCGGGTCGCACGAATCGGTCATCGGACGGGACATCGCCAGCGTGCTGCAAAAATACCGCACGCTGATGCCGAACAAGTTTTACATAGCGCGCGAGGGCCTGCAGGCCGACGGTGTTTTCGTCGAGGCGGACGAAGCGAGCGGGCGCGCGGTGCGAATCGAGCGGTTCCAGGAAAAGGTGAAGCTCTGATTTTCAAAACGCGAAGATGAAAAAAAAGCGCGAAGAAAAGAGCAAGAGCGGCGAATTGGACCTCGGCCTGGTCCCCGAGACGCCGGGCGCCTCCGCGCAAAATCCGATTTCGATCACCGACCTGACGGGCACGATCCGCGATTTGCTCGAGGCAAACCTGGGCGAGGTGTGGGTGTCGGGGGAAATTTCGAATTATCGCGCGCCCGGATCGGGCCATCTCTATTTCACGTTGAAGGACGAAACGGCGACGCTCCAGGCGGTGATGTTCCGGCCCGACGCGCGGCGGATCGGCTTCGAGCTGGAGGACGGCATGGCGGTCCTGGCGCGGGGCTCGATCACGGTTTACGAAGCGCGCGGCCAGTACCAGTTGCAGGTGGCGGAAATCCGGACGCGGGGCCAAGGGAGCCTGCAACAGCGGTTCGAGGAGCTGAAGCGGAAGCTCCAGGCGGAGCATCTGTTCGACCTCGACCGGAAGCGTCCCCTCCCCGTCTTTCCCGAGGTGATCGGCGTGGTCACGTCGCTGCAGGGGGCGGTCTTGCAGGACATGCTGCAAATTTTACAGCGGCGTGGGCCGGGCATCCGGATCAAGGTGCGCGGCGTGCGCGTGCAGGGGACGGGCGCGGCGGAGGAAATCGCCGAGGCCATCAGCGCGTTCGGCGTGGAGGGCCATGTCGACCTGCTGGTGGTGGCGCGCGGCGGCGGAAGCCTCGAGGATTTGTGGGCGTTCAATGAGGAGCCGGTGGCGCGGGCGCTGGCGGCCTGCGCCGTGCCGACGATTTCGGCGGTGGGGCACGAGACCGATTTCACCATCGCCGATTTTGTCGCCGACGTGCGGGCGCCGACGCCCAGCGCCGCGGCGGAGTTGCTGACGCGCGACTGGAGCGAATGGCGCGAGTCGGTCCGGGAACTCGAAGCCCGGCTGGGCCGTTCCACGCGGCAGGTGCTGGCCCGGCATCGGGAACACCTTGACCATCTGGCATCGAGTTACGCGTTGCGGGAGCCGCGCCGGGTGGTGCGGCAATGGGCGCAGCGGCTCGACGATCTGCGGGACAATCTTTACGCGCGGACCCTGAACACGGTCCATGAGCGGCAGCACCGCTTGCGCCTGGTGGAGGCCCGGCTGGCGTCCCATCATCCGGCGCGGGAGCTGCAACGGCAACGCGGCCACCTGGAGCAATTGACCGCGCGATTGCGGGCGCTCGGTCCGCAGGCGACACTCGACCGCGGTTACGCCCTGGTGCTCGACCCGGCGGGGCATCCGGTTTCCCAGGCGACAAAGGCGCTGGAGGGCCGGGCGGTCGAGATTGTGCTGAGCCAGGGAACCGTCGAGGCGAACCTGACCAACGCGCAGCCCAAGCGGACTTTACTGGAGGCGTTGGGCGCGAAATCCACGGAAGCGATCAAGTCGGCGGCGCCGGTGAAAAAGAAGAAAACGAAAAAGTAAGCGGGCGGAGCTTGCGCTTCATATCATTCCCTCTCGTTCTCTCAGCGATCCGTCATCCCGAGCTTGTCGAGGGATCAGACTCGTGTTGGGCTGAAAGGCCGTGCGAAATTACTACGTCTACATTCTGACCAACACTGCCAATGTCCTCTACATCGGGGTGACCAACAGTCTGGCAAGACGGTTCTGGGAGCACGCCGAGGAACGATCCTCCAATTTTTGTCTGCGCTATAACCTGGATCGTCTCGTTTACTACGAAGTTTATTCGACAGCAAGTGAAGCCATTGCCCGGGAGAAGCAATTAAAAGGCTGGCGGCGCGAGAAGAAGGTCGCGCTGATCCAATCCATGAATCCCGCCTGGCTCGATCTTTCCGGTCGTTTCAGTGATGGTGACTAATTTCCTGGAGATTCGGACACGAGTCTGATCCCTCGACAAGCTCGGGATGACGGATTGTTTAGAGCAAAATTAATGGAGAAATAGTATTACCCCCGCGATGGAAGCGGGCATTGCCAATCACGTCTGGACTTTGGAAGAAGTAGTCGCATTGTTGGATTAGGTGAAAGCCCGTTCAAGAGTCGCTTTAGCAGTCCTCGCCTGTGTCTTGGTGATCTACGTCGGTAGTTACATTTATTTGTCCGCTCACGGAAAATATGGGCCAGAATTTCCAGGCAGCTTGATAGATGGGGCAGTATATGGTTGGCAACCGGAAGGCTTGCACGACGATAAGATCTGGTATCAATGGAACAGGCAAGTGGTGGATGCCTATATGCCACTTCTTCTTTTAGACAGAGCTCTTTGGCATCGAACTCTTGAAAAGCCCCCATTTAATAATCGCTAACTCAAACTGCCCCACTCTTCCCCAACCTAGCTATTACGAGGGAACCATGCTAGGCTGGTGAGATGAGGGGTCTCCTTCTTCCCATTGGCGCGGCGTTGCTGCTGCTCCTGCCGCTTTCAGGCGCGCGGGCCCAGAACGCCTTGGAATTGCGGGAGGATGGCGTGCTCTATTTCGAGGACAACCTGCCGAACACGATCACGGCGACGCTGAAAGCGCCGATGACGGTTTACTCGCGGCGTAATTTCCAGATGGCGGTGGGCTATTTAAACCCCGGGCAGCAGATCGAACTGGTGGGAATGAGTCCGGACGGTTATCTCCTGAAAGGGATTTACCGCAACAACACGGTGACGGGCTGGATCAGGCCCGAGGATTTGCCCTCGGGGATCGATCCGGCGCTTTTCGCGCAGGCGCAGAAAAACCAGGCGCGGCACGATGCCGTGGCGGTGGCGATTGCGAACAAGAGCGTGATCCCGGGCATGACACCGGACGAAGTGGCGCAGGCGCTGGGCAAGCCGACCGAGACCTCCTCGCGAACCGACGCGAGCGGGACCCGGCTGACGTGGATCTTCACCACCTATCGCCAGGAGCCGCAATACACCTACACGCTCGATCCGTTCGGGCGCGCGGTGCTCCAGACCTATTACGTGAAAATTCCGATCGGGCAGTTGATCGTGAACTTCGACAACGGCGGCGTGACCTCGGTGGAGGAGCACAAGACCGACCCGAACAGCCCCGGGGTCGTGACGAACTGATTTATTCCGGCCGGCTGTCGCCGGGGCTGACGATGGGTTTGTGCTTATAGAGCAGGTAAAGATTGCGCCCGTAGAGGAACGGGAGGAAACAGCAGCCGAAAATCAGGGGGGCCCGGTCGAGATGAACGCAGTAGATGAAGTTCATCACGCTGCCCCAGAAACTCAGGTGCCAGAAGATGGCGGGGACGACGACTTTTTTGGCCAGTTCCGACGAAAGCCACTGGAGAATGAAACGTCCGCTGAAGGTGAAGTTGGCCAGAAAACCAAAGACGGTCCACCAGCCCGACGCCAGGTAGAGCCAGGGAATATAAGGGCCGAGAAAAGGGGCGAGAAAACCTTCGGTGATCGGGTGCATGACGATAAATATGACCGCCTGGCGGTTTTGAGAAGAATTTCTTCCATTTCATTTCGGCAATAGTCCTGGCGGACGGCAGGTGCTGCGTCGCCCAGTATCTATTAACGCTAAGGAGAGGTTTGTCCCAGAGGGACATCCGAAAGAAGCCCGGCGATTTATCGCCGGGTAACCGTAAAATGAATCGCCCGTCCCGATGGGACGCCTCGCCCTCTCGCGAGAGACCCGGCGATAAATCGCCGGGCTACTATCAAAAGTCCCTATCGGGACTGAACACCTAGGGAAGCAAAGCAGTTGTCGACCCATTCGCCACATCAGTCCCATTAGTCCCATCCGCGAGCCGTCCTCCGCAGGACCCTTGCCCTATTTGAAAACAACCCCTAGACTGTGCGCTTCCGTGAATGTAACGACTCCTATTCTTCGTGTTGGTTTGGCCGGACTCGGGACGGTCGGGGCCAGTGTATGGCAACGGCTCGCCTCGCAAAAAGATTTGCTCCGCCAGCGGACAGGCACGGAAATCCGCGTCGACCAGGTTGCGGAACGGCGCGCGGAACACGCCCGGAAATGCGGCGTGCCGGAAAAACTGCTCGTACCCGACTGGCGCGGCCTGACCGACAATCCGGAGCTGGATGTGATCGTGGAATTGATCGGAGGCACGACCGTGGCTTTCGAACTGATCAGCACCGCGCTGCAAAAGGGCAAGCATGTCATCACGGCGAACAAGGCGCTGTTGGCCGAACGGGGCGCGGAACTTTTTCAACTCGCCACGAAGCACCAGCGGCACCTGCTCTTTGAAGCGAGCGTGGGCGGCGGCATTCCGATCATCCGCGCGCTGCGCGAGGGGTTGGTGGCCAACCGGATTGTGTCGATCCACGGGATCATCAACGGCACGTGCAATTATATCCTGACCCGGATGAACGAGGCCGGCCTGGAATTCGGGGACGCGCTGGCCGAAGCCAAGCGGGAGGGTTACGCGGAAGCCGACGACCGTCTCGACGTCGACGGCCACGATACCGCCCACAAGGCCGCCGTGCTCGCGGCGCTGGCCTACGGGTTCTGGGTGCCGCCGGACAAACTTTACACGGAAGGATTGCGCGGGTTGGAGAAGCAGGACATCTGTTACGCGCGCAAACTCGGCTACGGGCTGAAACTGCTGGCCATCATCAAGGCGGACCCGGACGGCGCGGCGGAAGTGCGGGTACACCCGACGCTCATTCCGCAATCCCACGTGCTGGCCTCGGTCAGCGGCGTGTTCAACGCGGTGCTCGTGCGCGGCGACGTGGTGGGCGACACGCTTTACTACGGGCGCGGCGCGGGCGGCGACCCAACGGCCAGCGCGGTGCTGAGCGACCTGGCGCAAATCGCGAGTCATTTTCCGCAGGAACAAAAGGCGCGCAACGTGGGGCACGAGGCGCTCCATTCGCGGCTCAAGACGATGGACGAGATCGTCTCGCGCTACTACTTGCGATTGATGGTGGAAGACAAACCCGGCGTGCTGGCCGACGTCGCGCGGGTGCTGGCGTCGCGGCAGATCGGGATTTCGTCGGTGATCCAGCCCGAGGCGCATGCCGGCGAGACCACGCCACTGGTGCTGATGCTGCACGACGCGCCCGAGTCGCAATTCCAGGCCGCGGTGCAGGAAATCGCGAAGATCGGGGCGGTGAAAGCGCCACCGGTGGGCCTGCGCGTGGAGGACTTTAATTGACGATGCACCGCAAGACCCTCTCTCCCTGGCCGGGTGTGCTTGAGCACTATCGCGGCTACATGGACTGGCTGCCGAAAGACGCGCCGATCGTGACGCTGCAGGAGGGCAACACGCCGCTCGTGCCGGCGCCGCGTTTGGCCGCGGAAGCGGGCGGCGGTTTCGAGCTCTACCTCAAGTACGAGGCGATGAACCCCACGGCGTCGTTCAAGGACCGGGGCATGACGGCGGCGATGACGCTGGCGCTCGCGCGCGGAGCGAAGCTGGTGATTTGCGCCAGCACGGGTAACACGTCGGCTTCGGCGGCGGCCTACGCAGGCCGCGCCGGCTTGCGGTGCGCGGTGTTGCTGCCCCACGGCAAGATCGCGCTGGGGAAACTGGCCCAGGCGCGGATGTACGGCGCGGAAATCATCGCGCTGCGGGGAAATTTTGACGACGCGATGCGGCTCGTGCGCGAACTGGGCGCGCGGCCGGGCGTGGAGGTGGTGAACTCGATTAACCCGGTCCGGATTGAAGGGCAAAAAACAGCTTCGTTCGAGATTTGCGACGTGCTGGGCCGCGCGCCCGATTTTCATTTTCTGCCGGTCGGCAACGCGGGAAACATCACGGCCTACTGGCGCGGTTTTCAGGAATATCGGCGGCTCGGGGTGATCCCGACCCTGCCGCGCATGTGCGGTTTCCAGGCGGCGGGCGCCGCCCCGATTGTCGAGGGGCACCCGGTGCCGGACCCGCAGACGATTGCAACGGCGATCCGGATCGGCAATCCCGCAAGCTGGGAGGGCGCCAGCAACGCGGTGAAGGAATCCCATGGCGTGATCGAGAGCGTGACGGACGAGGAGATTCTGGCGGCCTATGCGTTGACGGCGCGGCTGGAGGGGCTGTTCGCCGAGCCCGCCTCCACGGCACCCGTGGCGGGTCTGCTGCGGATGGGACGGCAGGGGCGTATTCCGAAGGGAAGCGTCGTGACTCTGACCCTGACAGGACACGGGTTGAAGGACCCGGATACGGCGATGGCTCAACAAAAGGCCGAAGCCCTTGTGGTGGAACCCGATGTAACCACGGTGCTCAAAACTCTAGGCTTTCTTTAAGTGAGTTTGCAGCTAAGTAATAAGCCAAGTAGTAAATGAATAAACCTCTGACCCATCTGGTGCTCATTTTACTTAGCGAGGATTTATGGATTCCAATCCGGTTGCCATAGCGGTTCGCGAAGTACTGACCGCCATCCGCCAGCGCAAGCGGGTCGATGAAGTGCTTGAGATGGTGCTGAGTTACTCCACCGAGCTGGGCAAGGCGGTGCACGGCTCGATCGTGACGCTGGACCACAATACGCAAAAGCTGATCATCACCTCGACACGCGGTGAGGGCTGGACGCTGGAGAGACAGATGTGCCAGTTGGGACTGGGCGAAGGACTGACGGGTCACGTCGCTCTGACAGGCAAGCCCTATCTCTGCAACGACACGAGCGTCGATCCGAATTACCATCCGCTTTTCGAAAATGTGCAGTCCGAACTGGTGATGCCGATCATTGTTGAGGAAAAGGTATGGGGGCTGATCAATCTTGCCGGATCGGAGCCGAACGCCTTCGACGATTCGACACAGTCGGCGGTCGGGCTGCTGGCGGAACTGTCGTCATTCGCGATCAAATTGCGGATTGACCTGACCGAACAAGAGCGGCTGCAGCGCCACCTTATCCAATCGGAAAAGCTGGCGTCGCTGGGCGAGACGATTGCGGGCATCGCGCACGAAATCAATAACCCCCTGACGTCGATCCTGAGCAACGCCCAATTGCTCAACCTGCACCGGGGCGGAGCGGCGGACGAAACCTCGATCAACGCAATCGTGATCGAGGCGAAACGCACAGCCGACCTGGTGAAAAACCTGCTGGCGTTCAGCCGCAAGGAGTCGAAGCAGCGGGAAGTAATCGGCGTCAACGAGCTGATCAAGCAGGCGGTGAACCTGACGCGCTACCAGCTTCGCGTGAACAATATCCAGCTCATTTCGGAACCGTGCGAGACCTCCTACCCGGTGCTGGTAACGGCGCAGCAGATGCAGCAGGTGCTGCTCAACCTGCTGAACAACGCCGAGCAGGCACTGACCAAATCGGAGCGCCAGGGGATCATCCGGGTGGAGGGGGGACGCAAGACGGACCGGGTTTTCATCACGGTCACGGACAACGGACCCGGCATTCCGCAGAGCGCCATGCCATTCATCTTCGACCCGTTCTTCACGACAAAAAACCTGGGCGAAGGAACAGGATTGGGACTGTCGATCGCGCATACCCTGATCGAAAACCATGGGGGAACGATTCACGCGAAAAGTGAACCGGGCAAGACCGTTTTCACCATCGAGCTGCCGTTGGCCCGAAGCCCGAAGGTGGCGCCGGACGCAAAGGAGTCGCAGCCGCTGCCCAGGGCTTCGAAGCAATCGAAGCCGCTTGGGCGGGTGCTGGTGGTCGACGACGAATCATCGATCGTCGACGCCCTGTGCGAGTTCCTGGACCTGCAGAACATCACCGTGGACAAGGCGAATGACGGGCACGAAGCGCTGCGGCTGCTGGCCAAGCGGCGCTACGACGCGATCATCAGCGACATCCGCATGCCGGGCCTCGACGGGCCGCAGCTTTACGAAAAGGCGACAGCACTGAACCCGGCCTACCGGAAACGTTTTCTTTTCATGAGCGGCGACATGGTTCGCGAAAGCACACAAAGTTTTGTGGGTTCACTTGATTGCCCGTGCCTGTCGAAGCCGTTTGCTTTGCAGGTGCTCTTCCAGCACTTGCAGCCGCACCTCGACCAGTTTTCCAACGGTTAGTCGGGTTGGAGGCTGTCCGGCGTGGTTTCACCGTAATGGAGCCATGGCCCGGCCCCTTTTTCAGGGCCTTCAGCCAGCTTTTTTGACAAGCCCTACGGCGTGCTTTTCGCAGGCGCGGCCTGGACGATCTTGGAGCCGGCACTGCGGAGCAGGTTATTGTAGTCGGTCATGATGTTAACGGCTTCGTCGAGCTGCGGGTCGTCGGTGGGATTGTCGATCGCATCGTCGAGGTCCGTCCCATCGTCGGAATCGTCGTCCGCGACGGCTTTGGGTTTCTTGACGGCGGGAGGAGCGGCGGGGAGGTTCTGGTCGACCATGTCGAGAGTAAGCTCGAGCATCTTGTCGCGGGTGGAAGCGCGCGCGGCAAGGTCCTTTTTGCGAGCGGCAAGACGGGCCTTGACGTCTTCCTTCTCCTTTTGACGGACGGCAAGGTTGAGGGAAACGGTGGGATCGTCGATCTTCTTCTTGAAGTAGGCAATGTCCTGACGGACGTAGGCGAAGTCGGGAGAATTGCTGACGCGAAACGCGGAATCAGCGCGGAGGGTGGGGAGCTCGTTGGCCGTGAGATCGAGGTGTTCAAAGTCGAGAGGCGGAACGGTGTCATAGGGAAGGTAGTAGGGAAGCGCTGTCTCGCCGAGCTCATCGTCGGCGTCATATTCCGAGGGCAGGATGATGTCGGGGACAACGCCCTTTTGCTGGGTGGAACCGCCGGCCACACGATAGAATTTCTGGATGGTGACCTTGACGCTGCCCGGGTCGCCGTCAAAGCCAAACGGCGCACTGTCCTTGAGCTGGACTATCGTCTGGACGGTGCCTTTGCCGTGAGTGCTTTGGTCGCCGACAATGACGGCGCGGCCATAGTCCTGCAGGGCGCCGGCCACGATTTCGGTGGCGGAGGCACTGGCCTTGTTGACCATGACGACGAGGGGGCCGTTGTAGATCTCGTCCGTGTCCTGGGGATCGAGCCTGTCGATGTAGTTGTCGAAGCGGCGAATCTGGACGACCGGTTCGTCCTTGGCGAAGAGGCCGGTGAGATCGACCGCCTGGTCGAGAAGACCGCCGCCGTTGTTGCGCATATCGAGGATGATGCCGACAACCCCTTCCCGCTTGAGCCGCTGGATGAGTTTGGTGACGTCAGGGGTGGTCTTGTCATAAAAACCCGGGAGGGTGATGAGACCGACCTTTTCGATGGCGCCGCCGGGCAACTTGTGCTCGATGATATCGGCCTTGGCGAAGCTGTCCTTGATGCTGACCACGTCGCGCTTGAGGACGATGTCCTTGTGGACGGAGGAGTCGGCGGAACCGGCCGGGAGGACGACGAGATGGACCATGGTGCCTTTTTTGCCGCGGATCATGTCGACGACCTTGTTGAGTTCAAGGTCGACGGCGTCGACGGGCTCGGCGCCGCCCTGGCCGACGGCAATAATGCGGTCGCCGGCCTGAAGGCGCTTGTCGAGATCGGCGGGACCGCCGGGGATGATCTGCTCGATGGAGGCGTAACCGTCGTCGTCGGTGCGGAGGACGGCGCCAATGCCGGTGACCGAGAGTTTGATGGATTGGATGGTGAAGTTTTCCGCCTCATCGGGCGGGAAATAGTCGGAGTGGGGATCGTAGGCCCGGGCAAGGGAATCGAGGTAGTATCCGACGATGTCCATCTCTTCCTTTTCCTCGCGGTCGCGAAGAAGGGAACGGTAACGCTTGGCCAGATGCTTGATGGTCTTATCCGGAGTCTGCTTGTTCAAAAGGCCGTTGAGGAGGTCGTATTTGACCTGGCCGTGCCAAATGGCCTGGGCGGCGGCCTCGTCAATAATCCAGGGAGACTTGTCGGTGCGGATGGTGAAGGTTTCATCCTTGGTAAAATCGAATTTTTGATGAAGAAGATTTTCGGCCAGGGAGATGTTGTCGTAGAGGCGCTCCATATAACGGTTGAAGATGTCGAAGGCGGGCGCAACGGCGGCATCGGGGTGGTTGGTGTCATGGACGAGGTCGCCGAGGGTGTTGCCGTACTTGGCGGTAAATTCATCAATGTCGCTCTGGAGGAAGAAGAGATGGGTGGGGTCGAGGGTCTGCAAATAATTTTTGAGCCAGCGCTGCGACATTTCGGGTGTAATTTTCGTCTGCAAATAGTGATTTTGCTCGATGATCTCGGCGACCATGTGGCTGATGTCGTAGTCACGGTCAGCATGGATGGGGATCGGCTTGACCGGCGGAAGAGTCAGGTCATTGGAAGTGGACTGGTCCCCCGATTGAACGACATCGGGGGTGGCTGAGGGAACCGGAGCGGAATCGGCGGCAGGAGCGGGGGTAGTGGTGTTGGTACCGCTGGTGGCAGCGGAAGCGGCAACGGGCGGCGCGGTGTTGTCGGCCTGGCCGACGAAGGTGAAGGTCAGGCAGAGAACTGCCAGGAGAAGAGCGTGGCGGAGATGGGAGTACTTCGATCGGGATGACATAATTTTTATATCTGCTTTTGGCCCCCGAGGTAAGGTTGAAGGGGTTCGGGGATGAGAACGTGGCCATCGGCCTGCTGGAAGGTTTCCAAAAGCGCGATGTAAAGGCGGGGCAGCGCCAGGGCGGAGCCGTTGAGCGTGTGGCAGAAGATATTTTTCCCTTCGTTGTTTTTGTAGCGAAGATTCATGCGGCGGGCCTGGAAGTCCTCGAAGTTGCTGCAGGAGGAAACTTCGAGCCAGGCACCGACGCCGGGCGCCCAAACCTCGAGATCATAGCATTTGGCCGCGCCAAAGCCAATATCGCCGGTGCAGAGGGAAACGACGCGGTAGTGGAGGCCGAAATCGCGGAGAATACGCTCGGCATGGCCGACCAGGCTTTCGAGGGCAGCGTACGATTCCTCCGGCGCAACGATGTGGACGAGTTCGACCTTGTCGAACTGGTGGACGCGGATGATGCCGCGGGTGTCCTTGCCCGCACTGCCGGCTTCGCGGCGGAAGCAGGGGGTGTAGGCGGCGTAGCGGATGGGGAGACGGTCGGCTGAAAGGATTTCCTCGCGGTGGAGATTGGTGACAGGGACTTCGGCGGTGGGGATGAGATAGAGCGGCGGCTGTTCCTCGACGCGGTACATGTCCTCGGCGAACTTGGGGAGCTGCGAGGTGCCGACCATGCTTTCGCCGCGCACAAGAAAGGGCGGCGAAATCTCCATGTAGCCATGGTGGGTGGTATGGACATCGAGGAGGTAATTGATGAGCGCGCGCTGGAGGCGGGCGCCGAGCCCCTTGAAAACAACGAACCCGCTGCCGGATATTTTCGTGGCGGCTTCGAGGTCGATGAGACCGAGTTGCGCGCCGATTTCCCAGTGGGGCCGGGGCTTGAAGTCGAACTGGGCGGCCTTGCCGATAACGCGCTCGATGCGGTTGTCGGCGGGGGTTTCCCCGATCGGGACCGAGTCGTGGTTGACGTTGGGGATGCGGAGAAGGGTATCGGTCTGTTCGGCTTCGACGCCGGCGAGTTCCTGTTCGAGGCGGTTGACTTGCTCGTTGATCGTTTTGACGGCGGCCGATTTTTCGGCAATGTCGGCGCCTTTGGCCTTGAGAGCGCCGATTTCCTTGCTGGCGCGGTTGCGTTCGCTTTTGAGAGCTTCGCTTTCCTGGAGAAGCTTGCGGCGTTGCTCGTCAAGATGAACAATCCGGGCGACAAGCTTCTCGTCGCCGGTGTGGCGGCGGGCAAGGCGTTCCCGGTAAAAGTCGGGATTTTCGCGGATTTTGCGGATGTCCAGCATGGCAATGGGAGCCTGAATATCCTTTCTACCCCGGCCTTGCGCAAGCTTCCGGGTGTCAGCTAACAAAGATTTAATTCACGGCCACCCTTGGACCACGAGGGCCTGATGCGCACAAAAGATGCGGTCTACGCGACTTTTTCAGGCAGAGGCCGGCGTTTGCGACGGAGGCGAAAGACGTTGTTCCACGTTTTCTTGAGAGCGTTGGCGGGAGTGAGGTAGCGCTGGCGGAGGGTCGGTCCCTTGCGGATGGCATCGAGGACGCCGTCGAGGGAAAAGGTTTCGGCTTCGAGAATGCTGTAGGCCGTGCCGAGGGCGGCGCTGTCGTGGGCGTCGCTGGCCGCGGTCATGGGCAGCCCCCGTTCCTGGGCATAGGCGAAGGCCTGGCGGTTGTAGCGCTTGAGGGTGGTGGCGGCGTTGAAGACTTCAAGTGCGTCGATTCCAAGGGTTTCAAGCACCGGTTCACGAATGCCGGCCCGGAAGAAATCGTAGGGATGGGGCGGGATGGCAAGGCCGCCGGCTTTGTGAATGAGTTCAACGGCCTCAAGGGCGGGAATACCCTTGAGATCGGGAAGGCGGACACCGAGAGCGAGGAGATGGCCTTCGGCTGTGGTAATTTCCTGGCCGGGAATGATGAGAAGGCCGTTGACCGGCAGGCCCTGCTTGTTGAGGAAGCCGTGCTGCTCGAAGTAGTCGACGCAGGCGCAGGTATTATGGTCGGTGATGGCAAAACCGTGAAGGCCCTTGGCGCGGGCCTGGGAGATGAGAGCTTCGGGTTCGGCGACGCCATCGGCCGAAAAGCGGGAGTGGCAATGGAGGTCAATGGAAAGTTGCATGGGAAAAGGGCAGACGGGAAGAGAACGCCCCTTCTCTCACCTTAGAAGAAGCGCGGCGGAGAGCAAGTAGGGTGAAAGCTGTCACCGAAAAGTTACACGGCATTGGCAAGGCGCTCGGCAAGACGGGCGGGGAGTCCCGCGTTCATAATTTTGGCCTGGGCCTTGGCGAGATCGTAGGGGAGACGGCGCAGTTCGATGGTATTGGCGCCGGAATCGTAGATGACGTAGGCGGAGCGCCAGTCGCCGTCGCGTGGCTGTCCCACGCTGCCAACGTTGATGAAATATTTTTTCTCCGGTTGAATATCGATTTTCTTGTAGAAAAATTCGTGGACCTTGATGTCGCGGATGAAAACGTGGGGGACGTGGGTGTGCCCGAAGAAACAGAGGGTTGTTTTCTGGTATTGGAAGCTGCTTTCCGCCTCGAGGCAGGAAAAAACGTAACCCCACCGGTTGGGCTGGTCGAGGGTCGAATGAACGACCGTGAAGGCGTTGACGGGGCGCTGCAAGGGCAGGGCGCGAAGAAATTCGCGCTGCTCCTTGGTAAGTTGGGTGCGGGTGTAGCGTATGGCAGAGAGGGCCATGTCGTTGAAGTGCTCGACCTCGCGGCCCTCGGAGGCTTCCTCGTCGTGGTTACCCTTGACGATGGGACAGCCGAGGGCACGGACGATTTCGAGGCATTCGCGGGGATTGGCGTTGTAGCCGACGATGTCCCCAATGCAAACCGTATGGGTGACCGCTTGAGCCTGCATGTCCTCGAGGACGGCTTCGAGAGCCTCGAGGTTGCTATGTATATCTCCAAAAATGCCAAATCTCATGCGAATCGTCCGGTTGCGAAAGCCCGGCGCTATAACCTAATGACGTGCGCCTAATTGGGAAAGACTCTTTTTTCTTTGGGGATGGAAAGTTTTGTCTCGAGGTCGCGAATTTTGGCAAGATCTGCCGGGGTGGGTTGATGCTGGATCTGGCTTCTTTGCTCGGGCGTAAGCCGCGTCCACAGCGCTTGCCAAGCCGCATACGCTTCCCGATCGTCACCGGCCAATCCATACATGATGGCGGGAAAGCGTTCGTAGAAAGTCGGGCAGTTGGGCCGCTTGACGGCCTCACCATAATAATAAGCGGCCATGCGGTAATCGCCAAGCCGTTGCTCGTAAAGCCATCCGGTATCAGCCCAAAGACGCCAGCTTTCGGGATTATTCTCAATCCCTCGTTTGAAGATGGCGAGGCCCTGATCGATCCAAAAGCGGGAGGCCTTCTCGCGGCGGAGCGGATTGGGCAGGCTAAGGTCCTTGGTCGCGGCAACGGAGGCGTTCCAGGCAAGTTGCCATGCGCCCATGTCCCAGAAGGTAATGAAGCGGGGCTGGAGTGCCGTGCAGAGATTGATCAACCCCCCCATCCGGAACCATTCCTCGTTTTCCCAAGCGACGGTGACTTCGAGCCAGACAAAGTCGGCTACCACGTTACCCATACCGCTCAGGACACCGATGCTGAGACCCTGGCCGAGTTGATCGCGGAGATGGCGCGTGAGAGTAACTCCTTGATAACGAAGCTGGTTCTGCCTGCCGGCGATCTGCAGCTCCCAAACGATCTTAGCCGGTGCCCAAAGCCCGAGGATAAGGGCAACGAGAAGCGCGCGGCGGAGCCGGAGGTGAAGGGGAAGGCCAGTCATGGGCTCAAATTTCGCGGTAATCAAAAATGACGATGCTTACGGCCAGAAGGACAACTAGGTAGACGCTGGCGTAGCCGATTAGATCGACCGCGTGCGCCCAGGGGACATGATTGCCGGCGAGAATTTCATCGACGATGGTGAAGGAGTTCATGTCGGGAATGAGGAGGGAGAGGAGGCCAAGGAGGCCGCTTTGCCAAATAGTGACCTCGGCGCCGCGCTGGAGCCAGACGTCGCGGGCGACACTTTCCAAGTGCCCGATCAAATAGATCATAAACGTCGTGACGATGGTAAAAATCGATGAGGTGGCAAAAGTGGAGATAAGCAGGGCAATCCCGGTCGTCATGATCAGCTTGGCGAAGATGAGGAGTATGGCCTCGATGAGTTGAGGATCGCGGACCTGGTCCTGAATCTGGCGGACGTCGCGATCGTAAGCTTCCACGGTACCTTTGCAGCGTTCCCAGTCTGACTCTTCTTCAACGCTATTTTTGGCCGCACCCGAATCGACTCCTTCCTGGCGGTATTTTTCGTCGAGAGCGCGTATTTCCTGCATCTGTGCCGCGGCGTTGCCGCCCCGGGCCTGAATCTGCGCGGCCTCGGACTCGTACCGATGGACCCTGTCCACAACTTCCGGAAAGTTGGGAAACCCCGCGCCGTAAATCGAGTCGGCATAAGCTATCCCCCTCACCTCCTGCCAGTAAAGCGAGAGACCAAAGGCGCTGGACATGAGCGTGACGGCTAGGACAACAAGGAGGACGACACCAAGAAATTTCCCGAGAAGAAATTCGGAGCGGCGAACCGGCTTGGCCAAGATGGTATAGATGGTGCGTTTACCGAGTTCATCGGGAATAAGCTGGGCGGTGGACAGAAGCGCAATGGCGAAACCGAAGAGGCCGATGGCGCCACAGCCAAAATCCTTCACAAACTTAATCTGCGGATCGAAGAGTCCGGCGTTGTCCAAGCCCGGGGTAGCGAGTTGTGAGACAAGAACGGAAGAGGCGACGAGGACGAGGGCAAAAACGAGCAGGACGTTGAGGACTTTCTGGCGTACGGCTTCGGTGAGGGTGTTGCGCCCAATGACGATAATGCGGTGCAGGGACGTGATCATGAGCGTGGCTGGGAATCCCGATTGGAAGCGCCCGGCGGGGTCTGGATGGTGCGGAGGTAGAGTTGCTCGAGGGAGAGACGTGGACGGGAGAAGCGGATGCCGGCGGGATCAATGCCCGCCTGACCAAGGAGGAGACGGACCTGTTCCTTCCGGGCGGGATCGAGTTCACCCGGTATCTGGACCTGGGTGTCCTGGCTCTCAGCC
>JAJSLI010000093.1 GCA_021272315.1 Methylacidiphilales bacterium | reverse complement strand
TGACGGCCTTCCGCAAGTTCCAGGACGCGGGCAAGCTGGAAATTATTACCTGCGGTGCAACGCACGGGTATCTCCCGCTCATGGCCGAGTATCCGGAGGCGGTGCGGGCGCAAATCATGATCGCGCGCGATCACTACCGCGAATGCTTCGGGCGCGACCCCCGCGGCATCTGGCTTCCGGAATGCGCCTACACGCCGGGAATCGACAAGTTTTTACAGGAAGCGGAAATCCGGTGGTTCGCGGTCGATACCCACGCCATCATGCACGCCGAGCCGCGCCCGCGCTTCGGCGTCTACGCGCCGCTCTACACGCGCTCGGGCCCGGCGGCGTTCGGACGCGACATCGAGTCGAGCGTGCAAGTCTGGTCGTCGAAGGAGGGCTACCCGGGCGACCCGTGGTACCGTGATTTCTACCGGGACATCGGCTACGATCTCGATTTCGACTACATCAAGCCTTACATCCAGCCCAACGGGCTGCGGAAATTCACCGGACTCAAGTACCACCGCATCACCGGTTCGGGCGGTTACAAGGAACCGTACCGCCCGAGCGTGGCGCGGGAGCGGGCGGCGGAACACGCGGGCAATTTTGTCTTCAACCGCACCAAGCAGATCGAGCATCTGCACGGCGTCCTCGGCATGAACCCGATCGTGCTCGCGCCCTACGACGCGGAGCTCTACGGCCACTGGTGGTACGAGGGGCCCGAGTTCCTCAATTACGTTTTCCGCAAGGCCCACTATGACCAGGGCGTCTTTCGCACGACCACGCCGGGCGAGTACCTGTCGAATTACCCGACGCAGCAAATGGCGACCCCGAGCGCGTCGTCCTGGGGCGCGGAAGGCTACTACAAGGTCTGGCTCGACGAACCGAACGCGTGGGTTTATCCGCACCTGCACGTCGCTGCGGGCCGGATGATCGAAATCGCGCGGCAGTTCCGCGATTGCTACGGGCTCCATGACCGGGCGATGAAACAAGCCGCGCGCGAACTGCTCCTGGCCCAATCAAGCGACTGGGCGTTCATCATGAAAACGGGCACGATGGTGCCCTACGCGGTGAAACGGACCCAGGACCACATCCTGCGCTTCACGCGACTTTACGAACAGATCAAGAGCAACACGATCGACACTGATTTTCTCGGCAATTGCGAGTGGCGCGACAATATCTTCCCGAACATTAACTGGCGGTATTATATCTGATGCGTCGGCGGCCACGGCAAATTGAGCATATGCCTTGGGTGGAAGCAAAAACGGCAAACTCACGCGTCTGCCGAAAGCGACAGGAAAAATGTTTTACATCCCAGTTCAGCGCGCATCCATGCTCATCAAATCGATCGATCCCCGGTTCCAAAGCCAACCGTAAAAACACAGAAAACCATATTGAGTTCCTACCAAACTTACGCCTGATAGCCATGCCCATGGCTCAGCCGGGATAAAAAGCGCCAATGCGGCCAAACCCACGAAAAGACAAATCTCGAATATACAGACGAAGAGCGCCACTAAAGTCCGCTGCCACGATCGTGATGTGTCATTACTCATTGAGCCAAAATTCAGGACCAGCAATGCCAGTCGCAGCGCCATCAAGAGCAGCGTGACGCGCAAGCCCATCAACAATCCGTTTAGCCAAGGCAAACTGTGGCTCGCTGCATAAGTCAGGGACAAGCATGTTACTATCGCGGCTACCGCTGGTAGTTGGATGACCGTGCATTTCAGGAGCAGATTCGAAATCTCTTGAAACGCGACTGGGTAGGGAGCAAGCAGCGAAATACGGATGCCGAAAGTACGAACGGTGCGGAATGCCGCACCCGCGGGCCAAGACTGGTTCAGAACCTCCAAGAGAGGAACCATCATAGCGAAAATCAACACAATGTTTTCCATGGATGGAATCAAAATTCGCATGATCTGCCATACGACCGTGGCAATTAAAAGGTGGCGCATGATGCGACCCCAGGGACGAATCATTGTTAGTGGCTTTGGGAAGACAAAATTCGCAAGAATCTGCTCACGTGGCGTCAACCAGCGCCAAAGTATCCGCTGCACCCAATCCTCATCCCAGTATGGAAGCACGAAACAGTCACGGGACAGAATTCCCTCCGTGATCGCTGTTACTCCAACCGGACGTCCCGCCTGTGCGCCTGCCTGAACGAGCGCCTCCGGAACTTGCTCGGACGATTCCAGAGCGACACTCGGCTCCTGGTATGTGAAACGCCCGCTGACCAGCCGCTCGCAGTTTTGGTAGCTCCAGATGATGTACGCTATTGGCACTAGGCCTAGAATCGGAGGCCAACATGATCCGCCAGCCAAGAAGTGAAAGAAGTCTAGCGGCCAACCTGTCGGAAGCACCAGATTGAGGGTCGGCGCCGCGAAATCGAGGGCCGCGATCATCTGGGGACCATCGTACCTGTTGCCAATTAGCCAAGCAACGAAGAGGAGCGTTACACCGGAAGCGAGCCAACCGGTACGAAATCGCGGAAACTTTGCGGCGACAAACATCGCAAGGGCAACGTTGAAGACCCATGCCAAACCCGCAATTACCGGTAGTCCGAGCCAGCTCGGCCAAGGTAGCGCTAGGAGAAAAGCAAGCGTGCCGAGCCCCACAAGCATGTCGAGGAGCACCATGGAATGAAAGCCAAGTATCTTGTCGCGCCGAAACAGATAGATCGTGAAATCGGAAACCGGTAGTAGCTGCAACGCTCTCACGTCAGACCCGTGAAGTCGCGACGGCGCGAGTAGCGCGGAAAGGAATGATGCGGCAGCAAGAGTCCAAAGCACCACTACCGCCAGCGCAGTCTCGGGGTGGTTCGTCAGATTCAGAACTGTCGAGACAGAAGCGGCCAACATGCACGAAAAGACGAGGCGAGACATGTAGAAGGCCCAAATAGGGCGGCGACGGCCCTTCGCGCGGCGGTATTCCTTTTGGAGCTTAGCATCGCTGTGTATGGCATGACGTATGCCTTGTTTGAGAGCCTTTTCGAACTCGGGCGCATAAAGTTTCACGTACTGCCGCCTTCCCGTAACTGTCGAAAGAGTTCCTCCAGCACATTGCCCTTGTCATGTACTCGCATGCGGAGATTCTCCAACGAGTCAAAGGCCCGTACTTCGCCTGCGTCCAATAGACACAGTCGGTCGGAAAAGCGTTCCGCGATATCAAGAAGCTGCGTTGTGTAAATGACCGTGCGTCCTCGACGGACGGCCTCAAGTGCATACTGCTTGAACATGTCAATACCGTGCGGGTCCATGCCCGATGCGAACGGCTCATCCAGTAGCCATACGTCGCGGTCGGCTGCGATCATCGCCACCAGACCAGCCTTATAGATTTGGCCGCGAGAGAGGGACTGCACACGTCGCAAGGCAAGCGGAAGTAAATCAAAATCACGAAGTAGCTGTAAGACGCGCGTTTCGTTCCCCGGGCTGTCGGCGTCGTACACTCGCAGGATCATTGCCAGGTTGCGTACAATCGAGTGCTCCCAGAAGAAGAACGGAAAATCGGGCATGGTGTAGAGCCGCGAGCGCATATCCAGGCGATCTCGGCGAAAGGGCTCACCGTCAAAGAGCACCTCGCCTTTATCTGGAGCCGCTATTCCGGCCAGACATCGCAACAGGGTTGTCTTTCCCGCTCCGTTCGCACCCAACACGCCCACTATCTGACCGGGCTCGATCTCCAACGAAACGAAATCGAGCGCCCGTAGAGATCGATAGGTTTTCAGTACACCACGAACTTCAATTTTCATGTCGTAAAAAGCTAGGATTTACTGGTGCACCGACGACCTCAAAAAAATAGTATAGGGATGCTTAGGCCTCATGGCAATTCATGTGCTACTCAACCTTGCTCATAGAAAAGTACCCGCTGCGAGCTGCCCTTGTACTTGCCTCTGGGGAGGCCCGCCACTTCCCAGCGATTGCTTCTTTCTTAAATCCTGGGTTTTACCGCCGTCATGAAAAGACTGCCGACTTCATGATGGGGTGAATCAAAGCGCGGATCAAAGGCGCTTCGTTGTACGTCCCGAAAACCGACATTTTCCAAAATTTTTCGCGCCGTTTCCTCGTCGTAGGCAAAGAGGTGGTCATGGTTCTGGCGAAAGTGATAATTAATATGCTCCATGCGAGTGGTGCAATACGCTGGATGCCACCAGGAGTGCAACTTGCACATGCGAAAATACCCGGCCTCAGGATCGTCCTTGGCATACTCCTTCAAGGGCCACTCTGTATCGGGAACACTCAAGCGAAGCAACCCACCCGGCTTTAAAATGCGCAGACATTCCCGGAAAAGCGCGGTTGCCGCATCAGGGTAGTCCAAGTGTTCAAAAAAATGCTCCGAAAAGATCAACTCACAACAGTCTGAGTCAAAGGGAAGGTCTCTGCGAAGATCGAGTGTCAGATCGCCGCCTGGGAACATATCGACATTTAGAAAACCGTCTTTGCGAAACGTACCGGAGCCCAGATTGATCCGGGCCGGACGCGATAGGGACCTTCTGCGAATTTCCCGCAGTCCGCGTCGATGAAGATGTGAAATATAAAATTCCCTCAAGAGCGAGCGAAGGGCTGCCAATTCCCCCTTGGATAAGATCCGATCGCCTTTGGATAAGATCCGATTGACCAAAACTTTTAATTCCATGAGAAGTTTTGAATTAAACTGCCGCTATTTCATCAATCCGCTTGAAAATCCCGGGAGTGAACTGCTTACTTGAGTTGCGTTTCCAGTTCCCTTTGTTCCTCGATCGATTGCACCGGAGGACGGCTGGCGAAGTCGGCGATCTTTTCATCCGCTGCGGGCAGGTTGCGGTACCAGAACCAATAAAGGCCCCCGCAGCCTAAAAGAAAGATCGGGACGGTTGTCATCAAGCCCTCCTTGTTGTGGGTGAGGATTTGCATGGGAATGAGGAAGAGACAGATCTGCCAGATGAGCGCGATGACGACGGTGCGGATGTCGTTGCCATGTTCACGTCCCCAGCTTGTCTTTTGCTCCACCGACAATTCCTTCCAGAGGGGCCCCCAAAAACCGAAGGGGCGCGTCGTGTGGTAGAAATAATGGACGATATCGCGAGGGGTCTCCTTGGTGGCAAGCGAGCCAACAATGGTAAAAGCGACCGAAATGCCCGTCATCGTGACGAACTGAATCCACTCGACCATGCCGGGAATGAAAACCCGCTGCAACACGGCGGCCACGCCTCCCGCCAGTAACCCGGCAACCATGCCCCAGGCATTGGTTCTCCACCAATAAAGCCGCAGCATTCCGGGTCCAAGCGATCCGGCCGTCAGACTCATGATAAACCAGGCCCAGATATCATTAATGCTGGAAGCGCCCACACCCATCAGAAAACTGGCCAGAATGATGAAGGCGGAGGAGCAGTAGGCCATCATGATCAGTTCGCGGTTCCTGGCCTTGGGACGCAAAAAATTTTGATAGATATCGCGCACAAAGAGCGCGCTTGCCGAGTTCACCTGACCCGTCAGCGCACCCATCAAGGCCGACAATAAGGCGACAATAAGGAATCCGCGCAAACCCGACGGAATCTGATGCAGCAAGACCGCGGGGAGGACGACTTCGGGATTGACCGTGCCGCGCGAACTGACCATCGGAAGCGACGTTTTCCAATCCGGCCCGAGGATGGCCGCCAATCGATCGACAAGGCCTGCCGGCGCGGTATCCGGATGATAAACGATCTGATCGGTATAAACCTGCCAGCTGCTATCCGTCAGGGTTGGGTTGGCTGTCCGGATGGCATCGGAAGCCTGTGAAACGGCATCCCCACCCGGAATAGCGGTGGAGACCCAATAGATGCCCAGAATGGCGAACCCCATCATTAGCGGCCAGCGAAACATCACGGTCAGGCCCTGAAGCAGGCCCTGAAGACTCGCTTCCCGGCTGTTGCGAGAGGCAAAATAGCGGGTTTCACCGCCCGTGGCCATGCCTCCGAGAATATTGCGCAGCAGATAAAAAAACGCCACCATTTCCAACGCCTGATAGGCTTCATAGCCCTTCGGCATGGTGACATGCCAGGCGGGCGCGGAGGCGATCCAGCTTTGATTGCCGGTGACTTGGGCCGCCGCTTGATTCAAAGCTGCCGCACTCGGAACATGCGCCCAGGCGATCATGCTGACGATGATGCAGCCCACGATCATGATGCTGCCCTGCACCAAATCGGAAAGAACCACGCCGTAAAAGCCGGCCAATATCGTGTAGATGGAGGCGAAACCGAGAATGCCGAGCGTCAGCCAGACCGGGTCCACAGGGAAAACCATGGCCAGGAATAAAGTATTGCCGCGCACCAGATAGGCCAACAGACCTATCGTTGTGATAATACCGATGAGAGCACTCACCAGGCGCACCATTTCACCCGAAAAGTCGGCCCCGAAACGATACGTAGCCCATTCCGCGCCCGTCATGCAACCGGAACGGCGATGCCATTTGGCCGTATAAGCGAGGAGAAACGCGAGGACCAGCACCGCGCCTCCGCGAAACTCGATATAAATCCCGCGCGGACCCAACAGATAGAGAAACGAAGTGATGATCATCGTCCCCGTCAAATCAAACCACGCCGACATTCCCGAAATGCCGAGCAGGTACCAGGGCAGATTACGACCGCCCAGGAAGTAGTGTTGCATGCTGCGCGCCGCCAACCTCGATGCCGTCAGGCCGACCAGCAGGATGATCGCGAGAAAGACGCCGATGATCCAATAATCCAAATTCGAGAGAGCCGTCATGATGAATTCTGCTTCCCGTTAACCATGGTTCTTCTTTGCTCTCCTTCTTCCCGGCGGCTTCCGTCAAGCCTGCCAGACGTCTTCCAAGTCGACTCTGCCGGTTTCAAAAAAGCCAGAACACACTCTGCCCGCTCCGTACCAAGCCCAAAAGACTAAACTGCGGCTATTTCATCAATCCGCTTGAGAATATCGGGAGTAAATTTGGCTTGGGCCCCGACCGCCTGAAGATTTTCAATGAGCTGCGTCACCTTGGACGCGCCGAGGATAACCGTGCTGACATTGGGGTTCTTCAGACACCAAGCGATGGCGAAAACGGGAAGACTGAGGCCAAGGTCCTTCGCCAGTTTTTCGAGCTGCTGGAGCTGCCCCCCTTTCTCCTTGGCATCTCGGGTGATCTTTTCCTTGAGCCAGTCGTAACCTTCGAGCACCGCGCGGGTGCCAGGCTGCAAGCCGCCATTGTACTTTCCGGTGAGAAGACCCGACGCGAGCGGCGACCAAATCGTCGTGCCGAGACCGTATTCGGCATAGAGCCGGGCGTATTCCCGCTCGACGCGATGGCGTCCGAAGAGGTTATACATCGGCTGCTCCATGGTGGGCGGCACGAGGTGGCATTCGCGGGCGATGGCGTGGGCTTGGGTGATCTCCTGCGCGCTCCATTCGGAAGTGCCCCAGTAGAGGACTTTGCCTTGGTGAACGAGATCGCTCATGGCGCGGACGGTCTCCTCGATGGGCGTGTCGGGATCGGGACGGTGACAGAAGTAGAGGTCGAGGTAATCGACCTGAAGCCGGCGCAGGGAGGCATGGCACGCCTCGATGACGTGCTTGCGGCAGAGCCCCTTGAGATTGGGCAATTCACCTCCCCAGAAGACCTTGCTCGAAACGAGGAATGTTTCGTGCGGCCAACCCATCTCGTGAAGAATTTTGCCCATGACCACTTCGGACCGGCCCGAGGCATAGGCCTCGGCGTTATCAAAAAAATTAACGCCTTCGTCATAAGCGACCCTCATCAGGTCGCAGGCGACATCGTCGCTGATCTGTTGCCCAAAAGTGACCCATGATCCAAGGGAAAGGGCGCTGACCTGCACTCCTGATTTGCCCAAGCGTCGGTATTCCATGGCTACAATATTAGGCTGTGTTTTCAAACAGGACAAGTTTGCGCCGAGATCCTGCCGTACAAAGCGCCAAAATTCTTTCGGCGTGACCCGCGCCGTTTTTTCAGACAGCCTTGGGGTGTATGCCGTGGTATTACGCTGGGCCCGAGGCCAAACCGGTCGGACCGGTATCGCTGGAAGAATTGCATGCGCGCCGCATCAGCGGGGTCATTCTGCCGGAGACCTACGTCATCGAAGACACAGGCCAGCCTGACCCGGCGCGAGCCTGGAAACGTTACCGGGAAGTTTTTCCGGCCAATCCGAGCCTGCCCCCGATACCAACCGCAACTCCCCTTCCCCCACCGGCTTCGTCCCAGGCACCCATCGCGCCGATATACCCTCCACCTCCGCCTGCGGTGCCGACGGCGCGACCTCATCCTCTTTTTCCCTCAGCGGCCGGACCCGGCCATCACCCGGTTTTTACGTCGCACGCCGGTCCCGATCCTTATTATTCGGCACAAAATACCAATTCGTGGTGTTCATGGTCCCTGGGTCTTGGGCTCGGAAGTCCCTTCCTCATTCCCTTCTGCGGACTCGGGACGCTGATGGCATTGGTGTCGATTTTCATGGGTATCGGCGGGATCGTGCAGGTGCAGGGTCACCGGCAGCAGTCGGGTCGCGCTTTGGCCCTCGTAGGCATCCTGGTTTCGCTGTTCACACTGGTGGTTACCGTAGCCCTTTTGGTTTGGGTGGCCATGCCGGTGATCAAGGCGCACGAGCAGACTACGACGGAGCAAACCTCCAATGACTCGGAGTGATCTCACGCCGGTTTGCGAATCCGCAACCGGCAGGGAACCCGCCACCGGGACGGGATCGGCGGGCGACTGGTTCACGGCCCGGGCGCAGCTCGCGCTGACAGCCTGTGCCTGCGGAGGCGCGTCGGCGTTTCTTTTCGCAGTCGACCCGAGCCGCCATGCCGTTTACCCGCCGTGTCTCCTTTACCAGACGACGGGAATTTATTGCGCAGGCTGCGGCGCCACGCGAGCGCTCTACGCGCTGCTGCATGGAAATGTGGCGGCGGCCCTGCACGATAATGTGCTTTTCGTCGGTGCGCTGCCGTTCCTCGCGTGGATGGCGCTGCCTCGCCTGGCCCAAGTCTGGCGCGAGAATCGCTGGCCAGAAATGAAGTTGGAGGGCTGGAACGTGGCGCGAACCACGTTTTGGGTCGTGGCCCTGGCGATCGTATTCATGGTGCTGCGGAACCTGCCGGGCTGGCCGTTTGAATTGCTGAGACCGATTTAGTGGCACAGCAACCATCAAATGCTACGCTGAGCTGTATTCTCTTAAGGCGAACTATTACTGCCGTCCGCCAGGACTCATCCCTCGATGGTGTTGATTTCGACCGGTTCAACCTGGACACCATTGGACTCGAACCAGGCGACGGCTTTCTGGACGACGGTGCGCTCCCCTTCGAGTTCGAGGGCAATGAGGCCGATCGCCGGCGTGACGGAGGCGTTGCGGATGTTAAAGATAACGTCAAATTTGCGGGCCATCTCACAAATGAGCGGTTTACGGTTGGTCTCGCCGTCAAAAGTGAGCCAGAAGCGTTGCGTTTCGCGTGCCATAGGAAGTGCCCCAGCTAAGCGCGAGCCGGGGCGATTGTCGAGTACGGCCAAGGCATAACTTCAAACAGGACAAGATTCCGTCCTATTTGAAATCACTTCCTAGGAGGCCTGGGCGTAGGTCTGGGGCGAACGGATATAGCGTTCAAGTGTCGATTTGACGTTCTCGAATTCGGTTTCGATGCGCCCGGCAAATTCCCCGGCGAGGTCAAAGTCGTTGCCCTTGCCGGCGCTTTGAAGGCTGGAGCAGAGGAGTTGCATGCGTTCGGCGCCGAAATTGGCACAGGCGCGGCCAAGCTGCATGGCCTGGATGCTGACACCCTGACCGTTGCGGTGTTCGATGTACCGGCGAATTTCCAGCAGCGACTTGGGCGTCTCCTCAGCAAATATTTCGGCGAGTTCACGCACCGTCTCGGTACCGGAACCGGTCATTTCACCAAAACGGGCGAGAATGGTGAAATCGACGACCTGCCCGATGTTTTCCGACGAGCGGACAAGCTCGGTTTCAAGCGCCTCGATGCGAACCGGCTTGCTGATGTAACCGTCCATGCCGGCGTCGAGGCAGTTTTTGCGGTCGGAATCCATCGCATTGGCGGTCATGGCGATGATCCACGGGCGGCGAGAGCCGGTCCACTGCTTGCGAATCTGGCGCGTGGCCTCCAGCCCGTCCATCTCAGGCATCTGGACGTCCATGAGAATGACGTCGTACTTTTGGCGTTCGAGGGCCTGAAGCACCTCGATGCCATTCTGGACTACATCGGGCCGGTAGCCCATCTGGCTGAGAATCCGCGTGGCGACCTTTTGGTTGATGACATTGTCCTCGGCCAGAAGAATACGCATCGGGCGGCGCTGGCCGAAGCCGGTGTCGATGCGTCCGGTGGAGCGCAGGAGACTGCTGGTGACTCTTTCACCCTTGATCCCAGAGGCAAGAATGGCGTGGAGTTGCTGGAAGTGGATGGGCTTGGACATGCACGCGACGAAACCAGTGGGAATATTCTGGCCGAAGGAGGCCTGTTGTTTAAGCGAACAGAGCAGGATACAGGGCAGATTGGTCATCGCCCTCTGGCGACGGATTTCCAAGGCGAGATCCCGGCCGGCCTGATCAGGCAGCTCTTCCTCAATGACGGCGGCATGGATGGTGGGCAGAGAGCGGAGTTTTTTGACCGCCTCGCCGCCGGACCCGAGCGAGATCACCGACATGCCCCAACCCTGGACAAACTCCTCGATCATGCTGCGGACGCCGATATGCGACGCCACGACAAAAAGCGTCTTGCCCTTAAGAATCGGATTGGGGACAAGCGGCTTTGGCGGCAGCGCCTCTTTGAGCGGCACAGCGACGTGAAACGCGGAACCGCGACCCTCCTCGCTCTCGACCCAGATACGTCCGCCCATCAACTCGGTCAACTTGCGGCTGATGGCGAGACCGAGGCCGGTGCCGCCGAATTTACGCGAGATGGAGGCGTCGATCTGCGTAAACGACTGGAAGAGGCGGTCGACCTTGTCAGCGGGAATGCCAATGCCGGTGTCCCAGACGGAAAAGAGGACGAAATGGTCGCCGACTTCGCTTTCGGCGCGGGCGACGCTGATGCTGACGTCGCCCTGGCCGGTAAAGCGGACGGCGTTGGAGAGGAGATTGACGAGAATCTGGCGCAAGCGGGTAACGTCGCCTTCGAAGCCGGGGGGGAGATCGGGCGCGATGTGCCAGTGGAGTTCGATCTTCTTGTCGCCGGCCTGGAGCGCGACACAGTCGATAGCCTCCTCGACCAGCATGCTGAGGTCGAAGGGATGGCTTTCCAGTTCGAGTTTGCCCGACTCGATCTTGGAGAAGTCGAGGATGTCGCTGATGATGTTGAGCAGCGTGTCGGCGCTCTGGCGGATGGTCTGCGCGTAGTTGCGCTGCTCGGAATTGAGTTCGGCGCTGAGGAGAAGGCTGGTCATGCCGACGACAGCGTTCATGGGCGTGCGTATTTCGTGGCTCATGTTGGCCAGAAACTCCGACTTGGCCCGGCTGGCGTCTTCGGCGGCATCTTTGGCGTTGATGAGCTCCTGCTGGATTTGCTTACGCTCGGTGATATCCTCGCAAATGCCGCGGTAACCGATGAGTTTGCCCTCGGGATCGAGCATCGGCGCGCCGCGGGTCGAAAGCCAGACGATTTTGCCGTCCCTGGTCTGGGAACGGAACTCGAGATCGCTAAAACGCTGCGCCTTTTGTGCGGCGTAATAAAACTTGGCCGTCGCGATGACGGCGTCCTCCGGGACGATGCCCTCGAAGAAACCGCGTTGCTTCATGTCGTCGGCGGTGTAGCCAAGAACCCCGCCGACCCGGTCGGAAATGAAAAGGATCTTGCCCTCGAGGGTCGTTTCCCAGACAAACTTGCCGGGGATGTCGACGACTTCGCGGAAGCGGGCCTCGCTCAGGCGCAGCATCTCCTCGGCCTCCCCCTTCTTTTTCTGGACCGTGGTGATTTCGCCGAGGTTGAGCTCGTTCTGGGCGATCGTGGCAAGGTCGCGCAGGGCCTGGAGGTCCTCCTCGCTCGGGATGCGGGGTTGCCGGTCGATAACGCTCAGCACGCCGATCAGGCTGCCATCTGCCGCCGCAATGGGATTGCCGGCGTAAAAGCGAATGAACGGCTTCCCGGTGACATACACATTATCGGCAAAACGGGAATCGTTTTGGGCATCGGGCACAACGAGCTGTTTGTCTTCAAGGATGGCGTAGGCGCCGAAGGCGTAGTCGCGGGGTATTTCCAACGTATCGGTACCAAAACGGGACTTCATGAACAGCCGGTTCTGGTCAACCAGCGAGATATAGGCCCTGGGCACCCCGAGGACCTGCGCGGCCAGCCGGGTGATGCGGTCAAACCTCTCTTCCGGCGGGGTGTCGAGCACGTTGAGCGCATGCAACGCCGCAAGACGTCTCGGCTCATTGGGAGGCAGGGGGGCGGCAGGCATTTATTTGGAATTGTTGGAACGACTAAAACCACGCTGTAAACTTGATTTCTAGCATGTTTAACCTTTGGCCGAAAACAACTTGGAAACTGTCTTGAAAATAGGCCCAGTTGCTTGATGCGTCAATTTTTGTTCATTATTGCGGCAAGCGAAGAAAAAGCCGAACCCATACCGCGCAAAGATCGGGATTGCATGGCGGGCGGCCTTCCTCAAAAGTTTGACGATGCCTCATTCTGCGCCCATCGGAATCATTGGCGGCAGCGGTCTCTACCAGCTCGCCGCATTCACCGGACAAAAGGAAATCCGCTTGGAGACGCCCTTCGGCGCTCCGTCGGACGCCTACCTCCAGGGTCAACTGGCCGGGCATGAGGTCGTTTTTCTGCCGCGCCACGCGCGCGGCCACAAGCTGTTGCCAAGCGAAATTCCGCACCGGGCCAACATCCACGGGTTTAAGCAGCTCGGCGTGCGCTGGATCATCAGCATCAGCGCGGTCGGCTCCCTCCAGCATGATTACGCGCCGGGCGACGTGGTGCTGCCCGACCAGTTCTTCGACCGGACCAAGGGCCGCGTGGCGGACACCTTTTTCGGCGACGGCATCGTGGCGCACGTCGCCTTTGGCGATCCTATCAGCTCCGAATTGCAGGACGCGCTCCACGTCTCGGCCCAAGCCGCCGGGGCGAAGGTGCACAAGGGCGGAACCTACGTGAACATCGAGGGTCCGCAGTTTTCGACCCGCGCCGAATCGGAAACCTACCGCGCGGCGGGCCACGCCATTGTCGGCATGACCAACCTGGTCGAGGCAAAGCTGGCCCGCGAGGCGCAAATCGCCTACGCCACGATGGCCATGGTGACCGATTACGATTGCTGGCACCCGGAGCACGACAGCGTGACGGTCGAAATGGTCGTCGCATGGCTGCACAAGAACACGGCGCTGGCGCAGAAGATTTTGCTCGAGGCAATTCCGCGCGTCGCCAGGCTGACCCATGCCAAGGCCCACGAAGCGCTCAAGTACGCCATCCTGACCCAGAAGGAACACTGGCCCGAGGCGACGGCAAAAAAGCTCGCGCTGATTTTGGGGTGAGTGACTACCTCTCGGGTTATCTCAAGGCGAAGTACGTGGTGTAGAAGGTCGCTTGTTTATGCCAAAGGACGGGATAGGCTTCTGACGTGGGAATTGGCGACCCTTCCTTCAAGCCATCGAAACGCGAAAGATCGTGTTTCGGATGTTTAGGAGCTTTTATTTTGGCAATCATTGTCCTGGAGATTATTGCTCCCGGCCTCGGCCATCTGCCTCGGGCCTTTGCTAGTTTGTGTGTGCAGCAAGCCCACACCATAACCATTGCCATGTCTGAATACGCCTACGATCATGGCGGAAAATATCCGGCTGGTAATAGTTCAACAGCGATCTTCCAAAAGTTGCTCGATGGCAAGTATGTGACTGATCCCAAATTGTTCTATGTGCCGATGGCAGGAAAAACCGAGCCTATATCTGGTCAGTCGCTCAAGCCTGAGAATGTCTCATGGGATATTACCAGCGGTGTCGATGCCAATTCGTCCGAGTGGACGCCCCTTGTTTTTTTGACGGGTTATCGTGTGACCTACGCCCCCGGAACTGCGGCGGTACCAATTATAAAACCCTATCCCGTTTTCGGGAAGAGACGAACGTGGACCGAGTGGTGGAATGGTGAACCACTGCGTCCTCCTTATGTACCTGGAATTGCCGTGGGTTACATCAACAACAGCGCCGTATATAAGGTGCTCCAAGGCAACTCTAATACCACGACTTCCGACTTTATTCCTTCCGGTTTCGATCCCAAGGGCCAGATTTTTCAACAATTGACACCGGACGGACCTTTACCGTAGGCGAGTTGCAAGCTGAAGTTTCAACTCTTATTATTGTACCATCGTTCCGTGGAGAATGGGTTCCGATTGCCAGCCGCGCGGGTTACGGTATGCTTCCCTTCTATGGATTTTTTGCCGCCACCATCCTGCTTTCGTGAGGACTCCCCCGAAAAAGAGGAAAAAGAAGAGAAAGAAAAGAAGGAACCGAAGTCGAGGCTCGAAGAGAAATTTCTCGAGACCCGCACCATCATGATTTTCGGTGAGATCAACCAGAAGGTGGCCCGCGAGGTCTCCGAAAAGCTGATCCTCCTCTCCTCGCTCAACGACAATGACATTAAGGTCATCATCAATTCGCAGGGCGGCCACGTCGAGGCGGGCGACACCATCCACGACATGCTCCGCTTCGTGAAGCCGAAGGTGAAAATTCTCGGCACTGGATGGGTGGCCAGCGCCGGGGCGCTGATCTACTGCGCCGTGCCAACCGAGAACCGCTACTCGCTGCCCAACACCCGCTTCATGCTTCACCAGCCCAGCGGCGGCGTCGGCGGCCAGGCGACCGATATCAGCATCGAGGCGCAGGAAATCCTCAAGATGCGCGAGCGCCTGAACAGAATTTTCTCCGAGCAGACCGGCCAGCCCTTCGAGAAAATCGAACACGACACCGACCGCAATTACTGGATGAGCGCCGAGGAGGCCAAGAAATACGGCCTCGTCGGCAAGGTCATCCGCGGCCAGACCGAATTTTAATTTTTACTGTGGCGGCGCGGTCCCCGGCGCGGAGGCCGGGTCGTTGGCTGGGGATGGGATTTGATCTGCGAACGCGCCTTGTCCCGCGCCTCGGTGGCCCTGCCGCGCAGGATAAAACGGATCGGGCAGCCGCGCAAGTCGAAGGCTTCGCGCAGTTGCAGGTCGAGGTAGCGCTCGTAGGCGGGTGTGAGCAGGTCGGGGCTGTTGACGAAAAGCTGCAGGGTGGGAATTTCCCGCGCCTCTTCCTTCGGCGTCTGCTGCGCGGCATAGAGGACCTTGAAACGGCGTCCCCGCACCAGCGTCGGCGCGTATTTTTCCATCGCCCGGCTGATCACGCGGTTAAGCGGCCCGGTCTGGAACCGGAAGACCCGGTTTTTCGCGATCATGGCGACGGTCTTGAGGAGCCCTTCGATCCGCTCGCCGGTTTTGGCGCTCAAAAAGAGAACGGGGGCGTAGGAGAGAAAGAACAAGTCGTTCTGCACTTGTTCGTAATACTCCCGCTCCTTGGCCCGGCCGGCGTCGCCCTGGTCGCGCGCCACGTCCCATTTATTGACGACGATGATGCAGGGCGCCCAAGCTCCCTGGACGAGGCCCGCGATTTTTTTGTCCTGCATGCCGACCCCGGTTGTGGCGTCGATGACGAGGATGCAGACGTCGGCGCGGTTGATGGCGTGGGCCGTGCGTCCGGTCATGGCCCGCTCCAGTTCGTCGTGCATCCGGCGTTCCTGCCGCATGCCGGCGGTGTCGATGAAAAGAAAGGGCTGGCCCTGCCAAGTGTAGGAAATGTCGACCGCATCGCGCGTCGTACCGGGCACCGGACTGACAATGGCCCGCGGTTCCGACATGAGCGTGTTGATGAGCGACGATTTTCCCACGTTCGGACGCCCCACGATGGCGAGCCGGGTCGGGCGCGCGGGACGGACCGTTGCCCCCTGCTCCTCGGGCTCGCCCCAGTCCGAAGTGATTGCCTCGCGCAAGGCGTCGAGACCGCGCCGATGCGCCGCCGAGACCGGGTAAACTCCGCGGAATCCGAGTCGCAAAAATTCGGCGTCGAGGTTCTCCTGCTTGTCGCCGTCGACCTTGTTCGCCGCGACGAAAACGGGCCGGTGGCTCTTGCGCAAAAGCCGCGCGACGGTTTGATCCAGCGGGGTGAGCCCCTCCCGAGCATCGACCACGAAGATGATCTCGCTTGCTGCGGCGAGGGCCAAGTCGACCTCGTGGGCAATCGCATCACCGAAGCCTTCGCGGTCGTCGAGGCCAATGCCACCGGTGTCGATCAGTGTCAATGGGTGTCCCCTCCAGCGGGCCGTCGTTACCAGCCGGTCGCGCGTCGTGCCGGGACGGTCGAAAACGAGCGAGATATCGCGTCCGGCCAGGCTGTTGAAAAGCGCCGACTTGCCGACGTTGGGGCGTCCTACGATCGCGACGGTGTGTTCGCTCATGATTTTTACTTTCCCCCCGAGGATGACGGCGCGCTGGTGTAACCGCTCTTGGCCAGCAGCCGCAGGCCCTGGCGGACATAAATGACGGTGCAAATCAAGGCGAAAGCGGCGCCCAGCGCGCAAAGCGCAAAAATCAGGTCATGCCCCAGCTTGAGCAACACCGCAGCGATGGCAAAAAAAGTAAAAAACGTGCTCAATTTGCCGGAGAAATGAGGCTTCACGTCGACCCGGTGCAAAAAATTGCGCAGGATGAAGTACCCGAGCAGGAGCAATGCGTCCCGGCTGATGATGATGATCGGGAACCAGAGCGGGAAGCGGTCCAGGCGGTCGAGTGGAATCAACCCCAGCGTGATCAGCGCGGCGAGGAGGAGCAGCTTGTCGGCAATGGGATCCAACAGCGCCCCGAGCGCGCTGCGCTGGTTCCAGTTGCGCGCCAGATAGCCATCAAGGGCGTCCGAAACCGAGGCCAGCACAAAGACAGCGATAGCCGCATAGCGCCAAAATTCCACCGGTCTCCCCTCCCCGTTCGTATCGTCGTAGGTCACGATCAGGATGGCGAAGACGGGCACAAGGATAAGCCGGATAATGGTGATGCGGGTGGCCCAGGTCATAGGGGAAGCTTTAAGACGGGCTCGCGCCGGCCTCCTGCGGAAGGCGGAACGAGATCGAAGCAGGGCAACCTTGCCTCACGGCCCCAAAAACAACAGAAAAAACATTGCACCGGCTGACGTGCCGGATATACTCAACCTTTCTTCAAAAAACTATGGCTGACGCAGCAAATCGCTATCCCGAAAACGTGGCCGGCAAGTATTATGTCGATAATCAGTGCATCGACTGTGACCTTTGCCGTGAAACCGCACCCAGTAATTTTGGCCGCAACGATGACGGCGGCTACTCTTATGTCTTCAAGCAGCCGAGTACTCCCGAAGAGGAAAAGCTTTGCAAGGAAGCCATGGAAGGCTGCCCGGTCGAAGCCATCGGCGACAACGGCGCCTGATTTCGCAGGCCTGCCCGCAACGCCAACAACTCCCTGAGAGAGTTTCTCTTCCGGTCAATTATGGGTTGGAGTCGGTTTGGCCGGAGTCTCCGACTTGGGAACGTAATCATCCATTCCAGGTACGGGAGCATTTTGCTGTTGCAGCATGGAGGGCACTTTCCAGATCAGGATGCCCGCTAAAATCACGCTCACAACAATGATGCCGATGATCAACCAGAGGTTGTGCTTGCTCTCGCTGGTCGTTTCGATGATTTCCTCTGTCTGCTGCTTTTTCTCGCGGAACTGGGGATCGGTGATGCGACGCTTGGCATCCTCGAGTTGCTCGATGAATTCGCCATACGATTGATAGCGGTCGTCCGGGTAGCGGGCCATGGCCTTGCTCACCGCGAACGTTGTCTGGTCGGAAATGTCGGGCACGAACGCCTTGAGCGAGACCACCTTTCCGCTGAGGTGCTTCATCGCAACCTCGTTCGGATCCTCGCCCTCGTAGGGCGGGCGGCCCGAGATCGCATGGAACAAGGTCGCGCCTAGGCTGTAGAGATCGCTGCGGAAGTCCTCCGGCTGGCGCTCGAGTTTCTCCGGAGCGACGTAATAGGGCGTACCCCAGATTTCGCCGTCAAAATGGTCCATGGTCTCAAATGAAAGGGAGAGCCCGAAATCGACCACCTTGGCGGCGTTGTTCGCGTTGAAAAGGATGTTGCCCGGCTTGATGTCCCGGTGGATCAGGCCGCGCTGCAATGCGCAATCCAGCCCGCGCGCCACCGCAAGGCCGATCTCGATCCCCTCAAGTTCCGTGATCCGTCCGAATTTCGTCATCTTGTCGTCGAGCGAACCGCCGGAAATGTATTCCACTACCATGTAATAGATGCCTTCGTGTTCCCCAAAGGCATAGACCTGGACAATGTTGGGATCATTCAAGGAGGCGGTGATCTCCGCCTCACGCAGAAAGGTGGCGAGAAATTTTTGGTCCTCCATCAACTCCGGCTTGAGGACCTTTACCGCGACAACCCGGTTCAGCGTAATGTCCTGCCCGAGGTAAACCGCGCCCATCCCACCGGTACCGAGTTGCCGTTCAAGGAGAAAATTGCCAAACTGCCGCGTAATCGGGAATTGATTCGAGCAATAGGGACACGTAATACCGTCTCCTGGCTCAAGCCCGGTGACATCAATGGCGTTGCGGCAGCGGGGACAGGTAACCGTGACGAGTTTTTCAGCCACCGGCTTTTCCATTCGCGCAAACTGCCACGACCAGGTTCAAATTGCAAACGTTGAAACCATGAATTCTTCGCAAGGAAATCCCCCGGCAACAGCGCTCGTTTTTGGCAACAGCGACGTCCACCCGCGCGTCGGTGATCGCTTGGATGTCTTTCTTGCGACAGTATTGCAGCGTTCGCGCAACCACGCCCAGACTCTGCTCAAGCGGGGTCTTGTTCACGTCAAACCCGCTTCCGCCAGGGCCGAACCGAGCTACCGCCTGCGTCTCGGCGATACGGTTACTGTCCATCCCATGCCTCCTTCCGCGCCGGTTGCCGGCTCGCCAGCCGCAGAGGCCATCCCTCTCGACATCATCTACGAGGACGAAGCCCTTCTTGCGCTCAATAAGCAGGCTGGACTTGTGGTCCATCCCGCCGCCGGGCACCCGACCGGCACGCTGGTCAACGCGCTGGTTCATCACCTGGACCGGCGTCTGGCCCGTCGCGGCGGCAACGACCGGAGCGGCATCGTCCACCGCCTCGACAAGGACACCAGCGGGATTATTCTCATCGCCAAGACTGACGAAGCCCACGAGCATCTTTCCCGCGCGTTCGCACGACGCGACGTCCGGAAGACCTACCGCGCGCTTTGCCGGGGTGTCTTCCGCCGAGCTAGCGGCGAATGTCGCAGCCCCATTGGGAGGCATCCCATCGATCGCAAAAAAATGGCCGTGATGAAAAATCCGACAAAAGGCCGCAGCGCTTGGACTGACTATCGTGTCCTGGGGCAAGGCCGCCATGGCGCCGAGGTTGAATGTCTTCTCCACACCGGTCGCACTCACCAGATTCGAGTTCACCTGGCTCATCTTGGCCATCCAATCTGGGGCGACCTCGTTTACGGTCGGCAGCATGTGCTGCCCGACGGAACCGAGGCGCCGCGCCAGATGCTTCACGCCGCACGGATCGAAATCTCCCATCCCCTCACCGGTGTGCCCTTATGCCTCGAAGCGCCTCTGCCGGCCGATTACAAAGAATGCCGCGAACGACTGGTACTAACGGACGGCAGTAACGCTTCGCCCTAAAAGAATAACTTCAGAATAACTGCCAAGCGGCAGGTTCTACACCGCTTCCGACACGGCCGATTCAGGCACTTCGACCGGCGTTTCAACTAGTGTTTTGTTGATCGCGGTCATGGCCTCGGGCTGCAGCAGCCTCTGAGGCGGGGCCTGCAGGTCCCAGACAAGACCCACCTTCTCCAGTCCGAGCAGGATGTAGTAGGTGATGTCGATCTCCCACCAGAAGAAGCCCTGGCGGCAGGAAAGCGGAAAATGGTGATGATTGTTGTGCCAGCCCTCACCCATGGTCAGGATCGCCAGCCAGATGCTGTTCTTGCTCTCCTCGCCCGTCTCATAGCGGCGCGAACCGAACATGTGGCAGAGCGAGTTGATCGAGAAAGTCGTATGGTAAAGAATCACCGTACTGATGAAGAAGCCCACCACGAGCCCCATCATGGCGCTGCCAAACCAAAAATGGCCGACGACAAAGCAGAAAGTACCGGCAACCACCGGCGGGATGAAGATGTACTTATCCAGCCAGACCAGTTCCGGAAAACGGCTCAAGTCCTTGACCGTCTTCTCGTCATATTCCTCATACTCGGGAGAGAGCACCCAGCCAATGTGCGACCAATAAAAACCTTCTAACTTGGCCGAATGGATGTCCTCATGGGTATCCGAATGCTTATGATGGTGCCGGTGTTGCGCAGCCCACCAGAGAGCCCCTTTTTGGGCCGCTGCCCCGCCGAGGAAGGCCAGGCAGAATTGGAAAAAGCGGCTGGTCTTGTAGCTCCGATGCGAAAAATAACGGTGGAAGGCCCCGGTAATGCCAAATTTGCGGATAAAGAACATGAACGCGCAAAGCGCCGCCGCCTCCACATTGATGCCGGTCCAAAACACCGCAAGGCAGGCAAAATGGACGGCAATAAACAACATGCCGGGAAGGGATATACGAAAGCAACTGTGCATAAAGGGGTAAAGTGTACGGAATTCAGCGCAAGTCACAACTTAAAACCGTGCCACCTCGCCGCTCAAGGCTTCCTGGATCGTTGGTTTTCAGAGGTAGGGAACGCAGGCCACGTTAGGAAGTGGTTACGACATTATTATTTGCTCTTAAGTCCTTTTGGGGTTCTTTTTTGCTAATCAGGCATGGTTCAAGCGGAAGTTCGGGTAAAATCCATCAAGCCTTCCTTAAGATACTCCATTACATGATGCGCGCCACCCCCTTGCTCATTCTCGGCAGCAGCCTGTTTCTCTCTCACGGCGTCTTGCATGCCCAGGACGCCGCCATCCCTCCAGCGCAACATCTCGCCATCACCGGCAGCCACCGCCTCCGCATTACCTACGACTGTTCCTTCGTCTGGCCCCGCGGAGGCGGTTACAGCGCTGTCTTCTACCTTCCCATCCCCCAGGACACCGGCGCCCAGCATATCGAACAATTCAGTTCCAACCTCAAGGGTCAAGTCCAGACGGATGACGACACCCCGCCCCACCGTCTTCTTACCGCCACGCTTCGCCACGATAGCGGCGACGACCGCGACGTCCACTGGCGCATCCAAGTCATCGGAACCTTCCAGACCCGCCAACTCGTCGACGGCCCGCCTTCAGTCAACGATCCCATCGTAGCGCCCGGCCCGGGCGAATATCTCGGTTCCACCCAATCAATCAACTGGGACGACGATCGCTTCCAATCATGGCTCGATTCGTCCGGCCTTCGCCGCAAACCCGGTGAAACTCCGGTCCATTACGGTGCTCGCGTTTACGCCTACTTCCGCGAAAACGGCAGCTATATTTATCCGCCCGACACGGCCTGGGTCGCCTCCGCGATCTGTCGCGGGCTCAATACCGACTGCGGTGGTTTTTCCATTGTCTTCACCGCCGCCTGCCGTGCCAATAAAATTCCCGCACGGCTGCTCGTCGGCCAATGGTTCAAGACCCGGGAACTCTCTGACGGCACGCTCGATCTGACCGGGCGCCAAGCCCACGTCATCGCCGAATTTTTCGATCCACAGATCGGTTGGATTCCGGAGGACATATCTTCAACTCTGCTGCGGATTCCAGGTCCGCCAAATCTCAACTACTTTGGCCGCGATCCCGGCTACTTCTTCGCCTGGCACGTCGACACCGACTTCCAGTTCGATGTCCCGCGCAAGTCAGACGCCCACGTCCAATGGATCCAGAACCCCTCCTTCTGGTTCACCGAAAACGCCGACGATGCCTGCGACACGCTCTCCCACCACTGGACGTTCGAGACGTTACGCTAGTGGCTGTTCATCGGCGCGGGTCATCGTGGTTAAGGCGTTTTAATCAGAGGCATTGCCAAATCCTCAAGGCCGCAGGCGACCAGGATTGTCCTGGCCGCAACAAATCGGAGGCAACCTATGAAGCAGCTTGATAGAATGGAATTTCTCAGGCTTTACCTGAGTCACCCGACTTCCGCTTTAGCTTACCCTTAAAGACTGTGAATGGCAGCTTCAAGTACCACCCAATCGACATTCCCCCCTCTCGAATAAAAGCAACGTGTTCAGAAAAAATGGCATTCATAATTCCGCGGACACTTTCGGGATGAACCATGGACCGCAGCCGCGCTTCTTTTCCCGCCGTTTTCTGTTCGACGCGCCGAGCAATAAAGATATTTTGTCGATACCAAGGCTCGATACGCGCATCGCACCAGATATGCCCTCTTAATTCATCCGAGCATGCGAATCCGCGTTCATTAAAAAGGCGTTGCCAATAAACAGGCCATTGGCAATTGATGTGATTTTGCCCTTCTTGAAATGGACATGCCGCGGAAAATACAATCGTATCGGCATGAGAAACCAGAGAATCAATCAAGATCGCGGCATGTTGCTCCGCCAAGTGCTCGGCCACCTCCAAACATAACACCAGATCGTACTTCCGGCCCATGGACCATGGTACGGTCAGATCCTGCACCCGAAAGAGAGACTGCGGGATCGCAAGATCAGATGGGGGAATATTAACACCGTCAACCCCAAACAGGTCTGTCAACCCGAGTTCCAAAGCCGTCTTAAGCCAAAATCCAATGCCGCATCCAACATCAAGAAGGCTTCTAGCTTTGGTGATTTCAAGAATGATCGGGAGCAAAATACGCGGACCATCCTGCGTATGAACATTCTGAGAATGATTAAAATTTATATCGGACATTACAACTATGGGACGCTCGTTTTTTCATCATGCCTGACAAACAAAAACATGGCAACTTTCCAAACAATCCACGACCTGTATTTCATTTTTTTGAAAGAATCGTCCGGACGGCCTGGAAAACCGCTTGGACATCCAAAAGCTTCATGCACCGTATGTCGTAGGGACATCCGGTTTTCCAATGTCCTACCGGTGTTTCGTGCTGGCAAAATAGACAGGGAACGTCACTGGCCACGCCCACCGAAGGCGAAGCCGGAGGCAGCCTATATTGCGGATTAACCGGTCCATATAAACCTATCACGGGCGTGCCCACCGCTCCGGCCAGGTGCACCGGCCCGGAATCGATGGAGATAACCAGATGACAACTGGCGATCAGGGCCACCAGGTCCCCCATACCCAGCCCGCTAACCAGGGATCGAACCCCTTTGATCTGATCGTATTCGTCGGGCACGCCCGGGCCCAGATTGATTCCGAATTGCAGGATGACCGCATCGTACTCGGCGTGGATCATCTCCACGATTTTTTGCCATTTGGCAACTTCCCATTCTCTCACGGGCCAGGTATGGCCTCCGTTGATTCCGATCAGCAGGCGTCCCTTGGCCAGGTCGTCACTCAATCCAAACGCCATTTGCGTATTCTTGATCAACTCCGGTGACGGAAAAAGCCGGGGCTGCCGATCGGAGAGAGTAAATCCGCACGAACTCGCGAGATCGTCAACGAGATGACATGTGCCTCCGACCTTGAAATCGGTACGCTCTTCTATTGTCTGCGGCTCATAAATTTGATCGATAGGTCCAAATAAACCGCGTGACGACGAAAAAATCCATGACGGGGTGCCGTAAACATGATTGATCGGGTAAATAAGATCAACCTCGCGTGAGAGCAAAACCAAATGATCGTAGCCCTTTCTTAACGTTATGTATACGAGCAGCCTTCCGGGATGACGTTTCCTGATTTCGCGGCACAGGGGCAACGTGCAAACAATGTCTCCCAGCGCGGTCGTGCGCCAGACAACGACGGCTTTCCGCCTATGCACCGCACACTGGAAAGCCAGCCAGGCCGGAAAAAACAAACGATCCAGATTTCCTCGATACGACCTTCGGAAAGATCTAAGAAACGTGCTTATCGATTTTGGGACCGCTGTAAGCAGCCATTTTCGAAAATTACGCATAATTCAACGAAAGCACTGAATAAATAAGGCATTGGCCTCAGACAGGACTTGAAAGCAGTACCACTCTCAGACCCTCTTTTTTACGATAAATTGAATTTGAGCCTGAGCATTTAGGGGCTCCACCGTCTGATCGACTGGGAAATAAACAGCTAAAATGCGATAAATTCGAATCAAGCGTTGGTGGCCAAAAAATCTTACGGCCTTGCCATAAAAGTTGGCCAGTAGCCGGATAAAAAGATCGGGTTGATTTTCCCCAAAACCTAAAAGCCGCCGATCGAAACCACGATCCTGCAATTGCAGGCTGATCAACTCACCACCCGGCAGGCTTTGTGCCAGGTCCAGCACATTGTGACTGACAGGCGACCAAGATCTGGCTTTCGAAAGCGTAAATGTGGCCTTGTGATCTCGATTAAATCGACTCGGGAATACACCCCGCTCATACAAATCTTCGTCGGGAACGATCACAAAAAGATAGCCTCCCGGTTTAACCAGCTTCCACCAATACAAAATCGTCGCTCGGGGATCATGCATGTGCTCAAGGCAATGCGAGGAATAGACAAATTCAAACTGCTCCTTCACGTATTGGCTGGCGGTATTGGCATCTCCGTCCTGAATGTCAAAGCGACGCGCATCGGGCGTGACGGGGTCGGTACCACACCCAATATCTATGCCATGCCCACGAGTAACCTCTCTTTCAAGGGGA
>JAJSLI010000087.1 GCA_021272315.1 Methylacidiphilales bacterium | reverse complement strand
GACGCTGGGATCGTTGGGGACGGGAACGAACGCGCTGACGTTCGACTTTAATGGCACGGGCACGCCCGGGTACGGGACGCTGGCCAGTGGGTTGCCGGCGGTCTACGACCTGATCACGGATTTCAGTTCGACGATCACGGCGTCGCAGTTGAACAGCGACTTGAGCAATGGCGACATCGTACTCAACGATCTCGCCGGGATGACGAGTTCGACAGCGGTCAACTGGGCGGATTTCGTCATCGTGGGCTCGGCGGGGGACCTGACGTTGCAATTGGACGTGGTGCCGGAGCCGGGCACATGGGCCCTGTTCGCCCTGGGCTTGGGGCTGCTCGTCGTCTACCAGCGCAGCCGTCGTCGCCAGGGTTAACCCGGCAGTCTGGTTGGATCGATGGGTGGCTGTTCACCGGCCACCCTTTCGGGATGGCTTCTCATCTGCATCTATCCAAAATGGAAAACGTCCTTGTTGAAAGAGACCATCACCGGGACGATGTGATGGATGCGGCCTGCCGGGAACCTCTTGAAACAGAGCCCATGATATATTCCAGGCCCGACATCGTCCTCACTCCGCCTAGCGCCGGCGGCATGATGAACCAGCCTGCGCCATGCTAGCATGTTCCCCGGAATTGATCGCGCCTGGGGTTTGGAAATTCGACTTGGGACCGTCGGAGAAAATCACACCCTTTTCTGTTCTCCAGCCCAGGCCCCTTCCCGGTAGCTTCGAGGCGCTTCCATCGGTTTTGAATTGTCCCCTGAACGGGACTCAAATCTCCTCGCGGTCAACGCGCCGCGGATTTGAGATTCGCCTGCCGCTCGGGCCGGACGAAAAAATCTACGGCCTCGGCCTTCAACTGCTTTCCTTCAACCAGACGGGGTTGAAAAAGACGCTGCGGGTCAACAGCGACCCCCGCGCTGATTTGGGTGATTCGCACGCCCCGGTTCCCTTCTATGTCAGCACCGCGGGTTACGGGTTGATGGTCGACACGGCCCGGTACGCCACCTTTTACTGTGGTTCGGCGTCTCCAATCGAGGCTAAGAGTACGCCAGGTAATGCGGGCCGCGTCGGCCTCGATACCGAAACGCTCTATGCTGCACGAGGCCCCGGGGCGTCGCGGCAGATGGTGATTGAAGTGCCCGGCGCGGAAGGCGTCGCGGTTTTGGTTTTTGCCGGCCCCGGCCTGCGGGAAGTGGTGCAGCGTTACAACCTCTTCTCGGGCGGCGGTGTCGTACCTCCCCGCTGGGCGCTTGGCGTCTGGTATCGGCTCAGGGCCGATTTCGATCAGGAAGTGGTCGGAAAATTGGCCGGACAGCTGCGGCAGGAGAAAATTCCCTGTGATGTCCTGGGTCTGGAACCGGGCTGGCAAAGTCATGCCTACTCTTGTTCCCACGTTTGGAGCGATAAATTTCCCGACCCGGCCCGGCTTGTTTCGGACCTTCGGGAGCAGCGCTTCCGGCTCAACGTCTGGACCCATGCTTTTACCGATAGCTCCTCGCCGATCTTTGCCCCGCTGTTGCCCCACGCGGGAGAGCATACCGCGTTTGGTGGTTTGGTCCCCGATTTTTTGCGACCGGAAGCGGAGCGAATTTTTGCCGGTCATTATAAAAGTGAGGTGGTTGATCCGGGAGTCTCCGGCTTCAAGCTGGATGAATGCGATAATTCCGATTTCATTAAAAATCCCTGGTCCTTTCCTGAATTCAGCCGTTTCCCTTCCGGAGCGGACGGGGAGCAGATGCACAGCCTCTTCGGCGTCCTGCAGCAGCGGATGATCGACAGGCTTTACCAATCCACGGGACGCCGAACCTATGGCCTCGTGCGTTCTTCCCATGCTTTCGCTTCACGGTTTCCCTTTGTTCTCTACAGCGATCTTTACGACCATCGACAGTTCGTTCGCGGCATCGTGACGGCGTCATTTTCGGGTCTTCTCTGGACCCCCGAGATTCGTGAGGCCGCCTCGGGTGTCGAACTGGTGCGCCGTCTCCAGAGCGCGGTGGTCTCTTCGCTCGTCCTGATCAATGCCTGGTACATCAAGAATCCTCCCTGGAAACAGTGGGAGATTGAGGCGAACAACCGGGACCAATTTCTTCCCGATTGGCCGGAATGGCAGGAAAAATGTCGGGCGGTGCTCGAGTTGCGCATGCGGCTCATTCCTTATTTGCACGGCGCGTTTTACCGTTATGCAAAGGAAGGTATTCCACCTTTTCGTCCCTTGGTCATGGATTACCCCGACGCGCCGGAAAGTTGGAACCGGGATGATCAGATCCTCGTGGGTGATCGCATCATGGCCGCCCCGATGATTGGGGATGCGCCGGGTCGTACCGCCTGGCTTCCTCCGGGCAAATGGATCGACTTTTGGACCGGGGAGATGCAGGAAGGCAATCGCGTGATTGAAATCATGTCTGCCCAAGATAAGCTGCCCCTGTTCGTCAAGGACGGCAGCGTTCTGCCCCTGGCGCTCCCCACCCTTCATACTGAGGACCCGGTTTCGTTTCAGCTTGAGGTCCGCGTCTATGGCAACGGCTCCCTCCCGGTCACCCTTCTGGAGGAATCCCAGCCCGAGATGGCGTTTGACGAAACCAGGATCAATCTTCTGGAGTTGAGTTGGGACGCGAAGAATGAGCAGGTATCAAGTCACCGGAAGCGGGCGGATCTTTCCCCGCTTTATGCCGTTGTCCGACAGATCAGGGTAAACATCTTCCAAGCGGCATCCGATTTGCCCCTCAAAGCGTGATCTCGCCCCTTCCACCTCAACCGGTCGACGGCAACCCGGTGCCCGATCCTCGGGGCGGGGAAAAAATTTGGCGCGTAGGAACCCTCAGCTACACGAGGCGCGGTCTGGCCCGGCTGTTTTTCTGGCTGCTCTTCGGCGATTTCGCCTTGAATGTTCGCGACCGGGCCGTGCCGCCGGTCATGCAGCTTCTCTTCAAAAAATTTGGCGCATCGGACCTCGTCGTCGGGCTGATTTTTTCGTCCCTGCCGGCCGCGCTAGGAATGATTATCGGCCCCACCGTCGCCTACAGGTCGGACCGCCTGCGTACGCCGTGGGGGCGCCGGATTCCGTTTCTGATTTTTCCCATCCCCTTCTTCGTCATTTCGATGATCGGTCTGGCCTTCTGCCCTCAACTCGGAGAGCGTCTCAGTCATCTCCTCGGGACTTGGTCGCCGGGGCTCAATGGATCGGCCGTGATCGTAATGGCGGTCTTCTGGACGCTGTTTGAAATCTCCTGTTTTATCGGCTACGCGGTCTTCGCGGCCATGATCAACGATGTGGTGCCCCAGGCGGTCGTCGGGCGTTTTTATGGACTCTTTCGCGCCGTCGGCCTGATTGCGGGAATCATTTTCTTTTACTACGTGAACGATAATGCCGAGAAACATGCCGCCTGGATCTTTCTCGGCATCGGAGCGCTCTACGGCATTGGTTTCACCATCGTATGCTCGAATGTGAAGGAAGGCGGCTATCCGCCTCCTCCGGCATCGGAGAAACCGGGACTTCTTTTCGCCGTCAAAACCTATTTCAAGGACGGCCTCGGGAATCCCTATTACCTCTGGTATTTCGCCGCAACCATACTCGGCGCTTTTTCGAGCGGTCCGTTCAACCTCTACTCCATTTTTTACGCCAAAAGCCTTGGCATGCATATGCCCATCTACTTCAAATGCATCGCGCTGAGCTACGTCTGTTCGCTCGTCCTGAGTTATCCGCTCGGAAGTTTGGCCGACCGGTTCCACCCGCTGCGTCTCAGCATGGTCGGCCTAGCCCTCTACGCTCTTGTCATGGCTTGTGGCGGTCTTTGGGTCAGGGATGCCTCAACCTTCACAATCGCCTTTGTCGCACATAATGTGGTTTCCGGGAGCATCTTCACGGCTTGGGCTTCGCTTCAGCAGCGCTTGCTCCCGCGCAACAAGTTTGCCGAGATCGGTTCGGTGGGGGGAATCCTTGGGGCTTGCTGCGGAATGTTGCTGACTCCCGCAGTGGGCGAATTCCTCGACTATATGCACCACGATTATCGCTATACTTTTTTTATCTCAGCGGGTTTCACCATCCTGGCCTTGGGCGCTTTTTTGGTTCTGCATCACCGATTCATGGCCTTGGGCGGGCCGAAAAATTACGTGGCTCCGGAATGATTAAACGAGCACTGGATCACTTAACTGAGAAAGTAAATTAGCCCACTACTTTCCGGCGAAGTCAATGTTCACTTCCTTATGTTCCTATCGCGCGCTTTGCTCCACACGGTTTTCTCGGTTTCCTGCTTTCTGCTCTTAAGCAGCGTACGTCGCCGGAAATTCATCTATCGTCGGGGCATTTGGCGTGGCGCATTGCCAGCCGCAGGCGTCTTCCTGACAGCTTCGCTCCTTAGCCCGACACAGGCGCAGACACAGACGCAGGCACAGCCAAAGCCACAGGCGTCGGGGCAAGGTGCGAGCTGGAAGCCCGATCCGGGCATGAACCTGCAGACCCAGCGCCTCCAGCTCTACAAAATCGGCCGCGATTACTGCGATAGCCATTTCGACGCGAAAGTCGGTCTCATTTTGAGAGATATGAGGCACCAGCAACCTCATATGGTTTCTCAGTCGGTCGCTTATGCCAGTGGCCTCTTGATGACGAAAGATCCGGCGGATCGGGCGAAAGCCGAGAGCATTTTGCGCCTGGTTCTGACCAAGCAGGATTTGAGGAAGGATTCGCCAACGTATGGATCGTTCCTTCCCAATTATGAGGATGACTGGGCGACCGTCGTCAATCCGGACCCGAACTTTGGCCAGTTTGTGGGGGTGGGTCTTGCCGGCGTCCTCGATCAAGACAACAAGCAAGGCCACCTCCTTTCCCCCGATTTACGCAAACAGATCGAGGAGGCCTTCCGGCATACCGTGGATTTTACGATTCGCAGAGATGTCGCTCCGGACTATATCAACATCTCGATCATGTCGGCGGCGGTCGGGGCAGCCGGTGACAAGCTGCTGAATTATCCGGGTGCTAGGGATTTCGCGATGAGCAAGCTTGAGTGGATACTGGCGCGGGCCCAGCCGGGCTTTACGTTCACCGAGTATTTGGCCCCGACCTATTACGGAACCGACCTGGGGGCGGCTTATGCGGTAAAACAATCTGCCGCATCTCCTGATATTGCCTCGGCTGCCAATCGACTTATCGATGCGTTCTGGAAAGACATCGCCGGTTCCTACCATGCGCCCACCATGCAGCTCGGCGGGCCGAACTCACGGTCGTATGGCGAAAATATGCTGGAGTATGCGGCCGGCCTGAAATACTTCCTCGTGTTTGCCCTCAATGGAAAGTATCCCCTTTCGGATGTCGAGACCGCCCAATCGTGGGATTGCGCGGGCCTGATGGGCATGGCGAACGCCCAAATTGAACCGCGTCCGGAATTCCAGGAACCGACGGTTCCCTGGCGTGAAATCGCGGTCATGAACCGACCGGGGATGACGGCGCGACAGTACCGCGAAGGCGACTTGATTGTGGGCAGCATTAGTACTCAGTCTGTTTGGCAGCAACAGAGAAATGTCGTCGCCTATTGGCCTGTTACGAAGGCCACCCCCGACAAGCCCATTCCGGTCGTCGGATTTTGCATGGATGAGTCGTCGATGACCTTGCCCAACGGTTACGCCCATTTCTTTTCGACCCAGTCAAAAGGGGCGGTGCTGGTGGCCTTGACCGGCAAAATGCCCAATCCTTCGACAGGCGGGCTCCAATTGGTATTTAACGGAGAGGCCGAGGGCGCGGAAATGGCGGGTGGACCTCCCGGCTCCTGCGAAGTCCATGACGGGGATTACACCGTTGATGTCTATCCGGTGACGCAGGGCGCAGGCGCCATGGCATTTCGGAAGGACGACACAAAAAATAGGGGATACGTCGAGCGGATGTGGGACTCGGCTGACCACGTTGGAAACCTCGGGGTTTTATCGTATCTGGTGGTTTTCAGAATCCCCGGAGAAAATGCTCCTGATGTGAAAAACATCGCTTTTACCCCGGGCGACAAGACTTTGAACCTCACCGCTGAAGTCAACGGCACGCCGTTGTCGCTAGACGTAGCCTTTTAGCCCAACGATCAACCCCTCCACTATTGAACTACCCACCTGCCATGTCACTCCCCCGCGCCCTCCTCTATTGTTGTCTTCTCGTTTCGGTCTCGTTTCCTGCCCTCGGCGGGACATGGACTCCCGATCCATCCCTGGGAAACGTCGACCAGCACCGCCGTCTCTACGAAATCGCCCGCCACTATTGCGAGGTCAATTTCGATCCCGACGCCAACTTGGTCGGGACTCCCTGCGCAAACCCGCCGAACAAGAAGCACCATGGGACCGGGGGATCGTGCGCCTACGCCTACACGCTTCTGCTCACCGGTGATCCCGCCGATCAGGCCCTGGCCCAGAAGATACTCAAGCGCGTCCTCGCCTGTCAGGACACGAATCCTGCCAGCCCGACCTGCGGCGCTTTCGACTGGTACACGGAGGACGCCAAGCCGGGGGATCTCAATTCAGCTCCCTTCGTCGGCGGCGGCCTCGCCGGTATTCTCGATCTGGACCGGCAACGTCCCTGCCTCGATCCCGATGTGCGGAGCGCGGTGCAGAACGCGGTCCGCCTTGCCGTCGGAGCGGTGATGCGCCGTGACGTCGATCCGGGCTATACGAACATCGCCTTTATTTCCACCGCGCTGGCCGCGGCCGGGGAGAAGCTCCTGGCCGTGCCGGGGGCGGGGGCATGGGCTCAGGCCAAGCTCGACGCGATCATGGCCTTGGCCGACGACGGTGAATTCGCCGAATATCTCTCCCCCACCTACACCGCCGTCGCGCTGGACGGCGCCTATGCGTGCCGTCGTTACGCCTTCTCTGATGCTTTTTCCGCGAAGGCTGATGCCGCGATCAATCACCTCTGGAAGCAAGTGGCCCTAGCCTATCACGCGCCGACTTACCAATTAGGCGGCCCGTTTTTACGCGCCTATGGCGACGACATGCTCGAATACTGCGCCAATCTGAAATACTGGATCTACCTGGCCACGGACGGTGCTTATCCCTTGCCGGATACCGACACCGCCCACGACTGGGGCAAGGCCGGTCTGGCCAGCCTCGCCGCCCAAGCTGTTGCGCCGCGACCCGAATTCCAACTTCCACATGCGCCGTGGCGGGAGTGGAATGCGGTCGGGTCGGGCACAACCCCGGTACGCCACCTCTCTCAATACCGGGAGGGAAACTTCATCCTCGGCACCGTCGCGTTTCAAGACGAGTGGAAACAGAAACGGAATCTGGTCGCCTATTGGCGCAACGACGGACCCCCGCCGCTGGGGATGAGCGTCGGCTTCTGCCTCGACGAGTCGAACGAATCGGAATCGATTCCCGGGATTCCCGGCGAGAAAATTCATTTCTACAGCAAACAGGTAAAGGACGCCGCCTTGGTGGCGCTCGCGACGACCGCGCCCATTCCTGGACGTGATGTCTCCACCCTCGTGTTCAATGGGGGAGCCGTGATGGACGATAAGGGCGTCTTCCCCTTTCGCATTCAGGATGGAACCATCACCGCCTATCTCTATCCCGTCACCAACGGAAGCGTACAGTTCGCGACGCAGCTCAATACAAATCCAGTGTCCAATGGGCAGGATTATTTTAATGTCCGTCCTGTTCCCTACCGCATCTCCCGCGTGATGCGGTTTTGGGATTCGGCCGATTCGATCGGTAACGTCCACATCATGTCCTACGTCATCGTTTTTCGGCCCTCCGATCAACTCCCGCCGAAAGTCTCGGATCTTGCGCTAAAGACCGACGCCAATGGTATCTCCGCGAGTGCTAGGGTCGACGGAGCCGACCTTTCCGTTTCGTTTAAAAATTGAAGATGTTTAAGGGAGGGTTGTTTTATTTATGCACACAAATCCTGATATCAAAAAATCTCATTTTGGAACCTGGGCCACCGGAAGCAGCGGCCTGCCTCATTTCGATTTGATCGTGGAGGATGACGAAGCAACAGACGCTCCCTTTCGCCACCTGATCGGCACGGGACATCTTTCCGCCATGACGGACCGGTGGGGAAATGTGAACCTCTTCACGACGGAAGGTGGTTTTCTCTGGCTCAATTCGCCCGATAGTTGTCTGGCCCGCAGTTCGATTTACCTGATGATGGAGGTTGAAGGCGAGTTGATTTCACTTCTATATAGCGAACTCACACGCAGAGAAGGTATTCGCATCGGCACGGGTTCCATCGAATATCGCGGCGAAGTGAAGACCGATTTGGTCCACCTTCGGATTGTGCAAGAGGTTTTCGCGTTGCCCGACCGGAGCAAGCGGATTTATGCGCGTTTTAAACTGACGAATCTGGCTAAAACGCCGTTTCAGGGACGACTCGAAATTCGAGGCGATGTCATGCCGGTGCGCCCCGATCCAACAAATCCACTTCCCCCGCGCCAATGTCCCGTCACGACGCCGGGATGGGCCGTCTTTTCCAATATTCACGAGCAACTCGGAGACGTTTTTCTCGCGGTATCGGACAAATGGCAGGCCGCCTCAAAAAGAGATTCTCTGCGCCTGTTCCAATCCGTACGGATCGATCCCGGTTCCGTTTGGAGCGTCGGTGCCGCGACGGGTTACGGCCCGCACGAGGCAACGACGATTTCCGTTCCCACTCTGGAGGAAGCCCACCGGCAATGGGCGAAGCGACTCGCCCCTTTCGCCGTCGATGCGCCCGAACCGTGGATGGCGAGGGAATGCCTCTGGGATGCGGGACAACTCCTCTCCTTTATCAACTACGACAGTTCGGTTGGCGAATATTTCATCGCTCAGGGCGGCTACGTTTGGTCCTGGTTCCCCGTGCGTGAAGTTTCCGGAACCAGCATGGTGGTGGCCGGCTGCGATTGGGAACTCGCTGCCGCCTCGCTCCGTTTCCTGGCCAAGACCCAGCTTGCCAGCGGCGACCTGCCCAAGGGTCACAACATGCGCCGGGACCGCAAGTCGACCGAATTTGAAAGCGATAACGAACTTTGGTTCACACTGTCGTGCTGCGAAAGTATCGCCATGTCTGGTCACACGGAATTTCTCGATCAAGTCTGTTCGTTCTGGGACGAGGGCGAAGGAACGATTTGGGAGCACATCAAGCGGGCCTTTTACTGGGTGCGAGACCATGTCGGCACCGGCCCGCACGGTCTGGTTCTCATTCGGGAAGGAGACTGGAATGATTATCTTTCTTTGATGGGTGCCAAGGGTCGTGGCGAGTCGGTCGTGAATTCGGGCACGGCCTGCCGGGCCTTCGGCTATGTCGCGGAAATCGCCCGGCGCCGGGGCGAGACTCCTTTTGCGACCGAGGTCGAAACTTATTTGACGAAACTCCGCCAGGCGGTCGCCGAAACCTTTGATGAGGGTTGGTTCCGGCGCGGCTACACGGATGACGGCAAGCCGGTCGGTTCGTACGCGGAAAACCGCATTTTTATCAATGCCCAGACCTGGGCTGTGCTCGGAAAATGCGGCACGGCGGAGCAACGGCGGACGGCCCTGAAGAACGCCATCCGGCACTGCCACACCGAAGCCGGGCTCATCCTCATGAGCCGTCCTTACAGCAGCCCGGCGCCTGATGATATTTCCTGGTGCGCCATTCCCGTGGGCGAGGGTGAGAATGCGGGCATCTGGCCTCAAATAATCCATTGGTTTGTCTGGGCGCTGACGGAAGAAGGATTACTGGAGGAAGCTCTCGCCGAATGGAAATACGGTACGCTGCACTGGCACACGAACCAGTTCCCCAGCGTGCCCTACGGCATTTTCAACGGACCCGATTGTTTTTCATCCAAATGGGCCGGCAGGCGGGAAGGTTGGACCCAGACCCAGTTGCTGAACCGGGCCCAGGGTGCTCCGATTAATCCGATGATCGCCTGGCAAGGGTTTACTCTGCGAAAAATCAACGAGGCGCTCAAAAATAAGCCGGTCTAACGTGGTGTAAGCCATGACTTGTATTTCTTTTGATTCCCGTTCCCTGATCATTGAGGGGAAGCGCAAGTTCATCATTTCGGGTGAAATCCATTACGCGCGAGTGCCGCGTTCCGAATGGAGCCGGCTACTCGACACGACGAAAGCTTCCGGCGTGAATTGTGTGGCCACTTATATCTTTTGGAACGTCCATGAGCCGGAGCGGGGTGTTTATAATTTTTCGGGTCAGGCCGATCTCGGGGCCTTCCTGACGCTCTGCCGTGAAAAGGGGCTCGAGGTGATTCTCCGCATGGGTCCCTATTGTTGCGCGGAATGGAACTACGGTGGTTATCCCTTCTGGCTTCG
>JAJSLI010000023.1 GCA_021272315.1 Methylacidiphilales bacterium | reverse complement strand
CGCTTGAAAAAAAAGCCCTCCTCACGCGTAAAGATCGCATGCCCTGTTTTATAGCCGAAAAAGTAACCGAGTTGGTCGCCGATGATCGCAGCCGCGATCAGCGACGCCGTCAGCGCCCAAATGTTCAGGTAAGCTTGGCCTGCCGGTCCCAGCGAAGCGGCGGCGACCCCGGCCACGAACAGCATCGTGTCGCCCGGCAGAAAGAAGCCGACCAGCAGTCCTGTCTCGGCAAAGACAATCATCGCAATGACCGGAATTCCACCCGAGCGGACCAGCGCCTGCAAATGACCGCTGTCGTGCAGGTTTTTCAGAAATTCAAAGATGGAGTGCATGATGGTAAATCGCGGATGGGATGATTTGCCGGAGGAAACGATGAAAATCGCAAAAAGGACTCCCTGCCGCAAGGCGCAAATGGACGGGAACGAGGGAGACACCCGGAAGGTTCGCTCATTTCATGCGGGGAACCGTTGCCTTCCGGCTTTGGCGAGTTACCTTTCCAACCCGCCCATGAGTTCCAGCCACATCCGCGTGCACGGCGCCCGCCAGCACAATCTCAAAAACATCGATGTCGATATTCCGCATCACCAGCTCACCGTCGTTACCGGCCTGAGCGGTTCCGGCAAATCATCGCTCGCTTTTGACACCCTCTACGCCGAGGGCCAGCGCCGCTACGTCGAAACCTTCTCGCCCTATACGCGCCAGTTCCTCGAACGCATGGACAAGCCCGACGTTGACCGCATCGACGGCCTGCCGCCCGCCATCGCCATCGAACAGAGCAACTCGGTCAAGACCTCGCGCAGTACGGTCGGCACCATGACCGAAATCGCCGACCATCTGAAACTTCTTTTTGCGCGGCTGGCGTCGCTGACCTGTCCCCATTGCGGGCGGCCCGTCCGTCCGCTCGGCGCGACGCAGATTGCCGCTGAAATTCTTTCCGCCCGAGCCGGGCACGAAGTCCTCGTCGGTTTCTCCGTCCCGATGCCGAACAAGCCTTCTCTCAGCGCCGCCCTGGCCACGCTTCGGCAGCAGGGCTTCCTTCGCGTCTGGCTCGATGGGAAATTGCGCCGCACCGACGATGCCGTTCCGGAAAGTGAAACCGCGCCGACCTTCCTTCGCGTCGTACAAGACCGGGTTGCCATCAACACCGCCAGTCGTGCCCGCCTCGCCGAGGCCGTCGAATCGGCTCTTCGCCATGGTCAGGGCGAAGTCCAGGTCTTTGATCCCGTTTCTGGTCCCGACCCAAAAAATGAACTCCGCTTTTCCAGCGCCTGGGTGTGTCCCTACGACGGTACCCGCTTTCGCGAGCCGTCGCCTGCGCTCTTTTCCTTCAACAACCCCATGGGCGCGTGCCCGACCTGCCGCGGATTTGGCCGTACCATCGAGATCGATTACGAGCGTGCGCTGCCCGATCGCCGCCTGTCCATTCGCGGTGGCGTGGTCAAGCCGTGGCAGAGCGGAGTCTCACTCGAATGCCAAAAGGATTTGCTGAAGCATTGCGCGAAAAAGCGCATCCCGGTTGATGAGCCATTTTGCGATCTCAAGCCCTGGATGCAGAAGTTCGTTATCGAGGGAGAACTGCGTGACGGTTCCACGCTCGACGAACTCTGGGAAGCCGGTGGCTGGTACGGCGTGAAAGGCTACTTCCAGTGGCTCGAGACCAAGACCTACAAAATGCACGTCCGTGTCTTTCTCTCCCGCTACCGCGCCTACCAGTCATGCCCCGTCTGTCACGGTGCCCGCTTTCAACCCGAGACGCTTCATTTCCGGCTCGGTTCATCAGGTGGCCGCTTGCCAGGGAACGAAGCGTCACCCGAAGAACGAGGTCTCACCCTTCCCGAAATCAATCGGCTCCCACTCACCCAGGCGTGCGATTTTTTCCGCTCGCTCCCGCTGCCCGAAGGCGACGATGCGGCGAAACAATTGCGTGACGGTATTCTCGCGCGGCTTACTTATCTTCTTGAGGTCGGCCTCGGCTATCTGACGCTCGACCGTGCTACCCGCACGCTCAGCGGCGGCGAAATCCAGCGCGTCAACCTCACGTCGTGCCTGGGCAATTCGCTCGTCAACACCCTCTTCGTTCTCGATGAGCCCAGCATCGGTCTCCATCCGCGTGACATGGGCCAGCTTGTCGGCGTGATGAAACGGCTGCGCGACCGTGGCAACACCGTTCTCGTTGTCGAACACGAGGAGGCCGTCATGCGCGAGGCCGACCATCTCCTCGAACTTGGCCCTGGGCGCGGCGCGGCGGGCGGTGACATCGTTTTCTCCGGCGATTTCCACGGTCTCGTCCGGCAAAAAAAATCGCTTACCGGCGCCTACCTCAACGGAACAAAAACGATTCCGCTGCCGGACAAACGTCGCGCTCCCGAGCCGGGATTCGAGCTCCGGCTTCTCGGCGCTTCGGCCAACAATCTGCGTGATCTCGATGTTGCCATTCCGCTAGGCAAATTCGTCGCCATCAGCGGCGTGAGCGGTTCCGGTAAAAGTACCCTCGTGCACCAAGTGCTTCATCCCGCCATCCTGGCGGCGCGCCATCAACAGGCCGAAGCAGGGGAAACCGCCGTGCTGCGCGAATTGCGCGGCGCCGATTTCATCTCGGAAATCGTCCGTGTCGATCAGGCGCCGCTCTCGCGCACGCCCCGCTCGAATGCCGCGCTTTACCTTGGTGCCTACGATTTTATTCGCGACCTTTTCGCCGGCACCGAGGCCGCCCGTTCGCAGGGATTCACCGCCGGCGATTTCTCGTTCAATGGCGGCACGGGCCGCTGTCCCCGCTGTAACGGGTCTGGCGCCGAAAAAATCGAAATGCAATTTCTTGCTGATGTCTTTGTCACGTGCCCTGTCTGTGAGGGCCGACGATTTCAGTCGCAGTTGCTGAAAATTCCATACCGGGGGCGTAATATTCACGAAGTTTTAGAGATGACCGTTGACGAGGCGCGGGTTCATTTCGATCCCGCCGCGCCCGGCCTGGGCAAGACCGAGCGGGCGCTTCACGCAAAAATCGATGCGCGGCTCGGGCTTCTCAACGAGGTCGGCCTCGGTTATCTCCGGCTCGGCCAGCCGCTCAACCAGCTCTCCGGCGGGGAAGCCCAGCGTATCAAACTTCTCCGCTACCTTAGTGGTGAGCATGGCGCCGCCGTCGGTGTTGAAGCGGGCGATGAAATTCCCATTGGTGGCCGTCCTTCTACAAGCAAAGGTTCGTCGCCGGGGACAACGGTGACCAAGCCAGCCACGCGCCAAACCCGTCTCTTCATCCTCGACGAACCGACCACCGGCCTTCATTTCGAGGACATCCGCCTCCTGCTGGCCGTTCTCCGGCGCTTGGTCGAACAGGGTGATTCGCTCGTTGTCATCGAGCACAACCTTGAAGTTCTCAAGTGCGCCGACTGGATCATCGATCTCGGTCCCGAGGCGGAACGCGAAGGGGGACGCGTCGTCGCGGCGGGTACGCCCGAGTTTATCGCTGCGACACCCGGCAGCCATACCGGCAAATTTCTCCAGCCGAAGCTCGCCCAGTCCCGGACTGCCGGACGGGTCCGCGAAATCGCCAACGGTTACAGCAAAACGGCCACGCGCCTGAGCCGCCGCATCGAAACCGTCCCTGAAGCTATCGCCATCCGGGGCGCGCGTCATCACAACCTGAAAAATATCTCGGTCGACATCCGGCTTAACGAAATGACCGTCATCACCGGCCTGAGCGGTTCCGGCAAGTCAACGCTTGCTTTCGATCTCCTCTTTGCCGAAGGCCAGCGGCGCTACCTCGACAGCCTCAACGCCTACGCGCGCCAGTTTGTCGAGCAGCTCGAGCGCCCCGACTTCGATTCCATCACCGGCATTCCGCCCTCCGTCGCCATTGAGCAGCGCGTTACGCGCGGCGGCCGCAAAAGCACCGTGGCCACCGTGACCGAAATTTTTCAATTCGTGCGCCTTCTCTACGCCAAGCTCGGTCAGGTCCGCGATCCCGAGACCGGTGAACCCGCCGTGCGCCAGACCCCCGCCGAAATTCTGACGCGCCTCGACCGGGCCGCCCGCGACGGCGGACTCCGCATCCTCGCGCCGCTCATCAAAGGCCGCAAAGGTTTCCATACCGAAGTGGCGAAATGGGCCGTGAAAAAAGGCCACCCACGCCTTCGGGTCGACGGAAAATGGATCGAGCCCGACAAGTTCAAACCGCTCGACCGCTACGTCGAGCACACCATCAGCGTCGAGTTGGGAGTATTTTCGCGGAAAATTCCTTCCGCGGACCGCCGACGTATGATCGACTTTGCCCTTGCTCTGGGTCGAGGCACGCTGTACGCGCTCGACCCGCGTGGCCGCGAAACCATCTACAGCACCCAGCTTTTCTGCCCCGGCACGGGCCGTTCCTTCGACGAACTCGAGCCGCGCCTTTTCTCGTTCAACTCGCCTCACGGCTGGTGCCCGAAATGCCAGGGCTTTGGCACGCTTCTTGAAGTCCGTACAGAGGGTGAAACCGAAGCGGAACGGGAAGTCGAAGTCGAGTTGGCGCAGGAACTGGCCGGGGACGATGGTCCGCTTCCGGTTTGTCCCGAGTGCCGCGGCCAGCGGCTCAACCCGCTGGCGCGCGCCGTCCGGCTGCCGCTGGGTCGGGGCGCGCAAAAGCACGGCGGGTTCACCATCGGCGAGATCGGCGCGTTCTCCATCGTCGAGGCGCTCGCGTTTTTTCGCACCGTCACGCCGCGCGGACGCGACGCCCGCATCGCCCGCGACATCCTGCCCGAAATCGTCCAGCGCCTCGAATTTCTCGTCGAGGTCGGCCTTGGCTACCTCTCGCTCGACCGCGCCGCCACGACCCTTTCCGGCGGCGAATCGCAGCGCATCCGTCTTGCCGCGCAATTTGGCTCTGAACTGCAGGGCGTCCTCTACGTCCTCGACGAGCCGACCATCGGCTTGCACCCGCGTGACAACAAACGGCTCCTCGCTTCGCTCGGTGCGCTGCGAGGCAAGGGCAACACGCTGGTCGTGGTCGAGCACGACGAGGACACGATGCGCTTCGCTGACCGCATCATCGATCTTGGCCCGGGCGCGGGCACGCAGGGCGGGCACATTGTCGCCGAAGGCCCGTGGCGCAGCCTGGCCGGGCGCGGCGACTCGCCCACCGGGAAAATTCTCGGTGCGCCGCTGCCCCATCCCACCCGGGGCCAACGCCGACCGGTGGACGACGCGCCGGCGTGGTGCCGGATTCGCGGCGCCGAGGCGAACAATCTCAAGCGGCTCGATGTCGCGTTTCCCGCCGGACGTTTCATCGCGCTTTGCGGCGTCAGCGGCGCGGGTAAAAGCACGCTCCTGCATGACGTCATCAAGCCGGCGGCGCAGGCTTTTACCGGACGCCGGAGCCGGCGGGGCAGGCTTCCCTCCGGACCGTGGAAGAAGGCGGAAGGCTTCGATGTTTTCACCTCGGTCTACGAGGTCGACCAGGCGCCGATCGGCAAGACGTCGCGCTCCACGCCTGCGACCTACATCGGGCTCATGGACGATATCCGCGATCTCTTTTCCCAGTTATCGCTGGCCCGCCGGCGCGGCTATGAACGCTCGCGGTTTTCCTTCAATAGCGGCTCGGGCCGTTGTTCCGCCTGTCTTGGCCAGGGCGCGGTGAAAGTCGAAATGAGTTTTCTCCCCCCGACATTTGTCCCCTGCGAGACGTGCCGGAGCCGCCGCTACAATCCCGAGACGCTCGAGGTCCTCTATCACGGCAAGTCGATCGCCGACGTGCTCGACCTCACCATCGACCAGGCGGTCGATTTCTTTGCCGACGTGCCGCGCCTGCACCGTCCGCTGGCCCTGCTGCGCGACACCGGCCTCGGCTACCTCACGCTGGGCCAGCGCAGCCCCACGCTTTCGGGCGGCGAAGCGCAGCGGATCAAGCTCGTCGCGGAACTTTCGCGCTCGCTGGGGATGAACACGCAAAAGCGGCTCAGGACCCCCGGCTTCGGCCGCCTGCATCATCTCTATCTCCTCGAGGAACCGACCATCGGGCTGCATCTCGCCGACGTCGAGCGCCTGCTTCACGTCCTGCATCAGCTCGTTGACGCGGGCCATACCGTCATTGTCATTGAACATCACCTCGACGTGTTGGCCGACGCCGATTATCTCATCGAACTCGGTCCCGAAGGCGGCGACGCGGGCGGGCGCCTCATCGCCCACGGCACGCCGGAAGAGGTTGCCCGGGTGAAGGGTTCCGCGACCGCGCCGTTTCTGAAGAGGATGTTGAAGAAGAGGTAGACCGCGCTTTTACAAAAGCCCTTCGCAAATTTTGCGGATGACGAACGGGCCCTCGTAGACGAAGCCGGTGTAGAGCTGAAGCAGGCTGGCGCCCGCGGCGAGTTTTTCTTTCGCGTCGTCGGCGTTGAAGACCCCGCCCACGCCGATGATCGGCACGCGGCCGCCGGTCAGGCGGTGCAGCGACCGGATGACCTCGGTGCTGCGCGCGGCGAGGGGACGCCCGCTCACGCCGCCCTCTTCCTGCAACGGCAGGCCCGTTTTGTCGACGGTTGTGTTCGTCGCCACGATCCCCGCCAGCCGGTATTTGTCGACAGCCCTGACGATTTCCTCCAATTGCCCGTCAGAGAGGTCGGGCGCGATCTTGATCAGGAGCGGGTGCCGCAGGTCCGGGTCCTCGTCGCGCAGCGGGCCAAGGATCGAGTCGAGAAACTGCCCCTGCTGGAGTTCGCGCAGCCCCGGCGTGTTTGGCGAACTCACGTTGACGACGAAATAATCTGCGACGTTGCGCGTCGCGCGGAAGCAGAGGAGATAATCGCGTCCCGCTTCCTCCAGCGGCGTCTCCTTGTTTTTGCCGATATTCATGCCGACGGGGATGTGCGGCCAGTGCCCCGCAAGCTTGATCCGCGACAGCCGCCGCGCCACGTCCTCCGCGCCGACATTGGGAAAGCCGAGCCGGTTGATCAAACCCTGCCGGGACGGGAGCCGGAAGACGCGCGGGCGCGGATTGCCCGGCTGCGGACGGGGCGTGATCGTGCCCAGTTCCATGAAGCCGAACCCGAGGCTTTCCCACGCGGCGAGACCCTCGGCGTTTTTGTCGAAGCCCGCCGCCAGCCCGATCGGATTCGGGAAGGTGAGGCCGAACAGTTTGCGCTCCAGGCCCGGAAATTCCCGGCGGGCCAGCGGCGCCAGGAGGGACGCCAGCGGCGTGTGGGCCAGCGCGATCAACGACAGGTGATGCGCGAATTCGGGCGGCAGCAGGAAAAAGAGCGGACGGGCGACGCGGCGATAGAGCACGGAATGGATTTACCGCATCGCACGCGGCTTGGCTCGCTGATTTTTGGCCGAAGAGCGGGTAGTGTCTTAATTTAGCTGCAAAACTGCCGTGTCAGTCGCTATTGTGGCAAAAAGAAAATGACCCGTTGGTATTGGCTATTAGCAACTTTTGGTGTTTTGACGGCAGTAGCAGCTTATGGCTGCTGGACTGCCGGGGGACAGTACTTGTCTATTCACGGCTTTGATAACCCCTATCATGATCCACCGTTTTCGGATGTGAGTCAGTGGACATGTGCGCCGGGCTTAATAGTCGATTTGCTTGTGTTTAATCGTACAGACATTCCGGAGAATGACCCGGATTCATGGCAAACGGCGTGGCTTGTCGCTCCCGTCTCGGCAGCTATCTGGATTGGCTTATTCTTGGGAATGAGACTGACGATCCGTTCCTTGTGGCGTTGCCTTTGTCCTCAGAATAAAACGCAGAATATCGCAAATTAGGTCATTACTCGTTTGCCTACATGTTGGATGTCCCATGCCCGAACTCGCCGAAGTCGATTATTTTCGCAAGCAGTGGAATCCCGGCCTCGGCCAACGTATCGAGAAGGTGCTGGTCCATCCCAAGGCCCGGATTTTTCGCGGCATTGACACGAAACGGTTCGTGCGCGCCCTGAGCGGCGCGACGCTCGAACGGTCGGAAGCGCGCGGCAAACAGATGCTCTTCGTCGCGAAGGAGCACGGCGCGAAAACGAAGGCGTGGCTCGGGCTCCATCTCGGCATGACCGGCAAGCTGCGCGTCGAGCCGCCCGGTTTCGAGCCGGCCCGGCACGACCATCTTGTCCTGGTCCAGTCGAAACGCGCGCTGGTCTTCGATGACCCGCGGCTTTTCGGGCGCGTCCTTTTTGCCGAAGGAGCGACCGCGCCGGCGTGGTGGTCGAAGCTTCCGCCCGATCTCCTTTCGCCCGCGTTTACGGTCCAGGCGCTGGCCGATTTTCTGCGCCGCCGCGCCCGCGCGCCGATCAAGGCGGTCCTGCTCATGCAGGAACGCTTTCCCGGCATCGGCAACTGGATGGCCGACGAAATTCTCTGGCGCGCCGCGATCCACCCGAAACAGCCCGCCGGTTCGCTCGATACGGCGCGCCTCCGCGTGTTGTACCGCGAAATCCGCGCGGTCTGCCGCAACGCGCTCCGGATCATCGGCCGGGACTGGTCCGATCCGCCCGACTCATGGCTCTTCAACCACCGCTGGCAAAAGGGCGGCACGTGCCCGCGCACCGGCGCCAAACTTCAGCATGCGACCATCGGCGGGCGGACGACGTGCTGGTCGCCGGGAAGGCAGAAATTGAAGTAGCTATTCCAGCTCTTTCCAGGAAACAAAACTGCCCTGGAGACGACCGGAATAAGAACCCTCGATAGTCAATTGCTCGCTTTTAAGTGTCATCACCATATGCAGCTTGAACGGCACTTGAAAAGGAGGGGTCGGCATACTGGCATAACTAAAACTGGCTTCATGTGGTTTAAGAAAAACAGGTTTCAGAGCAACATTTCTAGTGCCTTTTTTATCCGTAATCGAAGCTTCGATTACCTGTAATTCCTGCAGATCCCGATCTTTATCGCGAATGAACACCTCGATTTCGTATCCTTGGGCAATCACTTTGACATCATCGAACGGACTCGTAAGCGAGCCAGGTATAAGATAGGGACCCGTGCCATACATTCCAAAGCATCCGGTTAAAGCGAATACAGCCACGCAGAGCAAAGGCCAAAATTTCATGCTGATATGTACCCATTAAGCGCCTCCCCTTTAGGAGAGCGAGAAAACTTTCTATCCACCCGCGCCGCTTTTTCGGGTAGCGTGAGGGCATGACTCTCCAGGAAATCGCCAAGGCCACCACGGCGGACGGCAGCACCGTGAAGGCCGAGGTGCCGTGCCAAGCCGTCAAGGTGCGCGAGAACGTGACGAAGGCGGGCAAGCCCTACCTCGAACTCGAAATCAGCGACGGCACCGCCACGGAAAAATTCAAGATTTGGGAGGACAGCGAGGCCTACGACTCGTGCCACGATCTGCAGGACGGCGACTGCGTGAAGCTCGAAGGTTCCTTCTGGCGCAACCAGTACGGCCTCAACGTCGACCGCCTCCGGGTGCGCTGGCTCGAGAAACAGGAGATCGCCGACCTCTTTGCCGGCACGCCGGAACGCCGCGCCGCCCTCGATCGCGACTGGGCCGACATCACCGGTTTCATCGAGGCGATCCAGGAC
>JAJSLI010000109.1 GCA_021272315.1 Methylacidiphilales bacterium | reverse complement strand
AGAGCAACGATATCGTTGCCGCGTTGACCTCGTTTGCCAAGGATTACGGGATCACCCAGGCCGTCATGGGAAAGTCCAAGCCGCGCACCGGCTTGAAAAGGTTCAAAGCTTCCCTGGTGGATCGCCTGAGCTTCAACCTCCCCGGCGTCGATATCATCTTATCCTGATCCCTCCAGCAGTTCCTCGATCTCGTCACCCGATAGTTTTTCCACGAACGCCTCGTCGCTGCCGACGCTCGCCTCAAACAATTCCCGTTTGCGAGCTTGTAACACCTGAATTTTTTCCTCTACCGTTCCCGCCGCGATCAGTTTGTAAGCCTGCACCCGTCGCGACTGGCCCAGCCGATGGGCGCGCGACGTCGCCTGCTCCTCCACTGCCGGATTCCACCACGGATCGAAATGAATTACCGTGTCGGCGCCGGTCAGGTTGAGTCCTGTCCCGCCCGCTTTCAAGCTGATGAAAAAAATCGGAATCTCCGCGTTGTTTTGAAACCGGTCGACCTCCTCCTGCCGCGCGACCGTCTGCCCGTCGAGGTAGCAGAAACGCAATTCACGCCTCTCCGCCTCATCACGCAACAGATGCAGCGCCTGCACAAACTGGCTGAAAAGCAGCACACGATGACCGCCGTCGACAGCCTCGTAGATCAGCTCGAACGTCCGGTCCAGTTTCGCCGACGGTTCCTTCCAGACGCGCACCGCGCCGTCCCGCGGCAGCAAGTCGAGATGACAGCAGACCTGCCGCAGCCGCAGCAGTGTGGTCAGCACCGCCAACCGGTCGCGACCCCGGCCCGGTTGGCCGGAATGCTCGAATACCTCGCGCCGGCCCTGGGCCAGCACGGCACGATAGACTTCCCGTTGCTCGTCACTTAATTCGCACAGGGCAAGATGCTCCAGTTTCGGCGGCAATTCCTTCAGTACCTCTTCCTTCGTCCGGCGCAGGAAGAAGGGGCGCACGCGCTGCCGCAATCGCCGCATGAGGCGCGGGTCCGCGCCCGATGCCAGCGGCTTTTCGTACCGTTCGCGGAAATCGGACGCGGTGCCGAGATAGCCGGGCAGAAGAAAATCGTAGAGCGACCAGAGATCGAGCACGGAATTCTCCAGCGGAGTGCCGGTCAATACCAGCCGGTGCCGCGCCCTCAGCGCCTTCGCGCTTTGCGCGTTCTGGCTGTCCCGGTTCTTGATATGCTGCGCCTCGTCGAGCACCACCAGCGAAAAGCCGGCACCGCGATAAAGCTCCGCGTCGCGACGCAGGATCGCATACGACGTCACCAGCAGGTCGTGCTTGTCCCGCGCGGCGAATTTTTCCGCCCGGTCCGTGCCGGTCAGGTCGAGAGTGCGCAGGTGCGGTACAAACCGCGCCGCCTCCCGCAGCCAGTTGATCACCAGACTCGTCGGACACACCACCAGGGCCGGTTCGGAAGCATCCAGGGTGCGCAACCAGGCGCAAAACGCGAGTGCCTGCAGCGTCTTGCCGAGCCCCATGTCGTCCGCCAGCAGCCCGTGAAAATTTTGCCGCGCGAGACCCGCCAGCCACTCGACCCCGAGCGCCTGGTAGGGGCGCAAATGCGCCCGTAGCGCCGGGTCGAGCCCATCCAGTACGTTGGGCGCGGGAATTTCCGCGGCATCGTTTTTTCCTGACCGAAAGCCTTCCGCCACGAGCGCCCCGGCCAGGTAAGGCACGAAGGTCCGCGCCACCCGGATTTTCCCCGGCTCCTGTTCCACCGCGCAATCGGCCAGCACTTCGCGCATTTCGGCCCACGCCTCGGTCGGCACGAGCAGCACCCGTTGATCAGCGGTCCGCTTGTGGCTTTGGCCGGTTTGCAGCCAGCGTTCGATCTCGCCCGGTTCCAGGGCGACCGGTTTTCCGCGCACGGAAAGTTTCAGGTCGAGGCTCAGCCAGTCCTCGCCCAAGCCGGAGCGCAGCGAAAATTCGGGCTCGGCGATGTCGACGTCCCGCAGCGCGAACTCGAGCCTCGGCCCGTAGCTGATCGTCCAGGCCTGCCGCCAACGTGGCAGCGTGTTGGCGAGAAACCTCGCCACGTGCTGTTCCTGGATGAGGCTGAACCCATGGCGTGCAGGCTTGAACCCGGCGGCTTCGACTTTTGCCAGGGCTTCTTTTTCTGCGGCGACGTGACGCGGGGGTAGCCGCCGCTGTCCCAGCGGCGGTCCGTCGCCCGGCGGTCGACGGCTACCATTTGAATCACCGCCCAAGGAAAACTCCTGGTTGCCGTAGCGTGCGAGCAACTCGAGCGTCAGGCCCGACAGCGCACCCTCCAGCCGCGCCTCGAACATGGGCCGGGCAATCTCGATCTCGACCGGGGTTTCTTCGGTTGCCGGTTCCGAAGACGGCTGGCTGACGGTCTTCGCGGAGCTTGCAGGCGACGCCGGTAGGTTCGCGGGAATTTTCGGCGGTTGCAAAAGCGCTGCGCCTACGGCCAATACATGGGCGCAGACTCGTCCGGTGCGCCGCGATTCGACACAGGTGCATCTCACCTCGATGCTGGCAACCCGCTCCGCCAGCAAGATCTGGGCGTCGTAAACTTTTTCCGCGCCCTGGACGCGTCCGCGAAGGAGCACACCTTCCCGGACCGCCTCGAGGACTTTACCCCGCTCGACGAGCGCGCGCGCTTCCTTCAATGCGGGCCAGCCGCCAATTTCGGCCAGCAGGCCCAAGTTCAGTTCCACCGTCGCCATCCCCGGATTATCGCATGAAAGGCGGGGAGGTAGGCAGGGGAAATTTTTGGATGGGATTAATAAGATTAATAGGATTGGGACTGCATTCGGTCGAAAACTCTCCCGAAGCGATAGCGAGCCCAAACGCTTCCGCGCTCTTCCTCAAGCCAAAATCCTTTTAATCACATTAATCCCATCCAAGGGCTGCCTTCCCCTTCTCCGGCTCCACCGGGGATCAGACTTCGGCAACGTGGAGCGCGACGATGCCGAGCGCGAAATTGGTCCAGTTCGCTTTGGAAAACCCCGCATCGAGCATCATCTTCGCGAGTTTCGGCTGCGGCAGGAACGCCTTGATCGATTCGCCAAGGTACTGGTAGGCGCCCTCCTCGGGGGTAAAGAGGCGCGAATACTTCGGCATGATCGTGCGCATGTACCAGAAGTAGGTGGGCGCAAGCCACGCCACGGGGTGCGAGAACTCCAGGACGTAGGCGCGTCCGCCGGGCCGCAGCACGCGCCGCATTTCGCGCAGCCCCGCCAGCCGGTCGACGAAATTGCGCAGGCCGAACGCAATGGTGACGGCGTCGAACGCCGCGTCCGGGAAAGGAAGCCGCAGGCCGTCGCTGACGAGCAGGTTCACCGCCTTTTTGCCCCGGGCGATCTGCAGCATGGGCAGGCAGAAATCGGCGCCGGCGACGACCTCCGTGCAGGCCTTTTGCCGCTGAATCTCCAGCAGCACGTCGCCGCTGCCGGCGGCGAGGTCAAGCACACGCGCGGGGTGCTGGGCGCGCACGGCGCGGACAAGTTTCCAGCGCCAGTAGATGTCGATGCCCGCGCCCATGGCGTGGTTCATCAGGTCGTAGCGCGGGGCGACCCGCCCGAACATGGCCGAGATGGCCTCGGGATGCTGGTTCGCGAGGTCGTCGGGCACAGCTTGGTTGGCGGCAGGCATGCGCGAGTACTCTCGCCCATGGAGAACGGAAGGCCAGCAGGAAGTTGGTGCTGCGGACGGTCGTAACGCTTTGCCCGAAAAAAGTGGCTCGGGTAAGAGAGCTCGGAACAGAACTTTACTTATTACAGCACCCTGACGCCGCCAATAACCGGCAGCGGGACACACTTGCCGAACGCAGCATTAAGGACACCGTATATGACCAAGCCGAGTATGGCAAGCCATGCAAAGCTCAGTACGAAGGCGATGGACGCGAACGCTGAAAGGCCTAACATTCCAATAATTTGGTAAATGATCGTGAGCACAAGCCAGAGTGCGACCTCAACGATGAATAGCACAAACCCTTGGTTGGCATGGTACTTGGCAAAAGGAGAATCCTTGGCTGCCAGGTACGGCACCAACCAGAGAATGGACACATAGGCGATTATGCCGAAGAGCTTGTTCTTCTCGGCGTCCTCGGCGTCGACTTCGAGGGGCATGCCTTTGGCGCTGAACAGACTTTTCAGATCAACAGGCTTGGTTGAATCGGGATTGCCCGCAGGGGGTGCTTCCGTCGCGGCCAGGGTCGCGCCGGAGTCCGGGGACTGCACCTTGGCCGGAGCGGGCGGCGCGCGGAACGAAAAAGCGGACACTTGATTGGCGGGAGCCCAGTTCTCCATGCCTTCCTTCCAGACCAGCGTATCGCCGGGCAACTTGTTGGTGGCAAAATTCGTCTTCAATTCCGATTCGTTGATCGGCCCCTTTTGCTCATTGTCCACCGCGTAATACCAATCACTCATAAATTAAGGACTTAGATTACTTTAAGCCAAAAGCAAGCAGTAATTGTATTAAAATTATCCTAAGAATTTGTTGTTGAAGTTCTTAGAGGCCGCCTGAAAAATTGGCATAGGTCGCGCCGAAAGAATTTGTGTCTTGGGGCATGGAGCCAAGTGAGTTTCCCGCAGTGTCGGGACTACACACTACCTGAAGAGCGAACGACACCGCCTCAAGGTAAAAAGACTTCGGCCCGAAGGGTGACAGCGAATTTGGGCCGACTCTTCGTTGCTCACTCCTTACGTACCGCTGCGGGTATGCGCGTCGTTCGCGCCTCGATTCAGCCCAAATTCGACTCGTCACGCGGCCTACGCCAACTTTCCAGACAGCCTCTTATCCAGTTTCGGCAAGCAAATCGGGGGCCATATCCAAATTGGCGTGGACAGTTTGCACGTCGTCATGATCATCGAGGGCTTCGAGGAGGCCCAGCACCTGTTCGGCCACCTGCGCATCGGTCACCGGCGTCAAATTGCCGGGGATGTAACTCAGCTTGGCGCTGGCGATGGGAATTTTGGCCTGCTCGAGCGCCTTCGTGACGGCGTCGAGTTTGTTGTCGGGCGGCGTGATCACCTCGATGAGGTCGTCGTGGGTGCGGACATCCTCCGCGCCGGCGTCGAGCGCGGCGAGAATCACGTCGTCCTCGGAAATGCCGGGCGCGGTGATCGTAATGAGACCCTTGCGATGGAACATCCACGCGACGCTGCCGGAACCGCCCAGGTGACCGTGGTTCTTGGTGAAGACGGAGCGGATTTCCGCCGCGCTGCGGTTCTTGTTGTCGGTGGCCGCCTCGACGAGGATGGCGACGCCGCCGGGGCCGTAGCCCTCGTAGGTCATTTCCTCGTAGGCGGCGCCTTCGAGTTCACCCGTGCCCTTTTTGATCGCGCGGTCGATGTTGTCCACCGGCATGCTTTCGCCCCGAGCGGTGAGGATGGCCTGGCGCAGGCGCGGGTTGAAATTCGGGTCGCCGCCGCCCATTTTCGCCGCGACGGCGATTTCCTTGGAGAGCTTGCTGAAAATCTTGCCGCGCTTCTGGTCGAGCGCGCCCTTGTAATGTTTGACTTTGGACCAGCGGGAATGGCCTGACATGGCTTAACTAAGATGAGACGTGTTGACCCGAAACGCAAGCCGGGGTTGGGCCGACCGCGAAAATCGCCTCCCTCATTCCATGACAACCCGTCCCCTTTTCCTCCAGCCGGGGCGCATGCGCCGCCCCATCCGGGGCGGGTACTTTTGTTACGCTCCACCGGTGGTTGGCACCACCGGCTAATTTCCGTTGGCCCTCCGGGCCAAAAGGCGGAAGGGCGGCTACGATATTTTTGAAAACGCTATAGATCGGGAATTGCGTAAAGATGCCTGTTCCATATTTTTTATCCACTGTGCATTGGAGTCAGCGCGAAATGAAATTTCGCGAGGAACAAGTGGCGTTCCCAAATGAAATTTGGGAACGAGGGGGAATTTGGGAACGAGGAAAATCAGGAATTGCGTCAAGAGGCCATCCACAGGCCTTCAAATCGCCGGCATCACACCGCCGCCGCAGACGGGGAGATAGACTCCCGTAATAAATTTGGCCAGGTCGGAGGCCAGGAAGGCCACGGCGTTGGCGATGTCCTGATCTTCGCCGCGATGTCCCAGGGGGACGCTCTTCTCGTAGCTCTCCTGCCTTTCCGTGCCGGTCTTGCGGCATCTTTCTGAGATCATCCAACCGGGGGCGACCTGGTTGACGGTGATGCCGTGCGGGCCGATTTCCCGGGCCAGGACGCGCAGGACGCCGTCCATGCCCCGCTTGCCCGAAACGTAGGCCGATTGGGTCGGCTGGTTTTGCATGGCGCACTCGGTGTTGATGGCGATGATCCGCCCGTAACGCCTGCGGATCATCGCCGGGACAAAGACCTTGGCCATGAGTACATTTTGCAGGACGCAGGAGCGGAACTGGCTTTCATAATCTTCCACGCCCTGCTCCAGGACCGTTTTCCACGCGTATTGGATCACGGCGTTGTTCACCACGATGTCGGGCGCGGCCAGTTCGCTTTCCACCTTGGCGCGCAGGGCCTGCACGGCGTCGAGCCGGGTGATGTCGGCCTGGATCATGCAGGCGCGGCGGCCCAGCTTTTTCACCTCGTCCCGCAACGTTTCGGCCCGGTCCTGCTTTTGATGATAATGGATGGCCAGATCGGCGCCGCAGACCGCGAGGGTGCGGGAAATGACGCGCCCGAGTTCGCCGCTTGCGCCCGTGACGATGGCGACTTTGCCTGAAAGATCGATTTTCATGAGTTTGCCTTAGGAGCTTGCTGAAAAAGGCCGTCATCCTGAACTTGTCGAAGGATCTCTCACTATTCCCTCAAAAAATGCCCTCTGAAACAAAATTGTTAGAGGTCCCTCGACAAGCTCGGGATGACAGACTTTTAAAAAAGAAAGCTTTTTCAGCAAGCTCCTAGAATCTATTGCAAAAGTCATTGAGGTAAATTCACCGATTTGTTAGAAGTTGGTGGCATGGAAATCGCCGTCACCGATGAGCAATGGAAGAGAGTTGCCGACAAGATGAGCCGTCAGGGCGTGATGGGAAGGCCGAG
>JAJSLI010000079.1 GCA_021272315.1 Methylacidiphilales bacterium | reverse complement strand
GCGACTCCGAGGAAAACGCCAAACGCGAGATGGGCATCATCAACATCGCCGAGAACAACTTCCGCCAGATCGTCGAGCAATTCTACGGCAAAGTCTGAGCCGCCGAAAAAACACCCGGGAAAATCCGGGAAAAAGGGCTAAAACGACCAGATCGATAAGAACAGCTTATCTTAGCCGCTCTGCGCTGATGCTTAAATTAGAACTCCGAATGCCTGCGCCAGCGGCCCTTAAGTCTTCGAACCCTTCAGATCTTCCGCGATGGTGGCGAATTGTTCGAGGGCGGCTTCGAGGTCGTCGGTGATTTCCTGGGCGATGACGCCGGGGGCGGGGAGGTTGGCGGATTCCTCGAGGCTGTCGTCTTTGAGCCAGAAAATGTCGAGGTTCACTTTGTCGCGCTTGATCAACTCGGCGTACGCGAAGCCCTTGAAGCGATCGCTTTCCTTGCGCTCGTGGCGGTTCTTCGGGTTGTAGCAGGCGACGAAGTCGTCGAGGTCACTGCGTTTGAGGGTGTTTTCCTTGAGGGTGAAATGCAGGTTCGTGCGCAGGTCGTAAATCCAGAGCTTTTGCGTCCACGGCTTTTCCTGCGCGGGTTTGCGGTCGAAGAAGAGGACGTTCGCCTTGACGCCTTGCGCGTAAAAGATGCCGGTGGGCAGGCGCAACAAGGTGTGGACGTCCGCCTGCTTGAGCAATTCGCGGCGGATGGTTTCGCCCGCGCCGCCTTCGAAGAGGACGTTGTCCGGCAGCACCACCGCCGCGCGCCCGTGCTGCTTGAGGATGGTGAAAATGTGCTGGAGGAAATTAAGTTGTTTGTTGCTGGTGGTGGCCCAGAAATCGTCGCGGTTGATGATGAGCGATTCCTTGGAGGTCTCGCCCGCTTCGTTGACGATGGTGACGCTGCTCTTTTTGCCGAAAGGCGGATTGGCCAGGACCAGATCGTATTCGCCGTGCTTCCCGGCCAGCGCGTCCCTGGTGACGACGGGCAGGCCGTTGTCGCCCAGTGGGAGGTCGGACTCCGACCCGATGCCGTGCAGGAGCATGTTCATGGCGCAGAGGCGGGTGACGCTGTCCACCAACTCGATACCGAAAAGCGTGCCGGCCTTCAGATGCTTCTTCTGCGCGCGGTCGAGCGGGTAATGTTTGGCCACGTAATCGTGCGCGGCGAGGAGGAAACCGCCGGTGCCGCAGGCGGGATCGCAAATCGTCTGGCCAGGTTGTGGGGCGACGCCATCAACCATCGCGGCGATGAGCGGGCGCGGGGTGAAATATTGGCCGGCGCCGCCTTTGACGTCCTCGGCGTTCTTTTGCAGGAGGCCCTCGTAGGCGTCGCCCTTCACGTCGGCGGAAAGGCTGGACCATTCCTCCTTGTCGATCAGGTCCACGATGAGCCGGCGCAACTTGGCCGGGTCCTGGATTTTGTTCTGTGCCTTGCGGAAAATGATGCCGAGCATCCCCGGACGCTTGCCGAGTTCCTCCAACGTGTGCCGGTAATGAATTTCGAGGTCGTCGCCATCGAGTTTCAGCAGCATGTCCCAGCCGAAACCTTTGGGGATGGGCGACGCCTTGTTGAATGGCGGCTTCGACTGCTCGTCCGCCATTTTCAGGAAAAGCAGAAACGTCAATTGCTCGACATAATCGCCGTAGGACAGGCCGTCATCCCGGAGGATGTTGCAATAGTTCCAGAGTTTTTGGACGAGTTGTTGCGACATAAATTTTAACCGCGGATTACGCGGATTGCGCGGATGGAGAAAAGAAGATTCTGGAACTCATTCTTTATCCGTGTCTTCCGCGTCATCCGCGGTTCTATTTCGTAAGCACCCGGCAAGGTGCATAGGATGAGTGGCGCGGCAGATGCCGGGACGACTGACCATCAGGAGGTAGCCAGCGGTTTCCAGCAACGTGGCAACAAGCTCGGCACCTCGGATTGTTTCATGCCGGGCAGGCGTG
>JAJSLI010000067.1 GCA_021272315.1 Methylacidiphilales bacterium | reverse complement strand
GAAGGTGTTCTTGACGACGTGGCAGCAGGCGCCGGCCCCGGCGAGCCGGATGCGCAGTTCGCTGAACTGGTCCACGCGCAGGCCGGTGTAATCGGTGACAAAAAGGAATGGCGAAGCGTTGAGCTTCGAGAGCAGATCCTGAACGATGCTGGTTTTTTCGGGTCTCATGTGCTGGGCCGGTTGAGCTTACGCCTTGAGGAAAGGGGTGGGATCGACGCGCATGCCCGGGAGCATGGTGGCGCTAAGGGTGACGTTTTCGATGAAAGCGCCCTTTGCGGTCGAGGGGCGGGCCTTGACCACGGCCTCGATGACGGCGGCGCCGTTCTCGGAAAGGGCGGAGGGATCGAAGGAGAATTTTCCGACGGGGACGGCGACATTGCCGTTCTTGTCGAGCTTGAACTCGACGCGTCCGGCCTTCACTTCCTTGACGGCCTTGGCGGTGTCATCGGTGACGGTGCCGGTCTTGGGATTGGGCATCAGTCCGCGGGGGCCGAGGACCTTGCCGAGCTTGCGGACTTCCGACATGGCGGCGGGAGTAGCGACGGCGACGTCGAAATCCTGAAAGCCTTCCTGGCATTTCTTGACGAGGTCTTCAAAGCCGACGTACTCGGCGCCAGCCTCCCTGGCGGCAGTGGCGGCGGCGCCGGTGGCGAAAACGAGGACGCGGACGGTCTTCCCGGAGCCGTGAGGAAGAGGGCAGGTGCCGCGGACCATCTGGTCGGACTGGCGGGGATCGACGCCGAGCCGGAAGGAAAGGGTGACGGTCTGATCGAACTTGGCCGGCGGCAGGGACTTGAGGAGGGTAATCGCCTCGCCGAGCGGATAGGCCTTTTTGCCGTCCACTTTCTCGGCGGCGGCGCGGTAACGTTTGCTTCTGTTGGTAGCCATGGCTGGTTGCAGTGGTAGCGCCCCGGCTCAGACATCTGAGGACGAAGCTCCTGCGGATTGGGTTGTTTTGGCCCGCAAAGTCCGGACAAAAAGGACGAGCGGGAAGGTGGAGAGTAGTGAGAAAAGGAGGGTTGTCAACGGGAAATTGGGAAATTTTCGAGCAAAGTGCCGCTGGCCTGGAACGCAATTATCGACACAAAAAATCTTACGGGCGTTTTGGCCGGTAATCCCGCGGATCGACGCAGGAATCATAGACCAGCCGATCAAGGCGTATCCAATCGGTTCCGTTTATGCCACGGCGGTTAGAGCAGGCCGGGCTAAATGGAAATGCGCAGGCGATTTTCATCCACCGGTCCTGCTCTCGTCCAATCGCACGAATTTCATCGGCCACTTCGGAGAGGTCTTGATCCTGGCTGAAAACGAGCGCGACATCGAAGTCTCGACGCCAAGCCATACTGACGATGTCGAGCGCAAGCCGGACATCCACGCCTTTTTCCTGTCCGACGAGGGCAGTGTGGATTGTGCCGTCGCGGAGAGTGATGGACTCGTTGCGGTACCGTAGCGGGCGCGAGTAAACGTGGATGCCCTCGCGTCCCATCTGAGCGAGCTTGGCGATCCAGAAGTGGTTCCAAAACGGCTTGTCCGCAGCTTCAGGAATTCCGGTATAGACGCGAGCCTGCTGGAGGTGCCAATGCTGCGTGGCACAGACTGCGCGGGCCAGAGCGCCGACATCGTAGTTTGGATGGGTCTAGCCGAATGCAGCTTTCGCGTGGTGGAAGAGGTTTTGGCCGTCGAAGAACGCGACGGTCCGCTTGATGGAGGGTTCAACCGACATATCCAAAAAAAATAACCCCGCCCGAGGCCTTGCGGCGTGTCGGGCGGGGAGCAAATAAAGATTCGCGGTGATTTACCCGCTGATCAACGGTAAAGCGGACCGTTTGCACCGTCAACGAGTATCCCCAGGATGTGGATCTTTCCCGAATGCCGCATTGATCTTTGGTCCAAAAAAAATCAAGACTGTTTTCAACCATGCAACAATCGGCAGAATTGGAGTTCGGCGACAAAAAGGTGGCGTTGCCCATCATCGAGGGGACCGCCGGGGAGCGGGCTGTGGACGTAACGAAGCTCCTTGATCAAAGCGGATACATCACACTGGACCCGGGTTTCGGGAACACGGGGTCCTGCACCAGCAAGATCACGTTCATCGACGGCGACAAGGGGATCCTGCGTTACCGGGGGATCCCGATCGAGGAACTGG
>JAJSLI010000092.1 GCA_021272315.1 Methylacidiphilales bacterium | reverse complement strand
ACTCATCAAGGAATTGAACGCGCTTCCATTGGCCCAACGGCTGGAGGTCGTGGACGCGGTTTTGGACGCTGATGATTCCTGGGTGCCAGAGTCGTTCTGTCAAGGCATGGCCGACATCGAAGCAGGGCGTGTTGTTGATATGGAGACGGCTTTGACTCAGAAGCCGCCGGGAGCGTGAAATACAGGTTCAAGGCCGCCGAGATTTACTGGAAGAAATTCTATCAGCTCTCGCCCCGACAAAAAGAGAGCGTCCGCCGAAAGTGGGCGATTTTTAAGCTCGATCCATTCGATTCTCGTCTTGGTACGCACCGGATAGACAAGCTTTCCAGCCGTTTCAATAAGACGGTCTATTCCGTCGTTATCGAATCGGATTTGAGGGCTGTCTTTTACTTGGATGGCGACATCGTGTGGACGGTCGATATCGGAACTCACGCCATCTACAAGTAATCGCCCCACTGGCACGGCACTAGCTTCACCGCTTTGCCTGTTTGTTGCCTAACCCAGCCTCGACATTTCAACCCACCACGCGAAGGTATATCCCATGATCGTCACCACCGCCCAACTCTTCAAGGTCGCCTACGGCAAGTTCGCCATCGGCGCGTACAACATCAACAACGCCGAGCAGACCATGGGTCTTTTCAAGGGCTGTATCGCCGCCAAGGCGCCTTTCATCATCCAGATATCGAAGGGCGCGCGCAAATATACCGACAAACGGATGCTCGAGGCCATCATCCGCTCGGCGGAGGAGATTTTCCCCCAAGCCATCTACGCGGTGCATCTCGATCACGGCGACGAGGAGACCTGTTACGATTGCATCGACAGCGGGTTCTACAGCTCGGTCATGATCGACGCCTCGCACGATCCGTTTGATAAAAACGTCGAGATTACCAAGCGGGTGGTCGATCGCGCCCATGCCAAGGGGCTCAGCGTCGAGGCGGAACTCGGCATGCTCGGCGGCGTCGAGGAAGACATCAAGGTGGACGAGGGCAACGCCTGCCTCACCAATCCCGACGAAGTCGAGGCGTTTGTGTCGAAGAGCGGTTGTGATTCGCTCGCCGCGGCCATCGGCACGAGCCACGGCGCCTACAAATTCAAGGGCCAGCAGTCGCTTCACTTCGAGGTGATCGAGGCGATCCAAAAGCGGATGCCCGGCCTGCCCATCGTCATGCACGGCAGCTCCAGCGTGCCAAAGGAGGAAGTGCTCCGTATCAACAAAGCCGGGGGCACGCTTGACCCGGCCGCCTGCGGCGTAAACGAAGACGAATATCTCCCCGCCGCCAAGCTCGGCGTGACCAAGGTCAACATCGACACCGATGGCCGCCTGGTCTGGACCCGCGTCCATCGCGAGTATTTCCGCGATCACCCGGGCGAATTCGATTTCCGTCCGCCGGGTAAAATCTTCATCGAGGAATACGCCAAGTTCATTGAGCACAAAAGCGTGAAACTCGGTTCCGCCGGCCAGCTTGACCTCGTCCGCGCCGCGGTGACGAAGAAGTAATGCTAAATACCGAGCTTAGCTCTGTTAATCTCGTTAAGAGATAGGTACTTCTGTTTTTGTTTCGTCATAACCCCCTGAAAATCAACCTGTAGTCGTCCATCGTGGTTAAATACCACTACTAATAGTGGTTTTTCCTTGTCAGGGGTAAAGGGGCAGGCGTACAAACGCGGGATGTATTTGAAGTCCCTTAACGTCGTCGGATTTAAGTCATTCGCGGACCGCACCACGCTGGAATTTCACAAAGGGGTCACGACCATCGTCGGTCCCAACGGCTGCGGTAAGAGCAACGTCCTCGACAGCATCCGCTGGGTCCTTGGCGAGCAATCGGCCAAGGCGCTGCGCGGCGGCGAAATGAAGGACGTCATTTTCTCCGGCACGGAATCGCGCCCGCCGCTGGGCATGGCGGAAGTGTCGCTTACCTTCGGCGATTGCGAGCAGGACCTCGGCGTCGCCTACAACGAAGTCACCATCACCCGCCGCGTTTTCCGCGACGGCGCCGGCGAGTACGAGATCAACAAGACCCCGTGCCGCCTTCGTGACATCCACACTCTATTCATGGACACCGGCGTCGGCCGCTCCGCCTACTCCATCATGGAGCAGGGAAAGATCGACCAGATACTCTCGTCGCGTCCCGAGGACCGCCGGGCCATCTTCGAGGAGGCCGCCGGCATCACCAAATACAAGAGCCAGAAAAAGGAAGCCCTGCGCAAACTCGAGCACACCGAAGCCAACCTCGTCCGCCTTGCCGATATCATCCGGGAGGTGAAGCGGCAGATCGGTTCCCTCCAGCGGCAAGCCGGCAAGGCGCGCCGTTACCAGGCCGGCTTTGACGAACTTGCCGCGCTCGAAAGCCGCCTTGGCCGGCATCAGTTCGATTCGTTTTCCGCCCTCATCGGCGCTTTGCAGGCCGAAGTCGACGGCGCGCGCCAGAAACAGGAGCAGCTTGATGCCGGCGTTGCCGGGCAGGAGCAGAAAGTCAACACGGCGCGCGGCGATCTCGCCCTCGTCGAGGCCGAACTCGTCCGGCTGCGCGAGGAGCAGAACGCCATCCGCAACGCCCTCGACCGGGCCGGGCAGCGGGCCGCCACCAATCGTGCGCGCGTCGACGAGTTTATCGGCTTGCGCGACCAGGCCCGGCAGGAAATCGCCGCCACGGAGGAAAAAATCCGCGTCGGCGAGGAGCAACTCGCCCATCTCAACGCCCAGGTCGAAAAATTCACCCAGATGCGCGGCGAGACCCAGCAGCGCTTCGACGCCGAGCAGGAATCCCTTCAGGCGCTCATCGCCAAAATCGGCGTTGTCGAGGCCGGACGCGCCGAGATCGAGGAGAAGAAGCTCCAGCAGGAACGGCTCTTCCAGAAGCAGGAGCAGGAACTTGCGGGACTCGAACTTCAGCAGCGCAATTTCCAGCTCCGGGTCGAGTCCCTTCAGTCCGAGCAGGCCGCGCTGACCCGGCGGCATGACGAAGCGCAGGCCGCCGTCGCCCGGCAAACCGCGTGCGTCGCCGACGCCGAAACGCATCTCGCCGCCCGGCGCGATGCGCTCCAGCAGGCCCAGCAGGGTCGCCGTGAAGCCGAGGAAAAACTTCGCGAAGCCGAAAAATCACTTTCTGAAACCGGCCAGACCCGGCAGGGCCTGCAGGCGCGGCGCGATGCGCTCGCCCAACTCGAAGGCCAGCATGCCAGCGCGCCCCAGGCCGCCCAGCGTCTTCTCAAGGAACAGGCCGGCGCCGATTTGAGCGGCACGCTGTCGCAGCATATTTCCGTCCAGGCCGGTTACGAGGCCCCGCTGGCGCTTCTGCTCGGCGACGCGGTCAACGCGCTCGTCCTCAGGGACGACGCGGCGGCGCAAACATGGCGGGAAAAAATCTCGGGCAAGGAACAGTGCGCCTTCGCGCCGCTCCGTGCGCCGCGACCCACGCCCCTGCCATCGGGCGTCGAAACGCACGCCACCCGTTTTCTCACCGTGCAGCCGGTTGTCGGCGAACTGGTCGCCGCGCTGCTCGAGGACGCCCACGTCGTCACCGACCTCGCCGCCGGTTGGAAGCTCAAGGCTGCGCAGCCCCAGAGCACGATTGCCACCCGTGGCGGCGAACTCATCACCCGCAGCGGCCTGCTGCTCGTTGGGCAGGAAGCGGGGGCATCGCTCGCCGTCCTCACCCGCCAATCGGAACTGCGCAAGCTCGAAGCGGAACTCGCCGATTCCTCGGGCGGCGTTGCCCATGCCCAGGCCGCTGTCGATTCGGCCCGCGCCGCGCTCGAAGAAAAGACCACTGCGGTCGAGCAGAACCGCGCTGCGTTGCAGGAAACCGAAATTTTTCTCGCCACGCAGCGTCAGGAAGAGCGGACGGCCCAGCTGTCCCTGGCGGAAATCGTCCGGCAGGTCGAGGACAGCACCCGCGAGATGACCCGGCTCAACGCCCAGGAACAGGTTGATCGCGAGCAGCATTCCCGTTTGCGCGAAGCCATCGCCGCCGCCGAAGCGGCCCGCCGTGAAGCGGAAACGGAGATGACGGAACTCCAGTCACAGTTGACCGAACTTGCGGCGAAGGAAGAAGCGCAGACCGCGGCGCTGACCGAATTGCGCATCGAACTGGCCACCCAGTCGCAGCAGTGCGAGGCCTGGCAGCAACAGCGCGAACCGGTCGCGAACCGCCTCCAGGAATTGCGCGAACTGGCCGCGTTGCGCACCCGCGAATCGGTCGAGCACGAGCAGCGCGTCGTCCAGGCGCGCGAGGAAATTGCCGCCGCCGAGATCGAACAGGCTGAAAAGAGCGGGGCGCAGGTCCGCGTCAACGGCGAAATCGACCAGACCCAGGCGAAGCGAATCGAGGCCCAAACCCGGATTGACGAGCAGGAGGCGATTTTGCGCTCCTTGCGCCGCGAGTTGGGCGAACTTCAGTCGATCCGCTCTGAAAACGAAGTGAAACTCGCCGAGCAAAAGCTTTTTCTGGGCAACCTGCGCGAACGCGTCCGCCGCGATTACCACAAGGAACTCGAGGAACTGCCGGAACTGGCGGAGACCGACACTGAAACCGATTGGGCTGCCCTCGAGGCCGCCGCCGCCGAAAAGCGGGCTACGCTTGAAGCCATCGGGCCGGTCAATCTCGAGGCGATCACCGAGTACGACGAACTCGAGCAGCGTTACCAGTTCCTGACCGGGCAGGAGACCGATCTCCTCAACGCCAAGGAACAGATCATCAAGGCGATCCAGGAAATCAACCGCACGACACAGAAGCTCTTCGCCGAGACCTTTGAACAGGTGAAGGTCCATTTCCAGGAAATGTTCACCGAGCTCTTCGGGGGCGGCAAGGCGACGCTTACGTTGCTCGACGAAAGCGATCCGCTCGAATGCGGCATCGACATCATCGCCAAGCCGCCCGGCAAGCAGACCCAGACCGTCAGCCTCCTCTCCGGTGGCGAACGGACCATGACGGCCGTCGCGCTTCTCTTCGCCATCTACATGGTCAAGCCGAGCCCGTTTTGCGTGCTCGACGAATTGGACGCGGCGCTCGACGAGTCGAACATCAACCGCTTTATCAAGATCCTCCAGCGGTTCGTCCAGCAATCGCAGTTTGTGGTCATCACGCACAACAAGCGGACCATCTGCATGGCCGATATCCTTTATGGTGTGACCATGGAAGAACGGGGCATCTCGAAATTCGTCTCAATGCGGCTCCATAAACGCGATGCAACCGCACCCGGCAACGGGACCGGTGCGCATGTTGTCGAAGAAACCGTGCCATCGATTGCCGAGTCGGTCACTGGCTGAGGCGGCGGTCTCAGACGGGCGTATTTTTACGCTTTTTTGATAAATAACTTGAATGAATTGATGGGTCGGCGTGTCCAACATGCGCCGGGTGTTTTGTCGATTGACACTTTACACCGCCACCCACGATAATGATAACGCCCATGCACGGAATATAGTTGCGATGACCTCGTGTAACTACCTGTTTATCACAGCGATTAGTCTTGTTGTCATCGGTTGGGGTTCTCGGGTTTATGCCGAAGACGACGTGACGGTCGTTCCGCCGCCGCCATCAACCAATGCGCCACCGGTCGTGGCCATCGCGCCCGACGGTTCTCCCGTCGTGCATAAATCATCCCATAAAAAGAAAAAGAGCACCGCGGCGGTTGCCTCATCCACGGTTACAGGGGGCACGGCGGGCATTTCTCCAACCCGTGCGGTCACCGCGTCTTCCACGCCAAACCCTGTCGCGAAGACGGCGCCAACGAGTGTCACCGTTTCGACCGCAGTCACCAAGCAGGCTCCGATCGATCCCCCGCCCGTGACGCCGAAGCCCGTTGTCACGAGTGTGGTCATGGCTGATTCACAACCGGGGCCGGCGTCCACGACTTTGAACTCGCCTGTGCCGGGTGGGGTGACTTCCTCCATAGTTCCCACGGTTGAGACCGGATTTCCTGTTGCCCGCCACTCGGCAACGGACGATCCGGATTATAGCGCCCCATCGGCGTCCTACCGCACCACCATCGCCAGTTCGCTTCCGAATTTTCCATCGGGATCTCCCTATTCCTCTTCGGGCGGAGATCAGCCCGCCAACGCATCGTCGAACCCCGGCAACAATTTCAATTTCGTCGACGAAGAGAAAAGAATCCGCACCTACCCGTGGAAAAGGGAAATCATCACGACGGAGTTTTGGATCGGCGAACCGGGGTCGACGGTCAGCGCTACGGATAATATTGGCAGCGCCTGGGATGAAAACTGGCGTTCCAGCAATCACGGCGCCGATGATCCGTCGGACCGGCAAGGCTATCTTCCCGCCAGTCACGCGCCTACGGTCAATCCCTTCTATGTTGCCCTGCCGTTTAACGATCTGGCTTATCCCGACCAGGCGCGCCGCTGGCTGCCGGAGGGATGGGAGCGCCGGCCCAAGGATGGCAAGCCGGTTTCCGCCTGCAAGGACCGCTGGGTCGAGATCAAGAATCAGCAGGGCGATACCTGCTATGCGCAATGGGAGGACGTGGGACCGCTTACTTCCGACCACCCCGAATATGTCTTTGGCAACGAACGCCCCGATACCTACACGCGGGCCGGTTTGGATGTCTCTCCGGCGGTGGCCAAGTATCTTGGCATTGAACCGGAGGGAAGAAACCGGCTGACCTCGTGGAGGTTTGTTGATGCGGAAGATGTGCCTCCCGGCTACTGGCTTAAATATGACGAGGAATCGGTGATCTTTGCCGCCATGCACGACTTGAACAACAAGCGGCCGTCTGACATGGACGATGATCGCTCGATCCAACGCTCGATTGCGCCGACGGACGACCCTCAGCAGCTCAAAGCCAACGAAAACAAAGTTGGCGCGGCCAAGGGTTAAGCGCTCCCGACTTCATCCAGTCTTGTCCGCTTTCAAGACAGTTCACGGCGGTTTTTTCCGCCAAGGTCCGATCCAGCGTCCGATTAATGGTCAATGTCCATGCGACTTTCGCCGCTGAGGGCGCTGAGGAAGCGAGTGGTTTGACGGCGCAGTCCCTGAAAAAGAGCGTTCTTGGTTTTGGCGTAGCCGTAGCGATCTTCCAGAATTTGGTAACGTTGGTTGGACGAAAGGATGATCATCTTGAGCTGCAGTTCGAGCTTCAGGTGCTTGTACTGCTGGGCGGCGCGCAGGCAGGTATTAAGTTGATCGTTGAAAATATCTTCCGTCTGGAAAGCTTTTTTTACCGTTTCGAATACCGATTGATTGATATCAGTCGGTTCCACGTCAGGGATGGCAAAGAAGGGGCTTGGCGCATCCGACTCGCTGTTACGGGCAAGAACTGCCGCTTCAGTGTTAATTTTGCCGGTATTTTCTCCGCTTTGAGGACGCGAAAGCGACATCAATACCTCGAGTTGCTTATCCAGCACGGAAATATCCTGACGAAGCTGATCGCTGAAGGCCGAGAAGAGTTCGAGCGACCGGGGAGAGCCCATGATGCGAGGGTGCCGCTCCAGCGTGTTGTAGAGTTTGCATAACTCCGTGGCGCTGACCAACACATCATTCAGTTCCGTGAGCTGCTGCGGCGTGGGCAGCATGGGAAGGGCAGACGAATCAAACTTCATAAGCGCTATTAATAAACCTAACGCATGTGATGTGCCATCTCAACACCATTGTTTGACGGGAGTCATTTTGACGCAAATTATAAGGGTACCGAATGCACCTCTAGCCTATTGTGATAGACGTGGCTAGGCTCACTTCGGTTACATCGTCATGCGCGCGCTTTTCCCCGGCCTGGTCCTGCTTTTGCTGGTCATCGGATCTACCGGGTCATGGGCCAACGATCCCGTGAGCATGATCCCGCCATCGGTGCAGCCCGCGCCCGTTCCGCCGATTGCCCTGTCCCAGCAACGTGCCAGCGAGGCCGAGGCGCGCAACGACATTCCCGCGCTGGTCGCCGCCCTCAACGACGAGGCCGAGGGTTGTTTGCAGTTGCACGAGTTCGACGCCGCTGAAAAACTCCGCCTGCGCGTCCTTCATCTGCAGGAGGCGCGCGCCGGGCGAAATTCGCTGCCGGTTGCGGACGCGCTGTTTAATCTCGGATGGTTTTACAACGACCTGGCCCGCTATGAACAGGCGCAGGAGGCGTTCGACCGCTGCCTGGAAATCCGCCAGCGCCTGACCGGGGCAGAATCCGCTCCCGTCGCGGAAGCGGACAACGCGCTGGCCGCCCTCGAGGAAAACCGGAGCAATTTCACCCTCGCCGAGGCGTTTTACGACGAGGCCATCGCCATACGGGAGAAAGTGCTCGGCCCGCAGAATCTCGACACCGCGACGACCTGGAACAACCTGGCCACCCTCTATTGGATCACCGGTGATTACGCGCAGGCGGAAAAATATTTTGGCCAGGCCCTGGCCGTGCGCGAAAAAGTGCTCGGGCCGGACAGCCTCGAGGTGGCCATGACGCTCGACAATCTCGGGCTGCTCGACAGCAGTCTCGGTGATTATGACGAGGCGGAAAATTATTTCCAGCGGGTCCTGCGCATCCGCACCGCCCGGCTCCCCGCGGACCATCCCGCCATCATCGCGACCTTGGGCCAACTCGGGCTGCTCTATGTGCTCGAGGGGGACGATGTCCGCGCCGAGCCGTTGCTGGAGAGGGCGGTTGAGGTGCAGCAAAAAACCTATCAAGCCGACCATCCCGATGTCGCCCGGAGTCTCCACCAGCTCGGCATGTTGTACATCCGCCGCAAACTCTACGCGAAAGCGGAGCCGCTGCTGGTCCAGGCGCTCGAGATTCGGCGTCGCACCCTCGGCCCGGAGGATCCCGAGTTCGCCGCCAGCCTGGCCGCGTTGGCCCATCTCGACCACGCCCAGGGGCGGCTGGCCGAGGCGCAGCCGCTCTACGAGCAGGCGCTCAAGATTGATGAGGACGCCTTCGGCAAAGATCATCCCGAAACGATCTCCGTTGCCACTGATCTCGCCTGCCTCAAGTTCGACCTGGGCCTGCAGGCGGAGGCCGACACCCTTGCCCGCGACGTGGCCGAAGCGCAGCAGAACATGCTCAACGGCGTCTTTGCCTTCGCCCCGGAACGGCAGCGCCTCAATTTCGAGAAAACCATCGGGCCGTGCGATCTTCCCGCCGCCCTCGGCGATGCCGATCTGGTCGCGCAGGTCGTCCTCCGCACCAAGGGCGTCGTCCTTGATTCGCTCCTCGAGGACGAGGCGGTCACGCGGGCCGCGCGCGATCCCGGGGTGCGCGAACTCATGGAACAGCGGCGACTCCTTTCCGAGCGGCTCTTGGCGCAGGAAAACGACTTGGAGAGCGGACCCACGCCGGCTGCCGCCGCCGAACGCCAGGAACTTGAAAAGGAAGAACAGCAACTCGAGGCAACTCTGGCTGAAAAAGGAATCGGCAGCGGCAAAACGCGCCGCGCCCTCGCCACCGACGTCTCCGACGTGCGTGATGCCATCCCGGACGATGCCGCGCTGGTCGAATATGTCGCCTACAACCGCTACCTCGGCCGGCTCGATTACGAACCCGGCTACGGCGCGCTCGTTCTCACCCATGACGGCCTCTGCCAGTGGATTCCGCTCGGTTCGGCGGCGGAGATCGACGCGAAGTTGCGGACCTGCCAAAAATATGTGCGGAAGCGGGTCCGTGAAGCCGCGCTCGCGGAAGTGCTCCACGATCTCTGGCAGTCGCTCTGCCGGCCCGTGCTGGCCGCTTTGCCCGGCGGCATCCACCGGCTGGTAATCAGTCCCGACGGCCAGCTCGATTTTGTCTCTTTTACCACGCTGCTCGACCCGCAGGACCGGTTTTTCGGCGACGATTTCGAACTCGACTATGTTTCGAGCGGCCGCGATCTGCTCCGGCAAGGCGCGCACCCGCCACGGAGCCGGAACCTGGTTATTTTCGCCGATCCCGATTACGACCATTCCCCCGATGCGCCCGCGGCGCATGTCCGGAAAGGGAGCGGTGCCGGGGAAGACGATATCCTTTCGCCGCTGCCGGGGACGGAACGGGAGGCGTCGCTGGTGTTCCGGCAGGCTGCCAATTCGGGACTTGGAGCGCGCCTTTATCGCGGGATCGAAGCTTCCGAGGCGAATCTTTTCAAGCAAGATTCGCCTTACATCCTCCATCTGGCCACGCATGGGCTTTATCTTTCGGAGGATGACGTGCCCCGGCTGCCTTCCGGCCCGGACGGAAGCGTGCCCTTGGCGGGACAGCCCATGTCGCGCAGCCTGCTCGCCTTCGCGGGCGCGTCCCTCACGTTGCAAAAATGGAGGCAGGGCGTCTTTCCGCCGGTTGAAAATGACGGCCTGCTGACAGCCCGGAAGGTTGCCGGTCTCAACCTCGACCAAACCTGGCTGGTGGTGCTCTCGGCCTGCGACTCGGGCGGCGGCGAGGCCAGCACGGGCGAGGGGGTGCTCGGCTTGCGGCGCGGTTTCGCCGAGGCGGGCGCGCAAAACCTGCTGATGACCCTCTGGACCGTCGACGACGCCACGACCGCCGGCTTCATGGAGGCGTTTTACCGCGATGCGCTGCGGACGGGTGACGCCCCCGGCGCGCTGGCCCGCGTGCAACGCGCCAGCCTCGACGCGATCCGCCAAAAATCGGGCCTCTCCGAGGCGGTCCACCAAGCCGGCCCGTTTGTTTTGAGTTATTGAGATGGAGTGGTGGTCGGTGCCTGTCTCTTTTTTTCTATTCGTGGCCACCGTATTGACGCAATAAATCAGCTACGTCTGGATGGTGATCCTCCACCGCAGCATGTAAGGGTGTAAAGCCGTCATTGTTCTTGACGTTGACATCGGCTCCTTTGGCCAAAAGTAATTCCACCACGTCAATGTGGCCTAAATATCCCGCCGCATTGTACAAAGGCGTAGCGCCGTCGTTGGCCTTGGCATTGACATCAGCTCCTTGAGCCAAGAGTAATTCCACCATGTCCTTGTGAGCAAAATAGGCCGCTATGTGCAAAGGGGTTACGCCGTCGCTGCTCCTGGCATTAATATCGGCCTTATTCGCCAGCAGTATTTCCGCCACGTCCATCCTGTTATGAAGAGCCGTCTTGAGCAAAGGAGTCCAGCCGTGATTGTCTTTGGCATCCACTTGGGCCTTGCCGGCTAACAGTGATTCTGCCACATCCTTCATGCCGGTTTTGCCACGAGTAGCTGCCACATGCAAAGGGGTGCTGCCCTCCTCGTCTCTTGCGTTGACGTCGGCTCCTTTGGCCAGCAGAAAATCCGCCATATCTTTGTTCGACACCCAGTGCAAAGGCGTCATGCCGTGATTGTCTCTGGCATTGATATCGGCCTTGTTTGCCAGCAGCAATTCAGCCACTTCCACATGGTTAAACATGGCTGCCCAATGCAAAGGCGTACGGCCATTTTCGTCTTTGCTGAAAACCAAATCGGGATTGGCTTGGAGCAGCACCTTGACCTGTTCCAAGTTACCGGCCAATGCCACAGCAAAAATCCCTGTCGGAGGGGTATGAACGGGTGCCACGTCTTGCCCGCCGTGCTGACGCAGAAAATCTGCCAAATCTGGTCGGCGGTTACTTATCGCCAAGTGCAGTGGCGTCACGCCGTTGTTGTTCCTTGCATTGATGTCGGCTCCCTTGGCCAGTAGCAATGCCGCCACGTCCTCGTTCGCTGTCCAGAATAGAGGAGTCAAGCCGTAGTTGTCTCTGGCATTAACATCCGCTCCTTTGGCCAGTAGCAATTCCACCACGTCTTTCTGGTCCCTATGGCCGCTATTTACCACCGCAAAGTGCAAGGGCGTTCTGCCAGTGTCGTCTTTGGCGCTGACGTCGGCTCCTTTGGCCAGAAGAAGTTCTACCACGTCGTAGTGGCCGCTTTGTATGGCCCAGTTCAAAGGTGTCCTGCCGTGATTGTCCCTAGCCTCCAAATCAGCCTTGTTGGCCAGCAGCACTTCAGCAACGTCTTTATTCGCCGCCAGGTGCAAAGGCGTCATGCCATAGCTGTCCTTGCTTGAAACCAGTTGGGGATTGTCTTCCAGCAGCGCTTGCACCTGCGCCGAGTCGCCATGCTTGGCTGCATCAAAGATATCGTTGCTGCCTGCATCTTTTCTGGAGCAAGAGGAAACTATCGTGATCAACGTCAGCGCGAGCAACGCGACGGCGGTGCAGTGCGGAATTGGTGAACGCGAAAACCGGTTGGAAACGAAGTCCGTTCTCATTGTTATCCGTCGCTGATGATCTTACGCAGAAGGTCGTCCATAGAGCTAGGCGGTAGACTGCTTTCAGTTCGTAACATCAATATAGTAAACCTACAACACGCTACCCCTAAAGTTTTAGAACTGCGTGCAAGAAGCCGCGCGGAAGTTGCGATTCATGGTCAATCCCATGAAACGCTTTCTCTCCGCCGTCACCCGGTTCCCTCGTCAACTTTCCCGCCTCTTTTTCGCTATCATCGGCGACATCACCTGGCGCCCGCCCGGCTGGGCGCTCGCCGTGGCCAACGGCGCGGCCCGGCGACCGCTCCTCTCCGCCTCTTCCCTGGCCGGCCTGGTCTTTCTGCTGGTAGTCGGAGGATGGACGCTCAACTGGTATCTCCATCAGCCCAAGCCGCCGAGCGTCGGCTGGATCATCAACATGAACGATGCCCCCGCGCCCGGCGACACGTTCCAGGAGCAGGATCTCACGCTTACCTTCAGCCAGTCGGTGGCCAAACTGGAGAGCATCGGCAAGGACGTGACCAGCGGCGTGAAGCTCTCGCCCGCGCTGAAGGGAACGTGGTCATGGTCGGGAGGTTCGCAGTTGATCTTCTCTCCGCAGGAGGACTGGCCTGCGGGCAAGACCTTCCGCATTACGCTATCGCCCTCGCTCTTCTCGACCCATGTCCGCCTTGAGACGCTGAGCAAGGAGTTTCACACCGCGCCCTTCACGGTCGCCATCAGCGACATGATGTTCTACGTGGACCCGAAGGACCCCGCGACCAAGCAGATCACCGCCACGCTCACCTTCTCGCATCCGGTGGACCGCGCCAGCCTTGAAAAGAACCTCACCCTGGGTCTGGAAAGCGGCGAACAGGTTTTCCAGGACGGCGACCGCGTCACGGTCACCTACGACAAGCTCGATCGCATCGCCTACGTCCGCTCGTCCAACGTCACCGTCCCGAAGGAATCGGAGCACGCCATTCTTACCGTGCCTGATTCGGTCGTGACCACCGAGGGGCAGGCGCCTCTCGATTCCACGCAGACCGCCGAGGTGCTGGTGCCCAGCGCGTCGGACCTTTTTCACATCCAATCTTCCTCGGCAGTGATCGCGACCAACAGCGAGGGCGAGCCGGAGCAGACGCTCGTCGTGGTCACATCGGTGGGCGTGAAGACAGAGGCGCTCTCTGCCGCGATTCATGCCTGGGTCTTGCCAAAACCCAAGTCGCACTACGACTCGTACACCGACAAGAAAGTCGATGTCTGGCAAAGCGCGGCTGAAATCGACGCATCGACGCTGGCCAAATCGACGCCGGCCGCGCTGACCGCCATGCCGAGCGAGGAAGAATACGCCACCCTGCATTCCTTCAAGCTCAAGGTGCCGGAGAACGCCTGGATTTTCGTAAAGATCGACCGGGGTCTCGCCGGACTGGGGGGATTTATTCTCGACGACAAATTCGTTTCGATCAGCCAAATGCCGCCCTATCCGCGCGAAGTCCATATTATGCACGACGGCTCCCTCCTCGCGCTCAGCGGCGAGCGGAAACTCTCGATCGAGAGCCGGGGCGTGGGGCAGTTGGAATTTCGGCTCGCCCGCGTGACACCCGCGTCGATCAATCACCTGGTCAGCCAGTCGGAGGGCAATTTCCAGAATCCGATTTTTACGAATTATAATTTCGACGAGAGCAACATCACCGAGCAAATCATCCGCCATCAGGACATCGCCGACAACGATACGTCCCGAAACGATTACTCGGCGCTCGATTTTTCCGAGTTCGTCAACGGAAGCGACGCGAACCGGGGCAAGCTCGGCCTCTTCATCCTGCGCGTCCTGGGGCGCACGGGGGACAGCGACAACGGTTTTTACAAAACCGACGGGAGCATCCTGCCCGATCCCGCGAAACAGACCGCTGCGGCGCAGAGTTCCGATGACGACCAGCGCCAAGACCCGACGGAAGGTGACGACGTGCTGGCCGATCGCCGGCTTATTCTCGTCACCGACCTTGGGCTCCTGGTCAAGGACAACGCCGATGGCACGCACGATGTCTTTGTTCAGTCGATCAAGACGGGAGAGCCGGTCGGCGGCGCGCAGGTCGAGGTGCTGGGCAAAAACGGCATCCCGGTGGTGACCACGGAGACCGACGATACGGGTCACGCCGCGGTGCCGTCGCTCCAGGATTTCACCCGCGAGAAAAAGCCGGTTGCCTACGTCGTGCGCCTTGACGACGACGTTTCGTTTCTTCCTTTCGGACGGGAGGACCGCGAGTTGAATTTTTCCCGTTTCGACACCGCGGGTGTCAGTGGCCTCGCCCCGCATGACCTGACCGCCTTCGTCTTCACCGACCGCGGAATCTATCGCCCCGGCGACGAAGCCAAGATCGGTCTCCTCGTCAAGCAACGCGACTGGCAGGGAAAACTCGACGGCCTGCCGCTCCGGCTCGACGTGGTCGATCCGCGCGGCACCGTCGTGCAAAGCCGCCTGCTCACGCTCAATGCTTCCGGATTTATCGAGTCGACTTTTGCCACGCGGGAAACGTCGGATACCGGAAAATACGAGGTCGATTGCTATCTCGTCAAAGGCGGGGACGACGAAACACTTCTCGGTTCCGAGACGCTCCGCGTGGCCGAATTTTTGCCCGACCGGATGAAGATCAAGGCCACACTCTCGGCCGCCTCGCACGAGGGCTGGGTCTCGATCAGCGGGTTGCAGGGGCTCGTCTCGCTGCAAAACCTTTACGGCGCGCCCTCGGTCGGCCATCGCGTCACGGGCAAGGTCCTGCTCGACCCGTCCCAGTTCACCTTTGACCGTTATCCCGATTACACCTTCATCGATCCTTATCTCAACCCAAACGTCGCGCGCAAATCGCAGGAGCAGGATTTGCCCGACCAGACCACTGATGATTCGGGTTCGGCTACGTTCGATCTGGGCCTGCAAAACATGGAACCTTCGGCCTACCGCCTCTCGTTCCTGGCGGAAGGCTTCGAGAAGGAAGGCGGGCGCAGCGTCACCGCCGGCGCCGAGGTGCTCGTCTCGCCCCGGGCGTGGCTGGTCGGCGTAAAACCGGACGGCGATTTCAGCTACGTGCATCTCGGCAGCAGGCGTTCGGCGCAATTTCTTGCCGTCGATTCGCAGCTCAAGCCGGTCTCGGTCGAACATCTCAAGATGAAGCTCGTCGAGCGCCGCTACGTCTCCGTCCTCGTGCAGGAACCCAACGGTAATTACGCCTACCAGTCGGTCTTGAAAGAAATTCCTGTTGGCGAGGAGGAGATTTCCATCCCGCCGCCGGGCCTAGCGTGGCCGCTCAACACCACCCGACCCGGCGATTTCGCGGCGCGGCTCTACGATGATCACGGCGATCTTGTCGCCGATGTCCGCTACTCGGTCGCGGGCGCGGGCAACCTGACCCGCTCACTCGATAAAAACGCCGAACTGACCGCCCGGCTTTCCAAGCCCGAGTACATGCCGGGTGAGGAAATCGAGGTCGAAATCACCGCGCCCTACACCGGTTCCGGGCTGATCACCATTGAGCGCGACAAGGTCTACGCCCATGCCTGGTTCCAGGCCAAAACGACAAGCACGGTGCAGAAAATCACCCTGCCGAAGGATTTCGAGGGCAACGGTTATCTCAATGTCGCCTTCGTCCGCGCGCTCGATTCCCACGAAATCTACATGAGCCCGCTCAGCTACACCGTGCTGCCCTTCAAAGTCAACCAGGAAGCGCGCCACACGCACATCGCCATCGATGTGCCGCAGCTCGCCCGGCCCGGTGAACCTCTCGAGATGCAAGTCTCCGCCAGCCGCCCGACGAAGGCCGTGGTCTATGCCGTCGACGAGGGCATTCTTCAGGTCGCGCGCTACAAGCTACCCGATCCGCTCGGGTACTTCTTCCGCAAGCAGGCCCTCGAAGTTGGTACCCGGCAGACGGTCGACCTGATCCTCCCCGAATATTCCATCGCCCGCGCGGTCTCCGCGGCGGGCGGCGACGCTGACGAGGACGCGCTGGCGCACCATCTCAATCCTTTCAAACGCAAGCACGACGCGCCGGTCGTCTACTGGTCGGGGATTGTCGATCTCGGCCCGCAGGCGAAGACGTTCACCTACAATGTGCCCGATTATTTTGCCGGCACGATCCGCGTGATGGTCGTCGCCGACACCGATGACGCGGTCGGTTCCGAACAAGCGACGACGCAGGTGCGCGGACCGTTCGTGATCAGTCCGAACGTGCCGACCGTGGTTGCGCCGGGGGACACCTTCGACGTCAGCACCACGATCGCCAACAATGTCGAAGGTTCCGGCCCCGCCGCCCAGGTCGATGCCGATCTTCAGGTAAGCGACGGGCTGGAGGTGGTCCAACGGCCCGCGTCTTCGATGACGATTGCCGAGGGGCGCGACGCGAGCCTTCACTGGCTCCTGCGCGCGAAAGAAAAACTCGGCAACGCCGACATCACGATTACGGCGGAAAACGGCGGAAAAAAATCGGCTCTGGTCTCGCACCTGAGCGTCCGGCCGCCCGTGCCCTATCTGACGACGCTCACCACCGGCTATTTCAAGGAGAACGAAAAGAGCGTGCCGGTCCCGCGCCGGCTCCATCCCGAATTCCGCAAGGCCAGCGCGCTCGCGTCGCCCGTGCCGCAGGGACTGGTGCGCGGCCTCGGCGAATATCTCGAGCACTACGAGTATGGCTGCACCGAGCAGCTCGTGAGCAAGGCTTTCCCGACGCTGGTGACGGCGGAGGCGATGCAGCAGGGCCTTCCGCGCAGCGAAGTGGCGAAGCGCGTCGGGGAGATTCTCGATGTAGCGGCCACCCGCCAGAACGACGACGGCGCGTTTGGCTTGTGGTACGCCTGCCCCGATCTTCACTTCGATCTCCCTTCGGCCCATGTCGTGCATTTCATGACTGAGGCGAAGGAGCAGGGTTACGACGTTCCGTCCGACCTGATGGCCCACGGTCTGACTCATTTGCAGCAGGACGCGAATGGCACGCCCGATAATTTCGAGGAAGCGCGCAACCAAGCCTACGAAATTTACCTGCTCGCCCGCAACGGGACGGTGGTCACCAACGCGCTTGAACACAATCACGCCTGGTTTGAGCAACACGCGAAGGACGATTGGTCGGACGACATCGCCGCGGTTTACGAGGCCTCCGCCTATGCGCTGCTCAAGGACCAGGATCAGGCCGACGCGTTGCTCAATCGTTTTCATCTCCGGAACCCCAAGCATCGCTGGCCGGAGGAAGAGGTCGATTACGACGACGATTTGGGCCGCAGTGCGCAGTACATCTATCTTCTTTCGCGTCATTTCCCGGAACGGCTCAAGACGCTGACCCAGGATGACCTGATGACGCTGTCCTATCCGATCATCGATGACGACTACAACACGGTCTCCTCGGCGGAGGCGATCCTTGCTCTCGACAGTTACGAGCGCGCGATGAAAACCCGGTTCGGCTCCGACGCCGTCGAAATCGACCAGGTCACGGGTGGCACGACGAAGAAACTTGATCTCACCGCGGGGCTCTATCCCGAGGCGACCTTTGATAACGATGCCGATACGCTGATCTTCAAAAAAGCGCCGGGCAACGGTGAAATGCCCGGGTTGTTTTACCAAATCACCGAAAGCGGCTTTGATCAGACGGCGGTTACCCAGCCGATCAGCGATGGCATCGAGGTTTCGCGCGAGTACTGGGACTGCGATGGCAAGCCGGTGACCACCGCCAAACTGGGCGATGAGTTGACCGTGGTTGTGCGCGTTCGCAGCACTGACAACCAGGACCTGGCCAATGTCGCCATCGAGGACCTGCTGCCCGGCGGCTTCGAAATCGTCGAGGAATCGGTCCACTCGGGACGCTGCACCTACGGGTGGGGCGCAATTGATTACGTCGACGTGCGCGAAGACCGGCTGCTCGCCTTCGGTTCCGTGATGGGAGAGGAAACCGAAATCAAGTACCGCATCAAGGCGACCAACGCCGGCACCTACACGATTCCCCCCATCCAGGCCGAGGCGATGTACCATCAGAAAATCCGCGCCCGCGGCGTTTCCGGGACTTTGACCGTCACGAACTGAGCCCGGCCATGAAACGCGCCCGCGTCTTCGCTCTTTTCCGCTTGCTGTGCAAAATCGGCGTCTTGTTCGCCGTGGCCTTTGCCGTTGTAATCATGGTGGTGCCGAAGCCGCACCTGCTCGACGAAACGAGCTTTTCGCCCTGTTTCGTGGACCGCAACGGCAGGCTGCTCCGGCTTGGTCTCGCGGAGGACGACCGCTATCGCGTCTACATGCCGCTCGAGAAAATCTCGCCGCAGTTGGTCGAAATGACGCTGCTCCACGAGGACCGCTATTTCCATAAGCACGCCGGCTTTAACCCGGTGGCCCTCGTGCGGGCCGCGTTCTTTGACTGGCGCGCGCGCGGGCCGCGCCTCGGCGCCTCGACCATCACCATGCAGTTGGCGAGGCTCCATTATCATCTCAATACCCGCACGGTCTCCGGCAAGCTTCTCCAGATCATGGCCGCGGTCCATATCGAGTGCCACTGCTCGAAGCACGACATCCTCGAGGCCTACCTCAATCTCGCGCCTTATGGCCGGAACATCGAGGGCGTGGGCGCGGCCAGCCTGATCTACTTTGGCAAGGAACCCGCCGACCTCAGCCCGGTCGAGGCGATGACGCTGGCTGTCATTCCGCAAAGCCCCACCCGGCGTTCGCCCGGCACTCCGGCCCGCGAGCAGGCGTTGCTCAAGGCGCGCGGCGTCCTCCTGGCACAATGGCTCGGCCGCCATCCGCGGGACGAGCGGCTGCGCGGCGTTTTGGCCATGCCGCTGCAGATGAAGCTCCCCCATGACCTCCCCTTTCGCGCGCCGCATCTCGTCGGGGAAACGATGCTGCGGGAAGCTGCACCCCGCGCCGAGACCCGCCTTGCGCTCGACCTCTCTTTGCAGGATTTGGCCGAACGGCAACTGGCGCAATATCTGGCCGCGCGGCAGGCTGATGGATTCAAGAACGCCTGCGTCCTGCTCATCGATTACCAGACGATGGAAATTCGCGCGGCGGTCGGTTCTGCGGATTTTCGCCGAGCGGACATCCAGGGTCAGGTCGATGGCCTGCGCGCGCAACGGTCGCCCGGCTCCGCGCTCAAGCCGTTTATTTATGCGCTTGCGCTTGACGAGGGTCTGATCCAGCCCAACACGCTGCTCAAGGACGCGCCCGCCAGCTTCGATGGCTACGATCCGGAGAACTTCGATCACAACTTCGCCGGACCGATCCGCGCGCGCGACGCCCTGATCCAGAGCCGCAACGTTCCCGCCGTCGATCTCGAATCCCGTCTCAATCCCGGGCGCGATCTCTACACGTTGCTCCGCGACGCCGGAATCCGCGGACTCCAGCCCGCGTCGAATTACGGCCTCACCATCGCTCTCGGCAGCGCCGAAGTTTCGCCGGAGGAGATCGGCACGCTCTACGCCATGCTGGCCAATCGCGGTGTCCTGCGCCCGTTGCGCCGTACCCTCGATGAACCGTCCGCGGCGGGAGCACCGCTTCTCTCGCCCGAGGCAAGCTACCTCACCCTCGACATGCTCAAGAACGCGACACGGCCCGATGCCGTCAACGATCCACTCATCACCGGCGAAGTTCGGCCTGTTGCGTGGAAAACCGGCACGTCATTCTCTTATCGCGACGCCTGGTGCGCGGGTGTTTTCGACCACTATGTTCTCGTGGTCTGGATCGGCAATTTCGACGGCGAAGTCAACCCCGATTTTGTGGGACGCACCGCCGCCGCGCCCCTCTTTTTCTCCATCGTCGATGCCCTGCGGGCGCGCGAACCCGTTCCGGAGCAGACCTGCTTCACGTTCACACCCGATCTCAATCTGCGCCGGGTCGATCTCTGCGCCGTCTCCGGCATGATCGCCGGGCCCAATTGTCCGCATACGATTAAGGGCTGGTTCATTCCCGGAAAATCGCCGATCGCGGCTTGCAATGTCCATCGCCGCGTCTGGATCGACAACCGCACCGGCCTGCGCCTCTCCGGTGAACCCGATGATTCGTCCACTGCTCACGCCGAGGTTTGCGAATTTTGGCCGTCCGATCTCGCCCGGCTTTTTCAGTCCGCGGGCGTGCCGCGCGTCGCTCCGCCCGCCCTGGTTTTCGAGGAAACTCAGGCCGCGCCCGTCGCCAAACACGACGAAGCCGGGGGGCCGCACATCGTCTCACCCGAAAAAGGACTGACTTATCATGTCAGTCTTGAGGCTGGAAACGACGACGTGCTTGATCTCGAGGCGACCGCCGAAACCAGCCGCGGGCATCTCCATTGGTTCATCGATGCCGCCTACCTGGGCGTATCCGAACCGAGTACCCCGCTTCTCTGGAAATTGCAGCCGGGACGCCATGTCATCCGGGCCGTTGATGATCTTGGCCGTGCTGATTCCCGACCGATCACCGTGACGGTAGTGGAGTAGCTTTTACCACCCGCTGGCATCAAGGATGCAAGTCGCGGTTTCCGTCTGACCGGGCGGCAGGCGGTGCAGACCCTGGCCGTGATGAATCGCGTTGGGCAGACCGAGCCAGGGTTCGACGCAATAGAAATCGGAATCGGCCTCCTGGGTCCACGTTGTTATCGCGTACCACAGCACGGTGCCGGGCGGTTTCAGTTCGAACACCAGCTTGCGCTGGTTGCCCTGGTGAAGCAGCGTCACCTTGGCGCCGAGCGGCTTGATGTGAAAGCGGTCGCTCAGCGCCGCATCATCCAGGCGAACGAGATCGCTTTTGACCTCCTCTTCGATGATGGATCCGTCCTGCGCCTGCCGTCCCCACGAGACGCAGGGAACGTGGAGCGTCCATTCGGCGCGCTCAAGATGAGGGATGGCGATGTAAAAATGATGGCCTGCGTCATAGGGCAGGGGTGTGTCTCCCCGGTTCGTTGTCTCAAAGCGGAT